>NZ_JBFREV010000044.1:0-43004 GCF_052114485.1 Cupriavidus sp. KB_39
ACAAGGAAATGGTCATGCCGGGCGACAACGTGTCGATCACGGTCAAGCTGATCGCCCCGATCGCCATGGAAGAAGGTCTGCGCTTCGCTATCCGTGAAGGCGGCCGTACCGTCGGCGCCGGCGTCGTGGCAAAGATCCTCGACTAAGCAGTAATACTGGCGAACACGGCACCAACCGGCCGTGGTCGTCTGCCAGAGGGGTTGGCGGAATCGTCGACCCCGAAGTTGTTTTTAGGGGTATAGCTCAACTGGCAGAGCGTCGGTCTCCAAAACCGAAGGTTGGGGGTTCGATTCCCTCTGCCCCTGCCAAATCAATCAGCCGCGTCSCGAGAATGAATCGTGACGCGGCTTAGTCTCGTTTGCGAAACATGGCCAATCCCAATGTCGAAACCGTAGGCGCCTCGAGCGGCAAATGGCTGCTCGTCGTCGCGGGGCTCCTGGTGGTTGCGGGAGTGATCGGCTTCTACATACTCGCGCAGCAGCCGTCGTACGTGCGTGGCGCGGCGCTGTTCGCCGGTCTCGCACTGGGCGTCGTCGTGGCGCTCGTGTCCGCCCCCGGCAAGGATTTCGTGGGGTTCGCCAAGGAATCGTATCGGGAAGTCAAAAAGGTCGTCTGGCCGACGCGCAAGGAAGCCGGTCAGATGACCGGGCTCGTGTTTGCCTTTGTAGTGATCATGGCGTTGTTCCTGTGGTCGGCCGACAAGCTCATCGAGTGGGTGATTTTCTCCCTCGTGCTGGGCTGGAAATAAGAGGTAACACATGGCGGATAACGCTCAGCAGGAAACCACGGCAGCCGAATCGCCTTCGTCGAAGAAGCGCTGGTATGTGGTGCACGCCTACTCCGGCATGGAAAAGAGCGTGCAGCGCGCGCTGCAGGAGCGCATCGAGCGCGCCGAGATGCAGGACAAGTTCGGCCGCATTCTGGTGCCCTCCGAAGAAGTCGTGGAAATCAAGGGTGGTCACAAGTCCGTGACCGAACGCCGTTTCTTCCCGGGCTACGTGCTCGTGGAAATGGAAATGACCGACGAGACGTGGCATCTGGTGAAGAACACCAGCAAGGTCACCGGCTTCGTGGGGGGCGCGCGTAACCGCCCGAGCCCGATTTCGCAGCGCGAAGTCGACAAGATCATGACCCAGATGCAGGAAGGGGTCGAGAAGCCGCGTCCCAAGACGCTGTTCGAAGTGGGCGAAATGGTGCGCGTCAAGGACGGCCCGTTCACCGACTTCAACGGCAACGTCGAGGAAGTGAACTACGAGAAGTCGCGCCTGCGCGTCTCGGTCACGATCTTCGGTCGCGCAACGCCGGTCGAGCTCGAGTTCGGTCAGGTCGAGAAGGTTTAAGGATTTGACCGCCGCGGCGCGCGAGTGCCGGGGCGGACAGAGAGGGCAGGCTGAGAGGTCCGCCCAAAGAGGAGCGTGAGGCTGTGCCGACAGGCATGGCGATAGCGCGTTACGACTCAACAGGATCCGTTTTCCCGAGGAATCCGGATCTGGATTGGAGTAGAAATGGCCAAGAAGATCATTGGCTTTATCAAGCTGCAAATTCCGGCTGGTAAGGCAAATCCCTCCCCGCCCGTTGGTCCCGCACTGGGTCAGCGTGGTCTGAACATCATGGAGTTCTGCAAGGCGTTCAACGCCCAGACCCAGGGCATGGAACCTGGTCTGCCGGTGCCGGTGGTGATTACCGCCTTCGCCGACAAGAGCTTCACCTTCGTGATGAAGTCGCCGCCCGCGACCGTGCTGATCAAGAAGGCAGCAGGCATCGCCAAGGGTTCGCCGAAGCCCCATACCGACAAGGTTGGCAAGATCACCCGCGCCCAGGCTGAAGACATCGCCAAGGCCAAGAACGCTGACCTGACCGCCGCCGATCTGGACGCCGCCGTGCGTACCATCGCCGGTTCGGCTCGCTCGATGGGCATCACCGTGGAGGGTCTGTAAATGGCTAAGGTTTCCAAGCGCGTCGCCGCCAACAAGGCGAAGATCGAGCGTACCAAGTTCTACCCGATCGACGAGGCCCTGGGCCTGGTGAAGAGCTGCGCTTCGGCGAAGTTCGACGAGTCGATCGACGTGGCCGTGCAACTGGGCATCGACGCCAAGAAGTCGGACCAAGTGGTGCGTGGTTCCGTGGTGCTGCCCGCCGGTACCGGCAAGTCGGTGCGCGTGGCCGTGTTCGCCCAGGGCGAAAAGGCCGAGGCCGCCAAGGCTGCTGGCGCTGACATCGTCGGCATGGAAGACCTGGCCGAGCAAGTGAAGGCCGGTAACCTGAATTTCGACGTCGTGATCGCTTCGCCGGACACGATGCGTATCGTCGGTACGCTGGGCCAGATCCTCGGCCCGCGTGGCCTGATGCCGAACCCSAAGGTTGGCACCGTGACGCCGGACGTGGCCCAGGCTGTGAAGAACGCCAAGGCTGGTCAGGTGCAATTCCGTGTCGACAAGGCCGGTATCATCCACGCCACCATCGGTCGCCGTTCGTTCGAAGACACCGCGCTGAAGAGCAACCTGTCCGCACTGCTGGACGCGCTGGTCAAGGCCAAGCCGGCCACCAGCAAGGGTGTGTACCTGCGCAAGATCGCCGTGTCGTCCACGATGGGCGTTGGCGTTCGCGTCGAACAGACTTCGCTGTCGGCCTAAGCCCGACGGCACTCACCTGACCGGTTCCCGATAACGCCGGCCAGGGCAGGAATGAAGGATCCCGGCATCGCCGGGGTCGGTTTCGGCGCCGAAGGGCGACGAAGCAAGGCTTTGGGCAGTGGTGCCCGCCAACCGCGCAGCGGCAACGCAGCGCGAYGGCAGGTACCGCTGGTTATCAAAGACCGCTGGTGTTCATGCCGCAGCAATCAGGCAGCGTGGACTTAATCGGTCGGCACATGCGGGCATCGCCCGATGGCAGCCGTCCCGCCAGCGCAGATGGCGCACCCGAAGGGATTGATGAATCCGGGCATGTCCCGGGTGATTCGGGCCAATCGGACGCCGTTCGTTTGGACTGATGCGATTGCAGAGGAGATTTCCCGAGCACCGCATCGTTTTGGAGCTTAACCGTGCCACTCAATATTGAAGATAAGAAGGCCGTCGTTGCTGAGGTTTCGGCGCAAGTCGCCAAGGCCCAGACCATCGTCGTGGCCGAATATCGCGGCATTGCGGTTGGCGATCTGACCAAGCTGCGTGCCAACGCTCGTCAGCAAGGCGTGTACCTGCGCGTTCTGAAGAACACGCTGGCTCGCCGCGCCGTCGAAGGTACGCCGTTTGCAGGCCTCGCAGAGCAAATGACCGGTCCGCTGATCTACGGGATTTCCGAAGATGCAGTGGCCTCGGCCAAGGTTCTGAACGACTTTGCCAAGACCAACGACAAGCTGGTCCTGCGCGCTGGGTCGTATGACGGCAAGGTGCTCGATGCTGTGGCCGTCAAGGCACTGGCTTCGATCCCGGGCCGCGAAGAACTGATTGCTCAGCTGCTTGGCGTCATGCAGGCACCGGTGTCGGGCTTCGCCCGTCTGCTGGCCGCCCTGGCTGCCAAGAAGAGCGAAGGCGCTCCCGCGGAAGAAGCGGAAGCCCCTGCTGCTTAAGCTGTCGCAGGCCTCGCAAAGACAGATCGCATTACCGATACCGAATCACATCTAGTAGGAGTATTCCAAATGGCAATCACTAAAGACGACATCCTCGAAGCCGTAGGCTCGATGTCCGTGATGGAACTGAACGACCTGGTCAAGGCGTTCGAAGAGAAGTTCGGCGTGTCCGCCGCTGCTATGGCCGTGGCTGCTGCCCCGGGCGCTGGCGGTGCTGCTGCTGCTGAAGAGCAGACCGAATTCAACGTGATCCTGGCCGAAGTTGGCGCCAACAAGGTCGGCGTGATTAAGGCTGTTCGCGAAATCACCGGCCTGGGCCTGAAGGAAGCCAAGGATCTGGTTGACGGCGCTCCGAAGGCTGTCAAGGAAGGCGTGGACAAGGCTGCTGCTGCCGACGCCAAGAAGAAGCTGGAAGACGCAGGCGCAAAGGTCGACGTCAAGTAAGTGGTACCGCGCGTGCCCTCGTGGCACGCGGATGGGGCTGGCAAAGGGAAATCCCGGCGCCAGCCTTTTTGCGCTTCTGTGGGTGTGTTTGATTGGGCACCCGGCGGATCGAAGTACCGGCCAGGGCGCAAATAAAGTGATGGATAGACTGCTTGGCGAGCGAAATCATTCGCTGCCTTAGCAGAAGCCAAACATCAGTGGCACACTAAGTGGTTGCTGATGTTTGTCTTCTGAACCGACTGCAGAAGACAAGTTTGGTCGGGTGTCCCCCGGGCGAGTACAGGCATTGCGCCGTGCAATGACCACACCGCCCGCAGCGTGCGGACACCGTCAGCCAGAGGTTGGTAGCGGCCAACCGCCAAATCCCCTCCCAGTCGCTGAACACCTCAGGTGCCGGCCAGGTCCAGCCTGCCCTGCGATGATTCGGAGATCCCATGGCGTACAGCTTCACCGAAAAGAAGCGCATTCGCAAATCCTTTGCGAAGCGCGCGACGGTTCATCAGGTTCCATTCCTGCTTGCCACCCAGATTGAATCCTACACCCAGTTCTTGCAAGCGGAAACGCCGACCGCGCGTCGCAAAACAGAGGGTCTGCAGGCCGCTTTCAGCGCGATTTTCCCAATCTCCTCCCATAACGGGCTTGCCCGTATGGAGTTTGTCTCGTATCACCTGTCCAACCCGCCGTTCGACGTCAAGGAGTGCCAGCAGCGTGGCCTGACGTTCCACTCGGCGCTGCGTGCCAAGGTTCGCCTGATCATCAACGATCGCGAGAACCCGGGCAAGGTCAAGGAAGTGAAGGAGCAGGAAGTCTACATGGGCGAAATTCCGCTCATGACGTCGACCGGTTCTTTCGTGATTAACGGCACCGAGCGTGTCATCGTTAGCCAGCTGCACCGTTCGCCGGGCGTGTTCTTCGAGCACGACAAGGGCAAGACGCACAGCTCGGGCAAGCTGCTGTTCTCGGCACGGATTATTCCGTACCGTGGCTCGTGGCTGGACTTCGAATTCGATCCGAAGGACATCCTGTACTTCCGTGTGGACCGCCGCCGCAAGATGCCGGTGACGATCCTGCTGAAGTCGATCGGCCTGACGCCGGAGCAAATCCTGGCGCACTTCTTCGTGTTCGACAACTTCACGCTGCAGTCGGAAGGCGCGCAGCTGGAATTCGTGCCCGAGCGCCTGCGTGGCGAAGTGGCGCGTTTCGACATCGCGGACAAGAACGGTCGCGTGGTCGTGGAGAAGGACAAGCGGATCAACGCCAAGCACATCCGTGACCTGGACTCCGCCGGTACCAAGCTGATCAGCGTGCCGGAAGACTATCTGCTCGGCCGCGTGCTTGCCAAGAACATCATCGACCCGGACACGGGCGAGGTGATCGCCAACGCCAACGACGAGCTGACCGAGACGCTGCTGGAAAACCTGCGCGAAGCCGGTGTCAAGCAGATCCAGACGCTGTACACGAACGACCTGGACCAGGGCCCGTACATGTCGCAGACGCTGCGCGTGGACGAGACCGCCGACCAGACCGCCGCGCGTATCGCGATCTACCGCATGATGCGCCCGGGCGAGCCGCCCACCGAGGAAGCCGTGGAAGCGCTGTTCCAGCGCCTGTTCTACAGCGAAGAGTCGTACGATCTGTCGCGCGTTGGCCGCATGAAGGTCAACAGCCGTCTGTCGCGCCCGAGCGGCGAGGGCAGCATGGTGCTGCAGGACGAAGACATCCTCGAGACGATCAAGATCCTGGTGAACCTGCGTAACGGCAAGGGCGAGGTCGATGACATCGATCACCTGGGTAATCGTCGCGTGCGTTGCGTGGGCGAACTGGCGGAAAACCAATTCCGCGCCGGTCTGTCGCGCGTGGAGCGTGCCGTCAAGGAACGTCTGGGCCAGGCCGAGACCGAGAACCTGATGCCGCACGACCTGATCAACTCGAAGCCGATTTCGTCGGCGATTCGCGAGTTCTTCGGTTCGTCGCAGCTGTCGCAGTTCATGGACCAGACCAACCCGCTCTCGGAAATCACCCACAAGCGCCGTGTTTCCGCACTGGGCCCGGGTGGTCTGACGCGCGAGCGCGCCGGCTTTGAAGTCCGTGACGTGCACCCGACCCACTATGGCCGCGTGTGCCCGATCGAAACGCCGGAAGGCCCGAACATCGGCCTGATCAACTCGCTGGCACTGTACGCCCGCCTGAACGAATACGGCTTCCTGGAAACGCCGTACCGCAAGGTGGTGGACAGCAAGCTGACCGACCAGGTGGACTACCTGTCGGCCATCGAGGAAGGCAAGTACGTGGTGGCCCAGGCCAACGCGACCGTGGATGCCGATGGCACCCTGATCGATGAACTGGTCTCGTCCCGCGAAGGCTCCGAGCGCGAAACGCGCATGGTGACTCCGGACCGCGTGCAGTACATCGACGTGGCGCCGTCGCAGATCGTGTCGGCCGCTGCCTCGCTGGTGCCGTTCCTGGAACACGATGACGCGAACCGTGCACTGATGGGCGCGAACATGCAGCGCCAGGCCGTGCCTTGCCTGCGTCCGGACAAGCCGCTCGTGGGTACCGGCATCGAACGTACCGTGGCCGTTGACTCGGGTACCGCCGTGCAGGCCATGCGTGGCGGCGTGGTGGACTACGTCGATGCCATGCGTATCGTGATCCGTGTGAACGACGACGAAGCCGTTGCTGGCGAAGTCGGCGTGGACATCTACAACCTGATCAAGTACACGCGTTCCAACCAGAACACCAACATCAACCAGCGTCCGATGGTGAAGGTTGGCGATATCGTCGCGCGTAACGACGTGATCGCCGACGGCGCCTCGACCGACCTGGGCGAGCTGGCACTGGGCCAGAACATGCTGGTGGCGTTCATGCCGTGGAACGGCTACAACTTCGAAGATTCGATCCTGATCTCCGAACGCGTGGTGGCCGAAGACCGCTACACCTCGATCCACATCGAGGAACTGTCGGTCGTCGCCCGTGACACGAAGCTGGGACCGGAAGAAATCACGCGCGACATCTCGAACCTCGCCGAAGCGCAACTCGCGCGTCTGGACGAGTCCGGCATCACCTACATCGGTGCCGAAGTCGAGGCTGGCGACGTGCTGGTGGGCAAGGTCACGCCGAAGGGCGAGACCCAGCTGACCCCGGAAGAGAAGCTGCTGCGCGCCATCTTCGGCGAGAAGGCATCGGACGTGAAGGACACCTCGCTGCGCGTGCCGTCGGGCATGAGCGGCATCGTGATCGACGTCCAGGTCTTCACCCGCGAAGGCGTGACGCGCGACAAGCGTGCCCAGTCGATCATCGACGACGAACTGAAGCGCTACCGCCTGGACCTGAACGACCAGCTGCGTATCGTGGAAGGCGATGCATTCCAGCGTCTGGAACGCCTGCTGCTCGACAAGCCCGTCAACGGCGGTCCGAAGAAGCTGGCGAAGGGTGCCAAGCTGACCCGCGAGTACCTGGCCGATCTGGACAAGTACCACTGGTTCGACATCCGTCCGGCCGACGAAGAAGTGGCGGCCCAGCTCGAGGCAGTGAAGGAAGCCATCGAGCAGAAGCGTCACGAATTCGACCTGGCCTTCGAAGAGAAGCGCAAGAAGCTCACGCAGGGCGACGAACTGCCGCCGGGCGTGATCAAGATGGTCAAGGTGTACCTGGCCGTGAAGCGTCGCCTGCAGCCTGGCGACAAGATGGCAGGTCGTCACGGTAACAAGGGTGTGGTGTCGAAGATCGTGCCGATCGAAGACATGCCGTACATGGCGGACGGTACCCCGGCCGACATCGTGCTGAACCCGCTGGGCGTGCCGTCGCGGATGAACGTGGGCCAGATTCTGGAAACCCACCTGGGCTGGGCCGCGCGCGGTCTGGGCCAGCGCATCGGTGACATGCTCAAGGCGCAGACCAAGGCACAGGAGCTGCGCAAGCTGCTGGCCCAGGTCTACAACGAGAGCGGCAAGCCGGAAGACCTGGACAGCCTGACCGACG
The DNA here is from genome assembly GCF_052114485.1 of Cupriavidus sp. KB_39. Lineage (NCBI taxonomy): Bacteria > Pseudomonadati > Pseudomonadota > Betaproteobacteria > Burkholderiales > Burkholderiaceae > Cupriavidus > Cupriavidus sp. KB_39. The sequence goes on from NZ_JBFREV010000044.1 coordinate 7,991, forward strand.
CCGAAGTGCTGGAACTGGCTTCGAACCTGAAGAAGGGCGTGCCGTTCGCAACGCCGGTGTTCGACGGTGCGCATGAGGATGAAATCCGCCGCATGCTGGACCTGGCCTACCCGGACGAGATCGCCAAGGAGAAGGGCCTGACCCCGTCGAAGCAGCAGGTCACGCTGTACGACGGCCGCACCGGCGAAGCGTTCGAGCGTCCGGTCACGCTGGGTGTGATGCACATGCTGAAGCTGCACCACTTGGTCGATGACAAGATGCACGCGCGCTCCACGGGTCCGTACTCGCTCGTGACGCAGCAGCCGCTGGGCGGTAAGGCCCAGTTCGGTGGCCAGCGTTTCGGTGAGATGGAAGTGTGGGCACTGGAAGCCTACGGCGCGTCGTACGTGCTGCAGGAAATGCTGACGGTCAAGTCCGATGACGTGAACGGCCGTACCAAGGTGTACGAAAACATCGTCAAGGGCGAGCACTCGATCGACGCCGGCATGCCGGAATCGTTCAACGTGCTGGTGAAGGAAATCCGCTCGTTGGGTATCGACATCGATCTCGATCGTTACTGATCGGCGCGATGACGGCGTCCCGCTGCGGCGGGCGCCGGCCCGGTAGACCCGGCAGAGAAGATTTCCCACAGGATGAATGCCGTGGCCCCGAACAGACTTCGGTGCCGCGGCGAAACAAGGAGTTGCAATGAAAGCATTGCTCGATCTCTTTAAGCAGGTTCAGCAGGAAGAGCAGTTCGACGCGATCAAGATCGGCCTCGCCTCGCCCGAGAAGATCCGTTCGTGGTCGTACGGTGAAGTGAAGAAGCCGGAAACGATCAACTACCGGACGTTCAAGCCGGAACGCGATGGCCTGTTCTGCGCCAAGATCTTTGGCCCGATCAAGGACTACGAGTGCCTGTGCGGCAAGTACAAGCGCCTGAAGCACCGTGGCGTGATCTGCGAGAAGTGCGGCGTCGAAGTCACGCTGGCCAAGGTGCGTCGCGAGCGCATGGGCCACATCGAACTGGCTGCGCCGACTGCGCACATCTGGTTCCTGAAGTCGCTGCCGTCGCGTCTGGGCATGGTCCTGGACATGACGCTGCGCGACATCGAACGCGTGCTGTATTTCGAGGCATTCGTGGTGCTGGAACCGGGCATGACCCCGCTCAAGAAGAGCCAGATCATGTCCGAGGACGACTACATCGCGAAGTGCGATGAGTACGGCGAGGGCGAGTTCGTCGCCATGATGGGCGCCGAAGGCATCCGTGAACTGCTGCGCGGCATCGACATCGAGAAGCAGATCGAACAGATCCGCGCCGAGCTGCAGGCCACCGGTTCCGAAGCCAAGATCAAGAAGTTCGCCAAGCGCCTGAAGGTGCTCGAGGCGTTCCAGCGTTCGGGCATCAAGCCCGAGTGGATGATCCTGGAAGTGCTGCCGGTGCTGCCGCCGGAACTGCGTCCGCTGGTACCGCTGGATGGCGGCCGTTTCGCCACCTCGGACCTGAACGACCTGTATCGTCGCGTCATCAACCGGAACAACCGCCTGAAGCGCCTGCTGGAACTGAAGGCGCCCGAGATCATCGTGCGCAACGAAAAGCGCATGCTGCAGGAAGCGGTGGATTCGCTGCTGGACAACGGCCGTCGCGGCAAGGCGATGACCGGCGCCAACAAGCGTCCGCTGAAGTCCCTGGCCGAGATGATCAAGGGTAAGGGCGGTCGTTTCCGTCAGAACCTGCTGGGCAAGCGCGTCGACTACTCGGGCCGTTCGGTCATCGTGGTGGGCCCGACGCTGAAGCTGCACCAGTGCGGCCTGCCCAAGCTGATGGCGCTCGAGCTGTTCAAGCCGTTCATCTTCCACAAGCTGGAAACGATGGGCATCGCCACCACGATCAAGGCGGCGAAGAAGGAAGTGGAAAGCCAGACGCCGGTGGTGTGGGACATCCTCGAAGAGGTGATCCGCGAGCACCCGGTGATGCTGAACCGTGCGCCGACGCTGCACCGCCTGGGGATCCAGGCGTTCGAGCCGGTGCTGATCGAAGGCAAGGCCATCCAGCTGCACCCGCTGGTCTGCGCGGCATTCAACGCCGACTTCGACGGTGACCAGATGGCTGTTCACGTGCCGCTGTCGCTGGAAGCACAGATGGAAGCCCGCACGCTGATGCTGGCCTCCAACAACGTGCTGTTCCCGGCCAACGGCGATCCGTCGATCGTCCCGTCGCAAGACGTGGTGCTGGGTCTGTACTACACGACCCGCGACAAGATCAACGGCAAGGGTGAAGGCATGACGTTCGCTGACATCAGCGAAGTCATCCGCGCCTACGAGAACAAGGAAGTCGAACTCGCTTCGCGCGTGAACGTGCGGATCACCGAGTACGTGCTCGTCGACAAGGACGCCGTGGGCGATGCCCGCTTCGCGCCCAAGATCACGCTGCAGGCCACCACGGTCGGCCGCGCGATCCTGTCCGAGATCCTGCCGAAGGGCCTGCCGTTCTCGGTGCTGAACAAGCCGCTGAAGAAGAAGGAAATCTCGCGCCTGATCAACACCGCATTCCGCAAGTGCGGTCTGCGCGAGACCGTGATCTTCGCCGACAAGCTGCTGCAGTCGGGCTTCCGCCTGGCGACGCGCGCCGGTATCTCGATTGCCATCGACGACATGCTGGTGCCGCCGCAGAAGGAGAAGATCATCTCCGACGCCGCTGCCAAGGTAAAGGAATACGACAAGCAGTACATGTCGGGTCTGGTGACGGACCAGGAGCGTTACAACAACGTCGTGGACATCTGGGGCGCCGCCGGCGACCAGGTGGGCAAGGCGATGATGGAGCAGCTCCAGCACGAAGACGTGGTCGACCGCGAAGGCAATACGGTCAAGCAGGAATCGTTCAACTCCATCTACATGATGGCCGACTCGGGCGCGCGGGGTTCCGCAGCGCAGATCCGCCAGCTGGCCGGTATGCGTGGCCTGATGGCCAAGCCGGATGGCTCGATCATTGAAACGCCGATTACGGCGAACTTCCGTGAAGGCCTGAACGTTCTGCAGTACTTCATCTCGACCCACGGCGCGCGTAAGGGCCTGGCCGATACGGCACTGAAGACCGCGAACTCGGGTTACCTGACCCGTCGTCTGGTCGACGTGACGCAGGATCTGGTCGTGGTCGAAGACGATTGCGGCACCACCAACGGCGTGGCCATGAAGGCCCTGGTCGAAGGCGGTGAAGTGATCGAAGCGCTGCGCGACCGTATCCTCGGCCGTGTGACCGTGTCTGACGTGGTGAACCCGGAAACGCAGGAAACGGCGATCGAGACCGGCACGCTGCTGGACGAAGACCTCGTCGACCTGATCGACAACCTCGGCGTGGACGAAGTCAAGGTCCGCACCCCGCTGGCGTGCGACACGCGTTACGGCCTGTGCGGCAAGTGCTACGGCCGCGACCTGGGCCGCGGCGTGCTGGTGAACTCCGGCGAAGCGGTGGGCGTGATTGCCGCGCAGTCGATCGGTGAGCCGGGTACGCAGCTGACCATGCGGACGTTCCACATCGGTGGTGCGGCATCGCGTGCGGCAGTGGCCTCGAGCGTGGAAGCCAAGGCGACCGGTACGGTCCGCTTCACGGCGACCATGCGCTACGTGACGAACGCCAAGGGCGAACTGATCGTGATCTCGCGTTCGGGCGAGACGCTGATCACGGACGACCACGGCCGCGAGCGCGAGCGCCACAAGATCCCGTACGGCGCCACGCTGCTGGTGCAGGACGGCCAGGCCATCAAGGCTGGTACGCAGCTGGCCACGTGGGATGCGCTGACGCGCCCGATCGTGTCGGAATACACCGGCATGACGAAGTTCGAGAACGTCGAAGAGGGCGTGACCGTCGCCAAGCAGATGGACGAAGTCACCGGCCTGTCGACCCTCGTGGTGATCGATGCCAAGCGCCGTACGGCTGCCACCAAGGGCCTGCGCCCGCAGGTGAAGCTGCTCGACGCGAACGGCCAGGAAGTCAAGATTCCGGGCACGGACCACTCCGTGACCATCGGCTTCCAGGTTGGCGCGCTGATTACCGTGAAGGACGGCCAGCAGGTGCATGTGGGTGAAGTGCTCGCACGTATCCCGACCGAATCGCAGAAGACTCGCGACATTACCGGTGGTCTGCCGCGTGTGGCTGAACTGTTCGAAGCGCGTTCGCCGAAGGACGCCGCCGTGCTGGCGGAAGTCACCGGTACGACATCGTTCGGTAAGGACACCAAGGGCAAGCAGCGCCTGGTTATCACGGACCTGGACGGCAACGCCCATGAGTTCCTGATCGCCAAGGAAAAGCAGGTGCTGGTGCACGATGGCCAGGTGGTGAACAAGGGCGAAATGATCGTGGAAGGTCCGGCGGACCCGCACGACATCCTGCGCCTGAAGGGCATCGAGGAACTGGCGCACTACATCGTGGACGAAGTGCAGGACGTGTACCGTCTGCAGGGCGTGAAGATCAACGACAAGCACATCGAAGTGATTGTTCGTCAGATGCTGCGCCGCGTGCAGATCCAGGACGTGGGCGACACCCGGTTCATCCCGGGCGAGCAGGTGGAGCGTTCGGAACTGCTGGACGAAAACGACCGCATGATTGCGGACGGCAAGCGTCCGGCCACGCACGAGAACCTGCTGCTGGGTATCACGAAGGCGTCGCTGTCCACGGACAGCTTCATCTCGGCGGCATCGTTCCAGGAAACGACGCGCGTGCTGACCGAGGCCGCGATCATGGGCAAGACCGACGACCTGCGTGGTCTGAAGGAAAACGTGATCGTGGGTCGTCTGATCCCCGCCGGTACCGGCCTGGCCTACCACCGTGCCCGCAAGGCACGCGAGGCGGCCGAGCGCGAACGCGCCCAGGCGATCTCGGACGAAGAGCAATCGCTCTTCATCGAGCCGCCCGTGGTGCAGGCSACCGARGGCGACRGCGACGCGGTCTGATCGCGATCGTTGCTGCACTGGAAGTGAAAAACCCGGCTTTCGAGCCGGGTTTTTTTTCGTCTGCGCGATCCGCAGCCATTGACTGCTCACGACAGGGCCAGCACGGCGGCCTCCATGCCTTGGGGCAGATGCAGGGGCAGTACGGACAACGCGGGAGCGACGCGCCGGCACAGATTCGTCAATACCTCCCCGGGTCCTGATTCCACGATGTGCGTGACGCCGTCGGCCTCGAGGTGCCGAACCATTGCCGTCCAGCGCACCGGGGCAGTCAGTTGCGCCACCAGCGCCGGCTTGATCGACGCCTCCGTGGCGACTTCAAGGCTATTGCCGTGCAGCACGCGCAACGAAGGGGCCGTGACGCGGATGTCGTCGAGGCACCGGGCGAGCGCCTCCGCCGCTGGCTGCATCAGCGAGCTATGGAACGGGCCACTGACTGGCAGCACGAACACCATCTTTGCGCCGGCCTCCCGGGCGGCCAYCTTGAGACGCTCGATGGCCGGCATATGGCCGGCCACCACCACTTGCCCGGGCGCATTGAAATTCACCGGCTCAAGTACGCCGCCACCTCCGGCGCAGGCGGAACAGAGTCGTTCCACTGTCAGGTCATCGAGACCGATGACCGCTGCCATGCCCCCAACCCCGGGCGCCACCGCCGCCATCATCGCCAGCGCCCGTTGGCGCGCGATGTGCAGGGCATCCGGCAGCGCCAGGGCACCGGCGGCAACCAGCGCTGAAATTTCCCCAACACTGTGTCCGATTGCCCATGGCACGTCTACTGGAGACTGGGCCCGCCAGGTGCGATAGATCGCGATCGACGCCGCCACCACCAATGGCTGCGTGTTGACCGTGCGGGCGAGTTCCGCTGGATCGGCATGCTGGCTAAGGTGCCAGAGGTCCAGATCAAGCACATCCGAGGCTTCGTCGATCGTCTCGACGAACACACGCTCACCCCGCCACGCGGAAAGCATGCCGACGGATTGCGACCCCTGACCAGGAAACACGCAGGCGGGAACGATGCGAATCATTGCCGACGCCCCTTTAGCGCGCCGTCTCGACAGCATCGGTCGCTGCGAGCCAGCACCAGGCGGCCGCGCAGTGAAGGAGCCCGATAGCCAGAGATGCGAACGAGGATTGGATGTCGAACGTGGACAGGGGTTGCCGGAGCACCCATCCCACTACGATGAGGCCGCCCCGCAGCGTATAGATTGCTGCAATGCCGATCACCGCAATGCGCATCTGGGGGAGCGTCGGCAGCAACCCGGCCGCCGCCGCATAGTAGGCAGCAAAGACGAAGAACACCCCCGTGATGCCCGCTGTCAGCAATCCCGGCACCCAGGAGCCGCGCTCCGCCATGCCTGCGAGGGCCTCGCCGGCGCCGAAGGCACGGTACGCCTGCGGCCCTTTGGCGATGATGTAGATATGCAGGAAGGCGACAAGCGCGCTGCAAGCTGCGGCGGAAGTGGCGAGAATTGGCGTGATCATCATGACCTCGGATAGGGTTGGGATCAAAAGCGTAGGGCTAAAAGTTGTGGGTCAGATTGACCTGCAACATGCTGTCGCGACACAGCGCCTCAAAAACGCTGTCGCCGTTGCAACTCGCCTTACGGGCTACCAGACGCAGCCGCGCGGATTTGCCGAACCGACGGCTGAACTCGAGTTTGTGCATCAGGATGCGGGTCGCACGGTCGTGCAGCACGCCGTATTGCAGTTCCGCATCACCGGACTCGTTGAGGCGAATACGCACGCCGGCGAAGGGGCCGTGTGTGAACGGCGTGAACGGCGCGCTGGCGTCGCGGTGGTCGCGCAGGTATTCGAACAGCAGTGAAAGGTCGCCGTCGGGCCTGGCGAATGTGTATTCCGCACCGACGATGTAGGCACCGAAAGGCGCACCCTGCCCCCAACGAAAGATCGCCTCGCCCTTCCACAGCATGCTGCCAGCGGGCAACACACCGGTCACCCCCAACTGTCGGATGCGCTGGTARGCCGTCGTCAAGTCGGRGGCGATGGTGGGCTCGCGTGACAAGCCATCGAAGTAGTAGGCACCGACGTCGGCATCCGCGATGGTCCCCGACCAGCGTACGGCGATATCGTTGGTCCGCTGCCAGGGCGCCAGGCCGTGGGAGGGGGCCTCCGGTGCCAGCGGCCCCATGCGTTGCCGGCTTCGAAGGCCCAGTTGGGGGCGGGGCCGGAACCACGGCATCCAGTACACGGCGAGACGTCCGTACGCCTCGCTGAAGCGGGTGTAAGACAGCATCGGCTGGCCGAGCTTGGCCTCCAGATCGATGTCCGCGCGGGTATCGATCTGGTTGATGATGTTGACCGGATGGCGTGACTCCATCACGCTCCAGTCCAATGTCTCCATCCCGGCTTGCCAGAGGTTGTCGCCGCGCTCGGCACGGACGGTGGCTTCGCGAAAATCGAAGTAACGCATGTCCGGATCGGAAACGTCCAGGCGGACGTAAGGGGTCAGCCGGCCGGTGACGCCCGGGTACATGGGGTGTGTGACAATCCAGCCGAGATTGAGGACCAAGGCCGCGGCATGTTGGTGCTGTGCCTGAAATGCGGGGGGGCGATTGAACAGCCAGACTTCCGGACCGATACTCCCGCTTGTCTCGACGACTGGCATCGCGTGGCCAGTGCCCGCATGCCAGACGAGACACAGGGTAGCGAGCCAACGGACGCATCCCCGTTTAGCGAACATACTCCAGCCGCTGCGGCTCGAAATCCCGCTTGTCGACGCCGCCATCCCGGAACTTGTAGCCGGACATACTGATGCGGGTCGACTTGCCGGTCTGATGGTTCACCATGTTCATCCACCCTGGCTTTAGCAACTGCTGTCCGTAGGCGGCAAAGTCGCCGCTCTCCAGCGTYTTCTGCAAGGCCCCGCGACGGTCGTACAGTTCCGCTTTCAATGTCACGTACCGCTCGCGGTCGATCCACAGCACCTGCTTCGTATAGCCGGAGCCCTCGTAGCGGGGCGTGCGCTCGACCTTGAAGCACGGTGTCCCGCCGGTGTCTTCGTCGCCCAGATAGCGGTGGCTGAACTTGCGCGGCAACTGCGAGGTCAGGTCTTCGAACGAGAACTCGCTGCCCATGAACGAGCCCGACTTGCTGTCCGAGGCGATGCGCCGCGTGCGCTTCAGGGCCGGCAGGTATAGCCACTGATCGTCGGGCTTATCGGCATGCGCAAAACTCAGGAAAGCCGTGTGCCGGATGTCGGCCGGAGACTCGAACAGCATCAGGTGCTTGTCACCGTCGCCGTCCGTCTCGAGCACGGCGCCACGCATCTTGCGCACGCTTTGCTGGCCATGCCGGTCACGCAGGATCATTTCCATATCCATGCGATAGCTGCTGAACCCGCGTTCGCGCGCGTACATCTCCGCGACGATGGCTTCGCCGCGGGTGGCGTCTTCCGCCGCCGCAGCCACGGGCGATACCGCGATCAGACAGAACACAAGCGCCACAAGGCGCATCCGGAGCTTCATCATGTCAAATGCCTTTCAACGGTTGGGAGTGGGGGGCGGAAGCCGGCTTCGGGGTGTCCCGGTCGATGGCAAATAGCAATGGCGGCAGCAGCACAAGGTCCACGATGGCGGCAATCGCGATCGTCAGCACGGACATGATTCCCATGTCGGCGTTCAGGTCGAAGTGCGAGAAGATCAGTACGCCGAAGCCGGCCACCAGGACCGAAGTGGTGAACAGCACCGCCATGCCGGAAATGCTGTACGCGTTCTCCACCGCCGCCCGGGGTGACAGACCCAGCACCGTGCGGGCGCGGTGGTACTTGAAGACGCTGTGTATCGTGTCGTCGACGATGATCCCGTAGGTCAGCACCCCCACCACCGCCACCGACAGGCCGACTTGYCCGACAAACGCTCCCCAAAGCCCGAAAGCCATCAAGGACGGCAGGACGTTCGGAAGCAGGCTGGCGAAGCCCAGTCGGACACTGCGCAACACCAGCCCGATGACGACGGAAACGAGCAGGATCTGCAGCACATACCCCTGYAGCGTACCGGCGACATTCATCTCGCCGATATGCGAGAACATGATGGACGGCCCAGCGCCAGACGCCTGCATGCCGGCCGGCAGGTTTGCGCGCATCCACGCCTGCACGCGCTGGTCGAAGGCCACCAATGCCGTGGACGTGATGTCGCGCAGGACCACGGTCAGCTTGCTGGCCGAGCGGTCGATCCGAATCTGATCGTTCAGATCCAGCCCGGGTGGCAGGGACAGCTCGTACACGAGTAATACCTGGGCCGCCGCCATGTCATCATCAGGCACGCGATATGCGGTCGACGCATCGCCATGCAGCGTGCGGTGAACGCGCTTGACCACGTCGGCGAGCGAGCTGACCTGGAAGACTTCGGGCTGCGCGCGTAGCCAGTCGGCAAGCCTGTCCAGATCCCGCAGGTACGCGGCCGAACCCACCGTACCCCCGACACCTGACGGCACCGCGTAGTACACGGTATGGACGCCGGATAGATGCGACTGGATGAAGTCCGYATCGCGGCGGAACTCGACGGCCGGACTGAAATAGTCGACGAAATTGTCCTCGAGTTGATTGCGCGTGACGAACCAGGCGGCAGCGAGGTTGAGCAGCGCCACCCCGATGAACACCGGCTTTCGCCACGCCACCACGGCGCCCGCCATGCGGCCGATGGCATGCCCCTGCCGCAGCATCCGCTGCTGCCCGGAGATCGGCAGCACGGCCAGGCACGCCGGGAGGAACGACGCTGACAACAGCAGCACCACGATGGCACCAATGCCCAGCATCACGCCGAAGTTGGCGACCGGTGGAACGTCCGACAGGCACATGCTGAAGAAGCCGAGCGCGTCCGTGCCACAGGCCACCAGCATGATGGGGGCGTTTGCTGCCACGGCATCCCGTACGGCCTCATGCCGTGACGCGCCGGCCCCCATCCGCCGGATCGTGTAGACAATTACGTGCAAGCAATTCGCGACGGCGATGGTGGTGAGGATGGTCGGCGTRGAGACGGAGATGGCCGTGAGCTTGACGCCAAGCCAGCCGACCATGCCGAGCGCGGCGAAGATCGCCAACGTCATCGTCAGCAACGCAGCCGCCACGCCGCACGCACTGCGCAACGCCACGAACATGACGACGAGAATCAGCGCGTACATCAGTGGCGTCAGCGTGGCCAGGTCGGCCTTCGCTTCCTCGTCGAAGGCGTTGTCGAGCAATATGCCGCCCGTGGCCATAACGCGGATATCGGGGTCCAGCGCGCGCGCCTGATCCATCAGGGCGCGCAGTGCATGCACGGCCTCCGGCAAGGCTGTCTCCGTTGGCGCGGGGAGTGTGAAGCTGATACTGATTCCCGCCACAGACCCATCGGGCGAGACCAACCGCTTTACCAATAGCGGCTCGCTGAGTGCGATGGCGCGGATGGCCGCGATCGCTTCGGGTGTCTGGCCCGTCCCCGGCTGGTATAGGGGGCGCACCCGGAGGTCATCGTCGTGGGCTTCGGCATGCTGATGGTTCGTGAGACTGTCCACGCGTCGCACATGGGGCAGCTGCCATGCCAGTTCGGTGAAGCGCGCCATTGCGTCCAGCGCGCGAGGCGTAAACACCGTCCCGTCTCGGGGGACAAAGGCCACCAGCGCCTGGTTGTCGTCTGCATAGGCGTCYTGGAGTGCCTGATTGGCGAGCAGTTGCGGATCGTCCGAACGGAAGAAATCGCGATAGTCACTGCTGAAGGCGATGCGCTCGAGTCCCGCACTGGCCGCCACGCAAAGTAGCACCGTCGCGACGATCACCATCCATCGCCGCCTGACCAGCCATGCTGCATAGCGTATGGCCAAGGCGTGATGGGACGCGTCCGGGTCGCGCAGGCGGGGTTCAGTCGACGAAGAAGCCATCGCGTTTCATCTCGGTGAGTGATTGGCGGAACGCCTCGCAGACCTGTTCCAGATCGGCGGGCATGTGGGCGTCGCTCAGGGCGAGAAAGTGCAGCTCCGGCATATAGACGCCATGCGTGCGCATGTAATAGGCCAGTGCGATGCTGGCCTTGTAGTCGCTGCCGCCCTGGATCTCGCGATAGAAGCGCGTTTCCCGATGCGAAAAGCTCACCGTGAAGATCGAGCGCATGGAYTTGATGCGGGCCGGCACTTGCAGCGCGCGGGCGATGCTTGTCAGCTGCTCGAGCAGCCATTCACTCTTCGCATGCAGCGTCTGATAGACCTCGGGATGGTCGCGGAGATATGTCAGCATCGCGGCGCCAGACGCGGCGCTCAATGAGTTGCCGCTCATGGTGCCGCCCAGGAAGACCCGCGTCTCGTAGTCGCGGAAGGGGTCGGCRGTACTGCGGGCGATCTCCATCAGCTTCCGGCTCCCCACCACGGCGCCGCACGGCATGCCGCCGCCAATGATCTTGCCCAGTACCGTCAGGTCCGGCGTGACGTTCGCCAGGGTTTGGGCGCCGCCGTAGCAGACGCGGAAGCCGCTCACGACCTCATCGAACACCAGCGGGATGTCGAGCTCGGAGCAGGCCGCACGCAATTGYTGGAGGAATTCGGTGTCGAGCCTCCCCACGGAAAACGGCAGGGGTTCGAGAATGACGCAGTCGATTTCCTCGGCACGCTCGCGCAGCACGCGCAGACTTTCTGGATGGCCGTACTGGAGGACAACGGTGTTGTTCACCGTTTCGTCCGGGGTGCCGGGACAGCCTGCMACCGGCTCGGGCCGCTCTACCGGYCCGCGTTGCTGAAACCACGAGCTGACCATGGCCTGGTCGGAGAAGCCGTGGTACTGGCCCTCGCATTTCGCCACCTTTCCGCGTTGCCGGTAGGCGCGGCAAATGCGCAGCGCCTGGATGACGGCCTCCGTTCCCGAATTCGAGAGGCAGGCGTAACCGCTACCCGGGAACGCATCCACCAGCAGCCGGGTAAGTTCAACCTCCGACGGGTTGCCGACAGCGTTCAGGCAACCGTCCGCCATGGCCGCCTGCTGTGCGGCGACAATTGCCGGATGCGCGTAGCCGAGGATGTGCGGCCCGTAGCCACCGGTGAGATCGATATAGCGATTGCCGTCGACGTCTTCGATCTGGCATCCCTGGGCCCGGCGCGCGAACATCGGATAGGTGCAGGGGAAGAAGTAACGGTTCATGTGGATGGACGCGATCATGAACCGCTGCGCGTCGTCACGCATCGCCAGTGTCTTTGGCGTTGCCCGGTGGAAATGGCCGTCGAAGCGCTGGCGCACATCGTCATTCATGTAGGGCGAGTATTTGTCCGAGAACCGTCGGGAATTGGCCCAGACGTCGATGTCCGGATCGATCTGCTTGCCGAAGCCCTCGCAGGTGGTTAACGTCAATTCGACCTTGGTGAAGTTCGGGGTGTAGTTGGCACCGTGGCGGCGCAGTGCCTGGCTGATGTCCCAGAAGAACTCGTCGGTCTTCCACTGATCCGCGATCTCGTAGAAGTGCCGCAGGATCACCGCCTTGACGTCCTCGAAGAACTGGCGATGGTCACGCACAGCCTCCTTGTCTACGACGAAGTGACTCAGGAAGCGGGTGGTGGCGAGGTCCCATTCATGCCGGATCGACGCGAAGAAGAACGACGCCAATCCCCATTTCTCTGCCTCCGTCACGTAGACCGTGATGCCGAAGTCGAGAAAGATGATCTTGCCGTCCGCCGTGAAACGCACGTTGCCGGGATGGGGGTCGCCATGGGCGACGCCATGCATGTAGAGCATGGTGTAGATGGCATCCTGGAAGCGGCGCGCCAGTTGCGCCCGGGGGATGCCCACTCGTTCGAAGTCCCGGCCCGGAATGCCCTCCATATATTCCATGGTCAGCACGCTCCGGCGGGTCAGTGCGGTGTGCACCCGTGGGATGATGACAAAGGGGTGATTGGCGAAATTCCGCGCGAGCGCCGTCATGTTGCGCGCCTCCACCTCCATGTCGACCTGTGGCAGCAGTAACTCGCGCAACTCGGCCACGCGTACCGGCATGTTGAAATGGCGCAACGAGGGCACCATGGCATGTGCCAGTGCCGCGAGCCGGGCAATCGATCGCAGGCTCTTGCGCAGGCGGCGCGAGACGCCAGGCTTGACCAGCTTCACCGCCGCGCGCTCGCCACCCTCGAGCCGCACTTCATGGACTTGCGCAATGGACGCGCTGGCAAGCGGAACATAGTTGAAGGATTCGAAGACGGATTCATACCCGCTGCCGAACGCCTCGGCGAGGAGCTTTCGCACGGCCGGCTCGTCAGCTGCCGGGACATCGTCCTGCAGCCGTTGCAGCGCGGCGATGGTGTCAGGCCCGAACAGGTCGGAGCGGGTCGAGAGGATCTGCCCGATCTTGATGTACAGCGGGCCCGAGGCGATGCAGAAGCGGGCGATGCATTCGCCAAGCAGGCTGGCCCGGTCGGCGGGAGGGCGGCGTGCGGCGCGAAGCCGGTACGAGGCGGCGAACCAGGCCATCGAAGGCAGCAGGGTCATGGCGTAGAGCATGGTCGGGCTCCGATCTAGTAGATGAACGTCGAGGATGCGAATGACATGCCGGCGCTGCCGATCCAGAATCCGATCCGGTCGCCGCGTGCCAGCGACCCATCGCCCGCGTGCAGGGCAATGGCGGCGGGAATGGAGCACGCGCCCACGTTGCCGTAGTCCGGAAAGATGTGGCGGATGCAGTGCCCGAACCCGGCCTCGTCCGCCCAGCCCTGGAATGCGGGGACAGAGCCGCCGGTATGCGGAAAAAGCAGGCGGATGCTGTCGCGATAGGGCGCAAGCAGTTTCAGCGAGTCCGTCATGTGCTGGCTATAGCCGAAGACCAGCGAGCTGAAGGATGTGAAGGCGCCAAGGCCATTGAGGCCGATGCGCTCGCTGGGCCGGGCGCGCCCGAGGTGGCCYGGCAGCGGAATGGTGCAGAGATCGACGCCCCGCTTCGTCGACAGGTAGTGAAAGACCCAGGGTTGTTCTGTATCGGCGCGCAGCAGCGTGGCGGTTGCCCCGTCCCCCCCGCAGTAAGCGGAGAAACAGTGCGCGATGTCGCGCAGGGAACCCAGCGTGAAGTTGCTCGGATACGAGACGCCGCCCGGTACGTAGTACGACTCGGCATTGACGATTAGTGCGGTGCGGTAACGKCCGGACAGGAAATGGCTCTGCGCCACGTCGCACGCGCGCGTCCAMGCCATGCAGGCGTCGACGATGTCGAAGCAGTCCACGCTGTCCATGCCCAGCGCGTCCGCAACGAAGTACGCATCGCCGGGCTCGATGAAGCCCCGGGTGTTGCCCGCGTAGATCAGCAGATCCACGTCATCCGGGCCGCAGCCGGCCTGCGCCATCGCCTGTTCGGCGGCACGGACCATGTGGTCCAGCGGCCGCTCGCCCTCGTCGAACCAGTAGCGCGTCTTCGCCTGCGTTTCATTGAGCTTCCAGCGGATGTAGGTAAGCGCGTGCTCGACGTTGCCGTCGAATCCGGGTGTGCTGTGACGGCGGATCTCATCCAGCACGGCCTCGTTGTCCATCCTGCGGGATGCCGGAAGAAAGGAAATGCCATCGATGCGCATGGTTGGGGCCTCCTGGTGAGCGCGGTCGGGAAAAGGGGGTCATGTCGGCGCGTGACGCGGGTCGATCATCGCGACCAGGCTGCCGACGCGAATCACCGGCGTGGGGCCAATACGGACTTCACCACCGAACACCACCGCATTGGGCAGTAGCCGGTCTATCCGGGCGTCCAGCGTCAGCACGGAGTCGAAGGGCACGTCGTGGATCAGTTCGATGCCGGTCATGGCGCCGAGTACCACCTCCCTCGGTGCCCCGCCGGCCTGGCCAAGGAAGAAGAGCGCGATGCCGGCTTGCCCGAGGGATTCGATAGCCAACCCCGCCGGGTACACGGCCGGTGCCTGTGCGGCGAACAGCGGTGATTGGCGGGTAGCGAGTTTGCACGCGCAGATCTGGGCGCCGGCGGTGTAGCTCTGGACCGCATCGACCAACAGGAAGGGGTAGCGATGCGGCAGCAGTGCCGCGACCTGGCGGTGTGTCAGGACCGGTGGCGCCTGAGACGGCGCCACGGCAGGATGTTCGATGGCGGCACACGGCGCGCCACAGGCGAAGCTGGCCCGCGCACAAGGCTTGCCGCGAACACTCGCGGTGGCTGCCAGGGAGAGTCCGTCCGGCCCGGACGTCCGGACAGTTGCCTCGAGGTTGACGACGTCACCGGGCAGGATCGCGTCGAGGTACTGCACCCGCGCCATCGTCCGGACGCGCATGGGATGCCCCGCCGTGCGCGTGGCGAGGCGTTCCGCCAGGACGAGCAACTGGTCCAGCAGCAGGACGCCGGGATAGATCGGGGCACCGGGATAGTGCCCCAGCGCGAAAAGGTCCGTGCCGCTGACCAGCAGCGCTTCGCCCAGTGTGGCGGAAGGGGAGGAGGGTGGCATCGTCACCAGTACCAGACGYTGTTGAAGTGATGAATGAGGGTCGGCATGTCCGCCTCGTCGACGGACTCGACGCCGTCGATGAGGTCCGCAGGAGAAAGACGCAGGCGGTGCAGGTCGGGTCGCCATGCGTACACCGGGACGTTGGCGGCGACCAACGCGGCGACGCCGGACTCGTGGTGGGAAAGTCCGTCTATCGTCAGGCCACCCAACGTCAACAACGGCGCCGGCTGGTCGCGTCGCGCGAACAACACGGTATCGGCCTTGAGCAGGAGGGCATGGTCGGCCCCCATCTGCCGCATGACCCGGCTCAGCCATACGATGTGCCCGTACTGCTCCTCCAGACTGCCGCGATAGGCTTGCTCGACAATGGCGAGTGAACTGCGGGAGCGGCGCCTGCCCCGGCCGGCGGTGGCCGTCATGACTTGACTCCGAGGACCATCGCGCTGTCTGCAGCGCTGAGGTAGTGCTGGAAGCTGAAGGGAATCTTCACCATCGCCTCGGGGATCTGCTGGGTGTTGCCGCGCTCTTCCATGCAATAGCGGCATACCAGCCACTCAAGCTGGTCGCCGTAGCGACGCTTCAGCGTCTGGACCAATGTGGCGGTTGTCGTGCCCGCCGGTGCGTCCGGCGCGAAGAGGTCCGGTGGGCGGCACAGCGAGATCTGCGACAGCCCGGTTGCGTGGCCGCAGTTCCACACAGTGACGTGACGGCCCTGCCGCAAGGCCGCATCCACCATCCGGAACAGGGAGGTCACGGTCTCGGACCGGAACGGTGTGCCCATCATGCCGAAGAAGACGGAGCCCGGCGCGGCGTCCGGGGGGAGAGATGCGGTCATGTCAGGAGTGCCAGATGGTCTTGGTCGACGGCTCGCAGATAGCGCGCACGAGGGTGTCTGCATCGATGACGGTGGCAACGCCACGGCTGACCGTCGCCGCCACGCCGCGCAGGGCCAGCGAGACATCGTCCACCGTGATGCGCAATTGCCCGYCATGCCGGCGGCTGAGTGTGCGGATCGTGTCCGGGTCCTGCTGCAGCCAGGTCGCGCCGTCCTGCATCAGGTGCAACTGCACCGAATCGCCGGCTTTCAGCAGCGCCTCGGCCAGGCGGATGCACTCCGTGCCGCCGGGGTTTGCGGGGGAGTGCGTCTCGATGAGCAGGACGGTAACGGTAGGGGTTGCTTCCATGACGAATGCTCCTAGCCGCAGCCGCCGGCATGGTCGAGGATTGCCGCCGGCGGGCTGTCCTCGCTGCACAACGGGTCGGACAGATCGATGGCAGGCATGCCCGTGGCGGCGGCCATGAAGTCCCGGAGGCGATCGACGCCCCAGAACTTCTCCCTGCCGACAGTGAAGAACGGCACGCCGAACACGCCCGTGTGGATGCAGTCCTGCAGCCGGGTCAGTCCGACCTCCCGGACGGCTGCATCCGTGTGGGCCGACGAGAGCGCGTTGGGGTCCAGCCCCAGCGCACTGCCCAGCCGTGCGATGACGTCGGGATCGCAGATGTCCGCGCCTTCCTGCCAGCGCGCCAGCGTGACCCGCTCGAGGAAGGCCAGCCCCTGCCCGTGCATGTCGGCGACGATCCATGCGAGGTGCGGCACCTCCCAGCGCGGCGCGCGATCCAGTGGCCACAYCGGCCGGAGCCCGCGCCGCGCCGCAAGGCGCCGCACATCGGCGAGGATGTAGAGATGCTTCTCGCGCGACATCGGGTGATACAGGAACGTGCTGCCGACCATGCTCAGTTGCGCCTGGTAGTCCGCGTCCGGCTCCCAGAAAGGCACCAGTTGGACGGCGGCGAGAAGATCGGGCCGTGTCTGCCTGAGATCGTGCAAGGCCAGCCACGAGTAGGGGCTGCGCAGCGAGAAATAGAAGACGGGATGTGCTGCCTGCATGCCGCCTCCTTCAGTCCGCGCACTGCCTGCCGCGCAGGGCGGCCGAGACCTCGGCGTCGAAGGTCACGAGCGACCAGTCACGGCGGTTCTCGACCACCGCGTAGCCGTGGGTGATCAGGCCAGTCGCCGTATGAACCAGTCCGCCATGCCGTTCGACATAGCAATCCATGCGCGACCGATAGGTGGTGTCCTTGAAAATATCCTCGACGGTGAAGACGGTGTGGATGGTCTCCTCCATCATCGCTTCGTCGAGGATCTGGAGGCTCGCCTGCGGTACGACGGGAATCCACTTCTTGTTCTCCAGCAATGTGCGGATGGAGATTCCACGCTCGGCGACAAAGAGATCCAGCACCTCCTCCATCAGTCTCAGGTAGCCCGAATGCTGGAGGCGATCGTTGAAGTGGCAGTAGAAATAGGGCACCCGCCATTGCCAGACGAAGCGGTTGCCTTCATCGGCAGCCAGCGCGCGACGCACGTCCAGCGGCGGGTTACCGGCCTGGCGCGCCGTGGCCAGGCCGGCATCGGGAATGGAGCGCTGCGGCCCTCGCCGGATCCGGGTACAGGTGTATGGCGCGAGGCGCGGCTCCCCGCTGGCTGGCTGTGGGGTTACGACGCTGTCGTCCAGGCGGAACAGCACGTCCACGTAACCGGTGACGGCCTTCAATGGTTTGCCGTCGCGCGGCACCGTCAGTGTCACGGCGACGCGCAGCACCCCGTCCGGTGCCTTCGGCGACGGCACGACCTCGATATCTACCGTATCGTCAATGTGAAGCGCATGGAGGATCCGTACGCTCGAATCGACGATCTCGAGACAGAGACCTTTCTGCTCATAGAGTTCGCGCGGTCCGAAGCCGTGCGCGCGGAAATGATCGACAACGGCTTCCTCGATGCAATACATGACGTGCTTGAAGCCGATCCAGGTGCAGATGTTGCAGCCTTCGAAGCGGGGCCGGACCTTGGTGTGGGTGCGGTCGAAGCCAGTCGTGTCGGAGTGATGCAAGGTCATGGCGTGGATTCCGTGGAGTGGAAGGAAGGGGTGGCGCCAGCACAAGTCTGGCGAGGCGTGGCCGGCATTGGATCGCCGCGCACCTGCAGGAACTGCGCGATGGCGCCGACAGCGTCGTGCCGGAGATCGTTCAGCAGAAAATGGCCGGCATCGCGAAAGACACGGAGCCGGCCTGCCGGCAGGGTGTCGACCATCGCGCGGACGTCGGGCAATCGCGCAAACTGGTCATCGCCGCCGGCCAACACGAGAAGTGGCTGGCGCACCTCGTGCAGGGGAAGGAAGGGCATCCCGGAGTACAGGCGCCAGAACTCGGTCCAGACGTAGCAACCGAAGTGCTCGCAGGCAGTGCGTGTCATGCGCTGCAGGACGTCCGGCGCCAGCGGGCGCGCGGTGCGGGCGCGGATGCTCTGTTGGACAAAATCCGGGAATGCGTTGACGTGCTGCTGGAACAGGGACCAGGTCACCTCCCGGTGTAACGCCTTGTAGAACGGCGAGACCAGCGCGGCGGGCGCGGTGGCCCCGGGTGTGGCCGGGTGCTGGGCAAGCAGCGTCAGCACGGTGTTGGCGCCGAACGAGTGGGCAATCCAGACGTCCGGGCACAGTTGAAAGCGCTCAAGCGCAGCGGATAACCACCGCTCGGGTGGCAGCACCCGGCCCCAGAGGCCAGACTGCAACCCGTTCCAGGGCAGGTCCAGCACGACGCACCGATGCGTGGCGGCCAGGCGCGGCAGCAGCGGTTCCCAGACGCTGCCTGCTTCCATCATCCCGTGGACCAGCACGGCCAGCGGGGCGCCGACGGGCCCACACACCCGCGCCTGAAGCGTGTAGCCGCCCAGTGATGCCAGCAGCGTCGTCATTGCCCGACGCCGCCCGCTTCAATGACGATGGCTCCGGCGCGGCGGTCCCCCCAGCTGCCACCGCCGAGGACGACCGCCCCGCGAGCCGACTCCGGCTCCGCGGCGCGTGCCTGTTCGCAATGATGGATCAGCGCATACAGCGTGCCGGCCCCATAGGCCGGGCCGGACAATATGCCGAGATCGCGCTGCGCGCCCTCGCGCTGATGGAGTGCGGTGACCGCGTGGGCGGCAAAGCTGTCGCCGGCGACGTAACAAGGCTTGCTCGCATGATCGGTCAGCAGGGCGTCCAGGGCGGGCGAACGTGCCGCATCGGCATGGCAATAGGCGTAGCCGGCCAGGGCACCATGGTGGCGTGCGCCACGGGCGTTGGCATCATCGGTCCGCTCGAGCACCAAGGCGCCTGCGCCTTCCAGCAAGGCGGGCAGCCCGCCGCCTTCGGCAAGCCGGCGGCCGGCCAGCAGGCTGCGCGCCGCCGGGCCATCCACTTCCACCGCGACAACCACCATGCGCCGGGCGCGGCCGTTGCGGATGGCATTGGCGGCCAGCACGATGGCATCGAGCGACGACGAAGCCCCGGTACAGACGGTGAGGTTGAGCGCACGCAGTCCGAAGCGAATGGCGATGGCGGCCGAGACGACATTGCTGGAGGCGTTGGGTAGATCCATTGCGCTGGTGGCATTGACGTGCTGGCGATGGATGGTCTCCGCTGCCTGGCAGACCGTATCCAGATTGCACGTGTTGGTAGCGACCACCACACCGAACCCGTCATCGTGCAAGGACACGGTGTCCGCCTTCACGAAGCCGGCGTCGGCCAGCGCCTTGGATGCTGCGCAGAGGGCCAGCAACGTGGAGCGCTCCTTGTAGCGAAGCCCCTTCYTGCCCAGCAGTCGCTCGGGCGTGAAATGCGGCGCGGCGGGACCGGCCCGCAACCCCTCCGCGAGGCTGTCGTGGGCGGAGAAGGCCGGGATCTCCCAGCCATGACCCGAGATGAGGATGGCCTGCGTGCGGGGATTCATGATTCGCACTCCAGGATGGCCACGGCATTGACGCCGCCGAAGCCGAACGCATTCACCTGGGCCAGCCGCGCATTGACCGGGGTGGCCTCGTTGACGATATTCATGGCGCGCGCCTCCGGCATCAGGTGCTCGAGCCCGACGGTGGGCGGCAGCATGCCGCACTCGATGGCTTCGATCGCCGTGACCACGCCAACCAGCCCCGACGCCCCCGAGGTATGCCCAGTCATCGATTTCATCGCACAGATACGTGGATGCGAGACGTGCTGCCGCATCACGCGCTGCATGGCCTCGGCCTCGGCCTTGTCGTTGAGCGGCGTACCGGTGCCGTGGGCCATGATGATGTCGATGTCCTCCGGCGCCAGACCGGCGCGTTGGTAGGCATCCTCGATGGCACGGGCGATGCCCGCCGGATCYGGGGCCGTCTCGTGCGCCGCATCGCAGCTCGTGCCGACGGCCCGCAACGTTGCCAGCACCGGCGCGCCGCGCGCGTTGGCGCTCGCGCGGGATTCCAGTACGACGGCGGCGGCGCCATCGCCCATCAGTACGCCGCGCCGGTCTCGATCGAATGGCCGGACTGCGTCGGGGTGCGAGGGATTCACGCGATCCAGCAAGCCGAACATGCTCTTCGTGATGGTGTCGCAGCCGCCGACGATCGCGAAGTCGAAGGCGCCGTCGCGCAGGAAGTCCTCGGCAACCGCGAGTGCGAAGCTGGAGGCGGAGCAGGCATTGGCGAGCGTGATGACCGGAAAGCTGGTGTGCAGCCTTCGGTTCAGTGCGCGCTCGAAATGCAACTGGTCGATCGTCATCGGCGTGCCGACCGTCCAGAACAGTTCCAGCGTGCGTAGCTCCCGCAGGCCGGTTCCCACCACGACGACGCAACGGGCGTCCGGCGGCAGTGCGGCCTCCCGCACGGCGGCCTGTACCGCATCGCAGAGCAGTTCGGTGGCGCGCAGCGCCCGGTCGATGCCGCCGGGGCGGTCGTCAATCTCATAGGCGTTGCGCACGTTGAAATGGTCGGCGGTAAATGCTTGCAGGCGCTTGCGGCCGGAGTGCCCTGAGCACAGGCTCTCGAAACACGTGCATTTGTCTTCGCCGAGGCTGGTCTTCATGGCCGAGCCGGTGATCGCATATGTCATGGAAGTTCCTTGGCCGCAGGCGCGCGGCGCACGATGAGGCAGCCCGCGTGCCCGTCGTCGGTGGTGGCCAGGACCATGCCCGCCGCACCGGCGGGGGCCTGTTCGAGACAGGCAAGCAGATGGCAGAGCGCGAGCACGAAGGTGGCGCTGTAGGTGTCGCCGAACCGATCGACGAGCGCCGCCTGGTGGACGGTCATGCTGGCGCCGGGCAGCCGCGCGATGGCGCGCCGTTCGATGTCGGCAATGCGAGGCTCGGCCGCGCCGCACAGGCAACAAGCGACCACCTCGGACGCATCGAGGCCGGCTTGCGTCAGGGCTTCGCCGATGCAGGCCAGTGCGCCCTCCACCGCGTGGTCCAGCGCCAGATCCCCGGCCGGGCCRTCGACGGGTTCGCTGTAGCGCCCGTAACGCAAGGCCAGGATGGCCACCCCTTCATGCTGCRGCGTGGTGCGCTCGAGCGAGAACATCGCGCAGCCTTCGCCCAGGGGCACGGCTTGCCGCTTGCCCAGCTGGATCAGGCCGCGATGTGCCCAGGCCGTYTGCACGCAAAGCTCCTCGACGGCACCTGTCAGAAGCCGGTCCGCATAGCCCCGGCGCAGCATCTGCGAGGCGTACTGCAGCGCGAGCAGTCCGGACAGCCGCCCTCCCGAGATGGTTGCGTTCACCGCGCGCGCCTTGAAGCGAATGGCGCACTGGCCCGCCGCGCAGTTCATCACGGTGTTCGGGAAGTGGGCGGGATTGACCAGGAATGGCCGCTCCTGGACCAGCGAGTCGCGCGTGAAATCGCTGGTGCTGCGGATACTGCCGGTACTGGTGCCCAGCACGAASCCGGTTCGTTCGGCTTGCTCCCCTTCATAAGGCGGCTGGTCGCCATGCAGCAGGCGCGCCGTGCAAAGCGCGAGCGCCGTGGTGCGGTCGATRGAACKGGTTCCCTTGGCGCCAATCAGTGCGGAGACGTCGAAGTGTGCCGGGCGATAGGCGACGTCCTGCGGATACGGGTCGGTCGATTGCGGCAGTTCAGTCACCGGGGGTGCCGTTGGGTCGGCCGTGCGCAACGCATCCGCCCCCACCCCCAGGGCCGATATCGCCTGCCAGCCAACAATCGAGATGCCATGGGCGGTCATGCGCTGCTCCTCATTGGGGGTACCTCGCGTACACGGTGATGGCGTTGTTGCCGCCGAAGGCAAAGCCGTTGTTCTGCACCACGCGCAGGTCGGCGGCGCGCGAGTGGTTGGGTACGCAATCGAGCGGGCAGCGGGGGTCCGTCTCACCATGGTTGATGGTCGGCGGCAGGAATCCGTCCCGGACGGCCACCGCGCAGGCGATGCTGGCCAGTGCGCTGGCGGCGCCCATGGTGTGTCCGATCATCGACTTGATGGAGGAAACCGGCGGCTTGGTGGCGCCGAACACCTCGGCGATGGCACCGGATTCCGTGATGTCGTTGGCGATGGTGCCGGTGCCGTGGGCGCAGATGTACTGGATCTGCGCCGCGCTGACGCCCGCGTTACGGTGTGCGAGCCGGATGCAGCGCACGATGCTGTCCCGATTCGGCGCCACCATGTGGTCCGCGTCGCAGGTCAGTCCGTAGCCCAGGACCTCGGCGTAGATCCGCGCGCCACGGGCCAGGGCGCTGTCGAGCGACTCGAGCAGAAGCAGACCGGCCCCTTCGCCCGTCAGGATGCCCTTGCGGTCCTTGTCGAATGGCTGGCAGACCTGCGGCGCGATGGTGCCCAGCCGGTAGAAGCCGGCGAATGTCTTGCGGCATACCGAGTCCGCGCCGCCGCACAGCATGGCGTCCGCATCCCCGAGCCCGATGCAGTCATAGGCATAGCCGATGGCGTAGTTGCCGGCCGAGCATGCCGTGGGGAGGGTGATGGCGCCGCCGCGCAAGCCCAGCGCGCGCGCCACCGCGAATGAGATGTGGTGCGAAGGCACCTGCTGGAGCAGCGCGGGGTCAATGCCGGCATAGCCATGGCGTACCGCCTGCTCGGTGAGCTGGTCGATCACCTGCGATTCGCCGTCGGTCGTCCCGATGGACACGCCGCAGCGGGCCTGTTTGAGCTGGGCTGTATCGATCCCGCTGTCACGTATCGCCATGCCGGCCGCCGCGACCGCGAACTGTGCACTGCGGCCCAGTGTGCTCGGATCGATCCCGGCGRTCCAGGTGGCGGGGTCGAAATKCCGGACTTCGCATCCGCGATGGCTGGCGAAGCCCGACGTGTCGAAGGAGCGAATCTCGGACACGCCGCACGCCCCGGCACGGAGCGCGTCGGTGAACGCCTTCACGCCAAGACCTATGCTGCTCACGGCACCAATGCCGGTCACGACGACACGTCGCATGATGATGGCTCCGGTGCGTGACTCAGGACTTGACCGAGGCGGCTTCATCCACCACCTGGCAGACGCCCTCCATGTTCACCATGCGAGCCAGCCCGTCCTGCGAGATGGTCACGCCGAAAGCCTTCTCCAGGCTGGCGAGGATTTCGATGGCGCGCAGCGAATCCGCGTCATGGTCTTCCTTGAAGCGGCTGGTCATGGTCATGTCGGTCGGCTCGATCTCAAGGATTTCGGAAACGATCTGCTTGATGGCGGCGATGCGGTCGGGGGAAGTCATGATGGATGTGCTCCTTCTTGGGTGGAAAGCGGTCGGCATTGGGAAACAAATGCCATGTAGCGGTGCTCGTGTATGGCGACGAGGATGAAGGGGKRGTCGTCACGCAGCGTCGGCAGGGCGCACAGCAGGGGTGCCAGGGCGCCTGCGTCGTCGCACGTGAGGATGTCTGGGGGCGGAAGGCCTTTGGGCCAGCTGAGCGGCGTGCGGGCCGGGACAACAAGCCGCGTCGGTCCGGGAAACCCGGAGGCGGTGCGCGTCAGCGCGTGGACCAGCCGCYGCGGCAGTTGTCCGGTCGTTTCGACCCGGCCCCAACCGAGGGGCCGCAGGCAATGACCGTTCTCCGTCGCGCGCCCGCCCAGCCGGAGCGCGACGGCGCCCGGCAGGATGGCTGCGCCGGCACCCTCGGGGATCGCCTCTTCGGCGGCAATGACCAGCGATTGGTCGGCGCGCCCGGCCTGGATCGCCTGGATGCCCAGCATCAGGGCTTCGAAGCCGGCCAGGAACGGCGACGTGACGGTGCTGCATAGCGCGCGGGCCTGACAGTCGATGGCGACGTGGGCGGCGGCAATATTGGCCGAGATATTGGGTGCGCTGACGGTGCTGACGGCATCCAGTCCGCCGTGGGCCACGGCCTGATCGAACAGGTGCCGGACTGAGACATCCGCGACACTTGTACCGAAACAAAGCGCGAGCCGCTCAGGGGCGACGCGGCCATCCGTGCATGGATCGGGACACCGGCGCGCCGCGGCCAGCGCGTAGCGCGTGGTGTCGTTGAGGTAGCGGTGCCGCGTACCCGGCAGCCACAGGGCCGGATCGAACCAGTCCGGGTCGACGATCGCAAGCGTGCCAGGCGAGCACGGGAGAAGATCTTCCCCGATGCCGGGCGCCACGGCCGCGCAGGTCAGGAGATTGACGGCGCTCATGGCGTCCCTTCCTGCAAGACCAGGGACACGTTGTTCCCACCGAATCCACAGGCATTGATGAGTGCCCGAAGCGGCCGTCTTGCCCGCAGTGGCGTTTCACGGCTGGGCAGCCGGATGCGCGTGGCCGGATCAGGGCGCTCGCAGTAGCCTGCCGGCACCTTCCGATGTGCCAGTGCAAGCGCGGCCGCGAGCAGGGAGAACATGCCGGACGCGCCTGCGGTGTGTCCGATATGCGCCTTGGCGGACAGCACCGGTGGCATGACGACGCTTGGGCCAAGCACTGCCGCCAGAATGTTGCCTTCGATGCGGTCGTTGGGGGGCGTGCCGGTGCCGTGTGGCACGATGACGTCGATGCCGTCGATGCCGACATTCGCATCGCGCAGCGCCTCGCGCAAGGCCCGGGAGATGTCCCGGCCGCCGGGTTCTGGGGCGGTCGGGTGGAAGGCGTCGCAGCTCACGCCGATGCCTCGGATGCGTCCGGCGGATCCGGCGTGCGCGGCAGCTTCGCTGTCGGCCACGAGTACCAGCGCGGCGGCGCCTTCGCCCAGCACGGTGCCCAGGCGGCGGACGTCGAAGGGCATGCACCGCTGCGGATCGAGCGCCGTCATGCGTTGAAAGCCCGCTTGGGTGACGTGGGAAAGCAGGTCGGCGCCGATCACGATCATCGCGTCGGCCATGCCGGCCCGGATGATGTCCACCGCATGGACCAGGGCATGAAGGCCAGCCGAGCAGGCGTTGGCGGCGACGAAAGCCGGTCCGGACACCTGGATGGGCAGCACGTGCGGCAGCGTGTCGATGGCGCGGTACGGGTGGCTCGCGGCATACGGCGCCACGGCGCCTTCTAGGCGGTGCCGTTCGGCACGGCGGCTGTCCCCGGCCGCCGTGCCAAGCACCAGACCGGTGTGCAGGGTGTCGAGTGCATGGCCGCGTCTGCGGGCGTCATCGAGGGCTTGCAGGGCAACATCTGCGATCAGGCTGTCGAAGTCGGCATGCACATGAGAGGCCGACGCGGGCAGGCAATGGCCATGGCGCCACGTCCGCCCATCGGTACTCCGCGGGACGATGGCGTTCGGTGACGGCGCCTCGGGTGCGCGTTGCAGGGCACGCCAGAAGGCTTCGACATCCGGACCTGCGGCGGAGCAGGCGCCGAATCCGGCCAGCAGGACATCGCGCCGCTGTGTCATCGCTGGCCTCCAGCGGCGCCGAGTGTCGTCGCGCCAATGGAGAAGGCCATCAGATCGTCGAACAGGGCGACAGTGCGTCCCCCGACGCTGGTCTGTCCCGCCAGGTGGGCCACGTTGCGCCCACATTCCAGGAGATGGACGTCGTGGCGAAGCTGGTCCCCCGGCAGGGCTCGGCCAAGCAGATGGATGCCGCGAAACTCGCCGAACACGGTCAGCGAGGCGGCGCCGCCAGCGTCCGCAAAGAAGCCGCGCCGGGATAGCAGCAGCCCCGCGCCCTGGGCGAAGGACTCCACCAGCAGCGCCAACGGATATGCCAGTTGCGCCTCGTCCATGCCGCGATGCGCGGCGCCGAAGCAAGGCTCATTGAGCGTGATGTTCTTGTAGGCGACTGCGCGAGCAGTGCCATCCAGCGCCACACGATCGACCAGCCGCATGGGATGACCATGCGGTAGCACCTTGAGGGCGACGGTCGGATCGCGCGGCAAATCCGCCGCGGATACTTCCGGGGCGCCTGCATGGCGTGGCACCGGGCCAGTGCCGAGGATGCCGTGGGCCACCGCGCTACCAGGCTTGGTAAAGCGGATCTGCACCGCATCGAGGTCATCCCAGGCAACCTGCAATGTGCAGGTGTCCCCCGGCAGGACCGGGTTCTGGAAGCGCAGGCGCGTCACACTGGTGACGCGGCGCCCCGTCTGGCCGCTCTGCGCGAGCGCATGGTTGGCGGCATGCTGCGCCATCTCCAGCAGGAATGCCCCGGGCAGGATGGGGTACGTCGGAAAGTGGCCCTGAAAGCTGTCGTCGTCGTCCGCAAAACGCCAGTCGAATTCCCATTCGCGGAGGCCGGGCCGGCGACAGTCCGAGAAGCCCCGGACGCTGCGGGCCATGATGAGAGGCGGGAGGATGTCGTCCACGATATCGCCCTGGCGCCTTAGAGGACGAGCCCGCCGTCGATCTGAAAGACCTGGCCCGTGACGTAGGCCGCGTCGGCGGAGGCCAGGAAGCGGACCAACGCCGCGACTTCCTCGGGCCTGCCAAAGCGGCGCAGCGGCACGCGGGCCAGTGCGGCCGACGCGACGCTGTCGGAAAGGCCTGCCGTCATGTCGGATTCGATGAAACCCGGCGCCACGGCATTGACGCGCACGCCGTAGGGCGCAACCTCCTTGGCCAGCGCCCGGGTGAAGCCGATCATGCCGGCCTTCGATGCCGAATAGTTGGTCTGGGTAGCGTTACCGTAGACGCCCGCAATGGACGCCACGTTGACGATGACGCCGGTGCGCCGCTTCATGAAGTGGAAGGCGGCGGACCGGCTCAAGTGGAAGGTGCCGGTGAGATTGGTGTCGATGACCGCGGCCCATGCATCGGGTCGCATTGTCGCCAGCGGCGCATCGCGGGTGATGCCGGCGTTGTTCACCAGCACGTCGACCTGGCCGAGATGTTCGATGGTCTCGGCAAAGAAGCGCTCGCAGGCGCCCGCGTCGGCAACGTTGCATTGCAGGGCCAGCGAGGGGATGCCTGCGGCGCGCAGCTGGGCGAGTGTCTCGAGGCCGGCATCGCCTGATGCGTGATGGCAGTAGGAGATTGCGTAGCCAGCGTCGGCCAGTGCCAGGCATATCGCCCGGCCGATCCCGCGTGAGCCGCCGCTGACCAGTGCAACCGGGCGCTGCGGCGATGCCATCGATGTCATCTGCCATTCCTCGCAATGTCGATGGCGCATTGCAACAGACATGGCGAAGTGCAGTAACTACCAAATCTGATAGGCGCGTGGGCTACGTTTGCGCCAAGTCAACTCACCCGTTGAGCCACCCCTGCAAGGCAGCGCACACGGCTGCCGCCGTCTTGTTCCTGGCCTGCAGCTTGAGCATTGCATTGCGAATGTGGAAGKTGACGGTGTTGCCGGAGACCATCAGCAATGCGGCGATTTCCGACGAGGTCTTGCCCTGGGCAGTCAGTTTCAGGACTTCGAGCTCGCGCTCGGTCAGGGGCGACTGTCCTTGCCCGGTGGGGCGCGCCATGCGTTGCTGGTCCAGCACGAGATGAACCACGAAGGCGAACCAGCGCATGCGAATTTCGCGACGGCCAAGCTTGCCGTTGACCGGCGGGGTTGGCGACGGGGCGGAGGGTAGGGGCCCACCGCGCATGGCCAGGGTGAAGTCCTCCTCCGACAGACCGTGGCACAGGCCCAGCAGCCTTGCCTCGCTCCACAGCTGGCTCGCCGAGAATGTCATGCTGCGGTTCCCCATATCGAAGCCGAGCATCGCGGCGGTCGTCTCGATGCTCTCGAGTACTTCACGCTCCGAGGCTGCCGGCTTGCTGATGCGATTGAGTCGATCCTGCCAATTGCCCATTGCATCGCCCCTTGTTGAGAGTCTGGCAATGCCCATGGAACTCTGCAACCGTCGAGAACGCAATCGCCGTTATCCGAAATAGCGATCTCGGCAGCATCGGCGCCGAGCCCGGGCGCCTTAGTGGTAAGGTTACGGCTTTCCCGAATTCCGCTGTCCATGTCGCGCGCACTGGCGATCCTCAAAGAAGTCTTCGGCTACCACGCCTTTCGCGGCCGGCAGGCAGAGATCATCGACCATGTGGCCGAGGGCGGCGATTGCCTGGTGCTTATGCCCACGGGCGGCGGGAAGTCGCTCTGCTACCAGATACCGGCGCTGCTGCGCCAGCAGGCGGGGCAGGGGGTCGGTATCGTCGTCTCGCCCCTGATCGCGCTGATGCAGGACCAGGTGGCGGCGCTGACCGAGGCCGGTGTGCGCGCCGCGGTGCTCAATTCCACGCTGACCAGCAGTGAAGCCTCCGCCGTGGAGCGCGACCTGCTCGCGGGGCGGCTGGAAATCCTCTATGTGGCGCCCGAGCGGCTGATGACGCCGCGCTTCCTCGACCTGCTCGAACGTACCCGCGTCGGGCTGTTCGCGATCGACGAGGCGCATTGTGTGTCGCAATGGGGCCACGACTTCCGGCCCGAGTACATCCAGCTGTCGGTGCTGCACGAGCGCTTCCCGCAGGTGCCGCGTATTGCACTCACGGCCACGGCGGACACGCAGACGCGCGAAGAGATCGTCGAGCGGCTGGCGCTGGACGACGCGCGCGTGTTCATCTCCAGCTTCGACCGGCCGAACATCCGCTACCGCATCGTCGAGAAAGACAATGCGCGCAACCAGCTGCTCGCCTTTATCAAGGCCGAACACATGAATGGCCACGGCGGGCACGACAGCGGCATCATCTATTGCCTGTCGCGCAAGAAGGTCGAGGATACCGCCGCCTGGCTGGCCGGCCACGGCATCCAGGCGCTGGGGTATCACGCCGGCATGGATGCCCAAGTGCGGCAGCGTCACCAGGCACGCTTCCGGGAAGAGGAGGGCATCGTGATGGTGGCGACAATTGCCTTCGGCATGGGCATTGACAAGCCGGACGTCCGGTTCGTCGCCCATATGGACCTGCCCAAGAGCATGGAAGGCTATTACCAGGAAACCGGTCGCGCKGGCCGCGACGGCCTGCCCGCCAATGCCTGGATGGCCTACGGCCTGGGCGACGTGGTGCAGCAGAAGCGGATGATCGACGAGTCCGAAGCGGACGATGCCCACAAGCGCGTGTCGTCCTCCAAGCTCGACGCCCTGCTGGGTTTGTGCGAGACGGCCGGCTGCCGGCGCGTGCGCATCCTGGCGTATTTCGACGAAAACGCTGAGCCGTGCGGCAATTGCGACACTTGCCTTGAGCCGCCAGCGACCTGGGACGGCACGCGCGAGGCGCAGATGGCCCTGTCCTGCGTCTACCGCACGGCCCAGGCGAGCCGCGTCCACTTCGGCGCGACCCATCTGATCGATATCCTGCGCGGCAACGCCAACGAGAAGATCCGGCAGTGGGGCCATGACAAGGTCTCGACCTTCGGCATCGGCAAGGACCGGTCGGTCTCGGAGTGGCATGCGATCTTCCGCCAGCTGATTGCCCACGGGCTGCTGGTGATCGACCATGGCGGCCATGGCGCGTTGCTGCTGGGCGAGTCGGCCCGGGCCGTGCTCAAGGGCGAGCAGCCGATCACGCTGCGCCGGCAGGTCAGCAAACCGGCCAAGTCCGGCGACCGCGCCGCACGTGGCACGCGTACCGACCATACCGCGACGATGGACCCCGACGCGCTGGCCCACTGGGAGGCGCTGCGCAGTTGGCGCACGGCCGCGGCGCGCGAGCACGGCGTGCCGGCCTACGTCATCTTCCATGACGCGACGCTGGCCGAACTGGCCCGCAGCGCGCCCGAATCGCTCGGCGAACTGGCTGAAGTGCCCGGTATCGGTGCATCGAAGCTCGAGCGCTACGGCGAGGAAATCCTCGAGACGCTGCGCGCGGTCCGAGTCTGACCGGGGCGCCCACCCAAGGCGTATACAGAGCGGGTATACCGCTTGACCATTGTCAACACCCCTGCTAGGATGCCAGATTCGAGTTTTTGGCTTTGGATTTCGCTCGTCCATCGGACGCGCGCCCGCGGAGTGATCCTTGCGGCGCAGCCGGCAGGATAGCCAAGCGGGATCCGGGCGAGCTCGCGCTCTTTGGCAAGTCTGTCACTTCACAGCCCTTCCTTTCGAGCGCCCGCTCTCCATTCCCGTCCGAAACCCGTAGTTGCCCCTCAGGCCGAATTCATTGATATGGAGCCGGCGGAGGGGTGTTTTTGTAAAACCAAGCTGGATTGAACAATGCCAACTATCAACCAACTGGTTCGCAAGCCGCGTGTCTCTGAAGTCGTCAAGAGCAAGAGCCCTGCGCTTGAGAACTGCCCGCAGCGTCGCGGCGTGTGCACCCGTGTGTACACCACGACGCCGAAGAAGCCGAACTCGGCACTGCGTAAGGTCGCCAAGGTGCGCCTGACCAACGGTTTCGAGGTCATCTCGTACATCGGCGGTGAAGGCCACAACCTGCAGGAACACTCGGTCGTGCTGATCCGCGGCGGCCGTGTGAAGGATCTGCCGGGTGTGCGTTACCACATCGTCCGTGGCTCGCTCGACTTGCAAGGCGTGAAGGACCGCAAGCAAGCTCGTTCGAAGTACGGCGCGAAGCGTCCGAAGGCTGCCTGATCGTTTTCAGGGCAGCTGGGCAAGCGATTGCCCGCAGCAGCAACAAGAAGATGGCCTGTGGCGCGAGTCATGGTGCTGTCACCAGGCGGCGGTACAACGGAGAGTTATGCGCCGTGCCGTCGAGTAAGTGGTCACCCGGCGAATTTGCCATGCAGGCAAGCTAGTTGGTGGCCGGAGAGTCGCGATAAGTAACGCGCTCTCAACTGAATCTAAAGGAAAGAAGATGCCACGTCGTCGTGAAGTCCCCAAGCGGGAAGTTCTGCCTGATCCGAAGTTCGGTAACGTTGAAGTTGCCAAGTTCATGAACGTGCTGATGCTGGACGGCAAGAAGTCGGTTGCCGAACGCATTGTGTACGGCGCGTTCGACCAGATCGAAAAGAAGGCAGGCAAGGCCCCCATCGAAGTGTTTTCCGTTGCCATCAACAACGTGAAGCCGGTGGTGGAAGTGAAGAGCCGTCGCGTGGGCGGCGCTAACTATCAGGTTCCGGTCGAAGTCCGTCCGTCGCGTCGTTTGGCATTGGCGATGCGTTGGCTGCGCGAGGCCGCGAAGAAACGCAGCGAGAAGTCGATGGCGCTGCGCCTGGCAGGTGAGCTGCTGGAAGCATCGGAAGGCCGTGGCGGCGCGATGAAGAAGCGCGATGAAGTGCACCGCATGGCCGAAGCCAACAAGGCGTTCTCGCACTTCCGCTTCTAAAGCGAGCGAGACACGTTGTTGGTTGCCGGGCGGGCTGTGTTGCTACACATCTCGCCCGTTTGTGTTAGGGGCGCGGGCGATGAGATGCCGGCGCCTCACGGACGAATAGAGGATTAAAGTGGCTCGTAAGACTCCCATTGAGCGCTACCGCAATATCGGTATTTCGGCTCACATTGACGCGGGTAAAACCACCACGACCGAGCGGATCCTGTTCTACACCGGTGTGAACCACAAGATCGGTGAAGTGCACGATGGCGCGGCCACCATGGACTGGATGGAGCAGGAGCAGGAGCGTGGCATCACGATCACCTCCGCTGCCACCACCGCTTTCTGGAAGGGCATGGCCGGGAACTATCCCGAGCACCGCTTCAACATCATCGACACCCCGGGCCACGTGGACTTCACCATCGAGGTGGAGCGCTCCATGCGCGTGCTGGACGGTGCCTGCATGGTCTACTGCGCAGTGGGTGGCGTGCAGCCCCAGTCGGAAACCGTGTGGCGCCAGGCTAACAAGTACGGCGTGCCGCGTCTGGCCTTCGTGAACAAGATGGACCGTACCGGCGCCAACTTCTTCAAGGTCTACGACCAGCTGAAGAACCGCCTGAAGGCCAACCCGGTGCCCGTCGTGGTGCCGATCGGYGCTGAAGACGGCTTCCAGGGYGTCGTCGATCTGCTGGAAATGAAGGCGATCATTTGGGACGAAGCCAGCCAGGGCGTGAAGTTCGAATACCAGGACATCCCGGCCGAGCTGCAAGCTATCGCTGAAGAATGGCGCGAGAAGATGGTCGAGTCCGCCGCCGAAGCCAGCGAAGAGCTGATGGAAAAGTACCTGGGCGGCGAAGAGCTGACCCGTGCCGAGATCGTCAAGGCGCTGCGTGACCGTACCATCGCCTGCGAAATCCAGCCGATGCTGTGCGGCACCGCGTTCAAGAACAAGGGTGTGCAGCGTATGCTGGACGCCGTGATCGACTTCCTGCCGTCGCCGGTCGATATTCCGCCGGTCACCGGCGTGGACGAACGCGACGACGAAAAGAAGCTGGAGCGCAAGGCTGACGACAGCGAGAAGTTCTCGGCGCTGGCGTTCAAGATCATGACCGACCCGTTCGTTGGCCAGCTGATCTTCTTCCGCGTGTACTCGGGCAAGATCAATTCGGGCGACACCGTGTACAACCCGGTGAAGCAGAAGAAGGAGCGTCTGGGCCGTATTCTGCAGATGCACGCGAACCAGCGCGAAGAAATCAAGGAAGTGCTGGCCGGCGACATCGCCGCTGCGGTGGGCCTGAAGGACGCCACCACGGGCGATACGCTGTGCGATCCGGCTGCCCCGATCGTGCTCGAGCGCATGATCTTCCCGGAGCCGGTGATCTCGCAGGCTGTCGAGCCGAAGACCAAGGCTGACCAGGAAAAGATGGGCATCGCCCTGAACCGCCTGGCCGCTGAAGATCCGTCGTTCCGCGTGCGTACCGATGAAGAATCGGGCCAGACCATCATTTCGGGCATGGGCGAGCTCCACCTGGAAATTCTGGTCGACCGCATGAAGCGCGAATTCGGCGTGGAAGCCAACATCGGCGCGCCGCAGGTGGCTTACCGCGAAACCATTCGCAAGAAGGCCGAAGACGTCGAAGGCAAGTTCGTCAAGCAGTCGGGCGGCCGCGGCCAGTACGGTCACGCCGTGATCACGCTGGAACCGCAAGAGCCGGGCAAGGGCTTCGAGTTCATCGACGCCATCAAGGGCGGTGTGATTCCTCGCGAATACATCCCGGCAGTCGAGAAGGGTATCGTCGACACGCTGTCGGCCGGTATTCTGGCTGGCTTCCCGGTGGTGGACGTGAAGGTTACGCTGACGTTCGGTTCGTACCACGATGTGGACTCGAACGAAAACGCGTTCCGCATGGCCGGCTCGATGGCTTTCAAGGAAGCCATGCGCAAGGCCAGCCCGGTTCTGCTCGAGCCGATGATGGCCGTGGAAGTGGAAACGCCGGAAGACTACACGGGTACGGTGATGGGCGATCTGTCGTCCCGCCGTGGCATCGTGCAGGGCATGGACGACATGATTGGCGGCGGCAAGATCATCAAGGCCGAAGTCCCGCTGTCGGAAATGTTCGGTTATTCCACGTCGCTGCGCTCGGCCACGCAAGGCCGCGCCACGTACACCATGGAATTCAAGCATTACGCCGAAGCACCCAAGAACATCGCCGAAGCCGTGATCACGGCCAAGGGCAAGTAATTGGAAGTTTGCCGCCGCGCCTGCCGGTGCGGCGGCGCGATGAAACAACAAGACTGCATTCCATTAGGAGCTGAAAATGGCAAAGGAAAAGTTCGAGCGGACCAAGCCGCACGTGAACGTAGGTACGATTGGTCACGTTGACCACGGCAAGACGACGCTGACGGCAGCAATCGCCACGGTGCTGGCTGCGAAGTTTGGCGGCTCGGCCAAGAAGTACGACGAAGACGCGCGAGCACATCCTGCTGGCCCGTCAGGTTGGCGTGCCTTACATCATCGTGTTCCTGAACAAGTGCGACATGGTGGACGACGCCGAGCTGCTCGAGCTGGTGGAAATGGAAGTGCGCGAGCTTCTCTCGAAGTACGACTTCCCGGGCGACGACACSCCGATCATCAAGGGTTCGGCCAAGCTGGCGCTGGAAGGCGACAAGGGCGAGCTGGGCGAAGTGGCGATCATGAACCTGGCCGACGCCCTGGACACGTACATCCCGACGCCGGAGCGCGCGGTTGACGGTACGTTCCTGATGCCGGTGGAAGACGTGTTCTCGATCTCGGGCCGCGGTACCGTGGTGACGGGTCGTATCGAGCGCGGCGTGGTGAAGGTCGGTGAGGAAATCGAAATCGTGGGTATCCGCCCGACGGTGAAGACGACCTGCACGGGCGTGGAAATGTTCCGCAAGCTGCTGGACCAAGGTCAAGCTGGCGACAACGTGGGCCTGCTGCTGCGCGGCACGAAGCGCGAAGACGTGGAGCGCGGCCAAGTGCTGTGCAAGCCGGGTTCGATCAAGCCGCACACGCACTTCACGGGTGAGGTCTACATCCTGTCGAAGGATGAAGGCGGCCGTCACACGCCGTTCTTCAACAACTACCGTCCGCAGTTCTACTTCCGTACGACCGACGTGACCGGCTCGATCGAGCTGCCGGCGGACAAGGAAATGGTCATGCCGGGCGACAACGTGTCGATCACGGTCAAGCTGATCGCCCCGATCGCCATGGAAGAAGGTCTGCGCTTCGCTATCCGTGAAGGCGGCCGTACCGTCGGCGCCGGCGTCGTGGCAAAGATCCTCGACTAAGCA
>NZ_JBFREV010000045.1:0-38685 GCF_052114485.1 Cupriavidus sp. KB_39
CCCTGGTTCTGGGGGGCGTAGGCCGCCCACAGGCCGAAGCGCCCGGCCCGATCCAGCGCGCCCACCGAGATCGAACTCGACGCCCCGTAGCTGATGCCGTCCTGCTGGCGCAGCCGGTCCGCCAGCCGGCTGCGCATGCCGGTGCCGCCCAGCACCCGGCTGGCGATCAGCAGCAGCGGGTAGTCGGGCGAGCCATCGACGAGATCGATCGGCAGCGACGCCAGATAGACTGCGTTGGCCTTCCCCGGCGTCTCCAGCGTGAAGCTGGCGGCCGGAATCGCGTAGAAGGGGCGGTCCACGCGTTCGTACGGCACCTGGGCCCGCCAGTCGCCGAACAGGTAGGTGGCCTGCCGCACGGCCTCATCGGCATCGAAATCGCCGACCAGCGCCAGTTGCGCGTGCTCAGCGCCGTAGAAGCGCGCATGGAACGTGCGGATCTGCGCCGGGGTGACGGCGCGCAGCGCGGCGATGCTTTCGTCGAAGGTGGGGGTGTAGCGCGGGTCCTCGGGCGGGTAGGGGTTGCCATGGCGGCCTAGTGCGTTCGGCGCGAGCGCGTTGGGCTGGCGTTGCTGGCTCTCGATGCCGGCGACACTGCTCGCGCGCAGCGTCTCGAACTCGCTGGCCGGGAACGTCGGCATGCGCAGCACCGTGCGGAGCARCGCCATCAGGTCCGGCAGGTACTGGCGCCGCGTCTCGAAACGCACCGTCAGCCGCTCGGCGTTGCCCGAGATCGACACACTGGCCTTGAGCGCCTCCAAGCGGTCGGCAATGCGCTGGCGGTCGAACGCGCCGGCGCCACGGTCGAGCATGCCCGCCGCGAGCGACCCCACCGAGGACTGGCCCTGCAGCGCCTGCGTGTTGCCAAAGCGCAGGACCAGCGTGCCGTTGACGGCCTCCCCGCGCGTGGGCTTGGACAGCAGCGCCAGCTGCATGCCGTTGGGCAGCGTCTGGCGCACCGTGTGGGCGTCGATATTGGCCGGGCTTGGGTCGAACGTCGGCACCGGCGCGGCGGCCGGGCGGCCCGCGTAGTCGCGCACCAGCGCGGCCACGTCGGGCGCCTTCGGCACRTTGGCAAGCTGCGGCTTGTCGCCGGGCAGGAATTGTCCGACGGCGCGATTGGTCGGCCGCAGGTACAAATCGGCCACGCGCTGCACGTCCGCCAGCGTGGCGGCCTCCACGCGGTCGCGATCGAGCAGGAACAGCCGCCAGTCGCCCTTGGCGATGGCTTCGGACAGCAGCACGCCGTACTGCGCCGGATTGTTCAGCACCTGCTCGTAGCCGTTGCGCACCCGCGTGCGCGCCCGGTCGAGTTCCTCCTGGGTGACCGGCCGCGTGGCCAGCCCCTCCACCTCGGCCAGCAGGGCGGCCCGCACGGCGTCGAGCGGGCGATCCTTGCTCGTGCCGGCCGCGAACACGATCAGCCCGGGGTCCTTCATCCCTTCGAACCGGCTGGTTTGCCATGCGGCCTTGTGGGTCTCCACCAGCGCGTGGTGCAGCCGCCCGCCCGGCGTGTCGGAGAGGACCAGGGACAGCAGGGTCAGCGCGGCGGTGTCGGGATGGGCGCCGGGCGCCACGTGGTATTGCACGGCGACGATGCTGCTGTCCCCGGGGCGCGTCAGCGTCAGTTCGCGCGCGCCTTCCTGCGGCGGCTCCACGGTGTACTCGGTCGGCAGCACGCGTGTGGGGCGCGGAATCGGCCCGAAGGCCTGCTCGATGCGCGTCAGCGTGGTGGCGGGGTCGAATTGCCCCGTCACCACCAGCACGGCGTTATCCGGCTGGTAGTAGC
Organism: Cupriavidus sp. KB_39; assembly: GCF_052114485.1. Taxonomy (NCBI): domain Bacteria; kingdom Pseudomonadati; phylum Pseudomonadota; class Betaproteobacteria; order Burkholderiales; family Burkholderiaceae; genus Cupriavidus; species Cupriavidus sp. KB_39. The sequence continues at coordinate 1,787 of NZ_JBFREV010000045.1, forward strand.
GGCGGTAGAACGCCTGGAGGTTCTCGATGCCCACATGCTCCACGTCGCTGCGCGCGCCGATCGGCGCCTTGCCGTAGTTGTGCCATCGGTAGGACGCCGCGTTCATCTGCTGCAGCAGCATCCGCATCGGATTGTTCTCGCCGATCTCCATCTCGTTGCGCACCACGGACATCTCGCTGTCCAGGTCCGTGCGCGAGACAAAGCTGTTGACCATGCGGTCCGCCTCCATCTTCAGCGCCCAGTCGAGGTTGTCGTCGCTGGCGGCAAAGGTCTGGAAGTAATTGGTACGGTCCTGCGAGGTGGTGCCGTTGTATTGCATGCCGCGCCGCGCGAATTCCGTGGGAATCGTCCGGCCCGGCAGCGATGGCGTGCCCTTGAACAGCAGGTGCTCCAGCAGGTGCGCCATGCCGGTTTCGCCGTAGTTCTCGTGCCGGCTGCCCACCAGATAGGTCATGTTGACCGTGGTGGTGGGCTGCGCGGCGTCCGGCGCCAGCAGGATGCGCAGGCCGTTCGGCAGCCGGTACTCGGTGATGCCTTCCACGGCGGCCACGCGCGTGGCCTGGAGCACGGGGGTAGCGCCCGGCGCGGTGGCGGGGGCCGGCGACTGCGCACGGGCGGCGCTACGCGTAGGCGCGGCAAGGGCTGGCGGGGCCGGCAGGGCGGCGGCCAGCGAGACAGCAACCGCGACAAAGGCGGCAAAGGCAGCACGACGGCGAAGCATGACGTCCTCGGACGATGAACAGTGATGCGATTCTAGCCCCGTGGCACCATCCCGGAACGCGTGGGGCCGCACTTTCAGAATCGGGGACAGTTGTCTCAGGCGAATGTCCGATTCCAGCGTATTTCCCGGCGCCGGAAGCGGTAGGATGCTTCCCATGAACCTCGATCCCGACACCTGCTACAAGGCAGTCGCCTCGCACGACCGGCGCTTCGACGGACGGTTTTTCGTCGGCGTGTCGTCCACGGGCATCTATTGCCGGCCGATCTGCGCGGTGCGCACGCCCCGGCGCGAGAACTGCACGTTCTACGACACCGCCGCCTCGGCCGAGAAGCACGGCTTCCGGCCCTGCCTGCGCTGCCGGCCGGAACTGGCACCCGGGCACGGGCTGGCCGATATTTCCGGCCGGCTTGCGCAGGCCGCGGCCACGCTGATCGACGAAGGCTTCATGGCCGAGGCCGGCGTGGCGCAACTCGCCAAGCGCATCGGGGTGACGGAGCGTCACTTACGGCGCCTGTTCGATGCGCAGTTCGGCGTCTCGGTACTCGAATACGCCCAGACGCAGAAGCTGCTGCTGGCCAAGCGGCTGCTGACCGACACCACGCTGCCCGTTACGCAAGTGGCGCTGGCGGCGGGTTTTGGCAGCGTGCGGCGCTTCAACGACGTGCTGCGCCAGCGCTACGGCCTGACGCCGCTCGCCATGCGCCGCCGCGCCGCCGAGGGCATGGCCGACCAGCTCGTGTTCGAGCTGGGCTACCGCCCGCCGCTGGCGTGGTCCGCGCTGCTGGCCTTCCTCGGCGTGCGTGTCGTGGACGGTGTCGAACAAGTACGAGGGGATGTCTACCTCCGCACGCTGGCCGTTGACGTGGGCGCGCAGCGCCACCTCGGCTGGGTGCGGCTGGAGCATGTGCCGAAGCGCACGGTGCTGCGCGTGACGCTCTCCGGCACGCTGGCCCACGCGATTCCGCAATCCCTCGGCAAGGTGCGGCGGCTGTGCGACCTCGGTTGTCGGCCGGACGTGGTGGATCGCCATCTGGGCGACCTTGCCGCCGATGTGCCGGGCATGCGCCTGCCGGGCACGTTCGATGGCTTCGAGATTGCCGTGCGGGCGATCGTCGGCCAGGTGATTTCCGTGATCCAAGCGCGGCGGATTCTCACGCGGCTGGTGGCGCTGGCCGGCGAGCCCTTGCCGCCCGAGGCACTGGCCGGGCTGCCCGCCTTGGCCGGCCAGCCGCCGCTGACGCACGTCTTCCCGACCGCGCAGGCGCTGGCCGACCTGCCCGACGAGATCTACCGCGAGGCCGGCGTGACGCCGGGCAAGCTGCGCACGATCCGCGCGCTGGCGCTCAGCATCGTCTCAGGCGACATCGCGCTCGATCCGCTTGCGCCGCCCGAGGAGACCGTGGCCCGGCTGCGCGAGATCGACGGCATCGGCGACTGGACCGCGCAGTACATCGCCATGCGCGCGCTGGGCTGGCCGGACGCCTTTCCGGCCACTGACTACGCGCTGCGCAAGGTGCTCGCCGTGAGCACGGTGCGCGCGATGCACGACCGAACCGCGCATTGGGCGCCATGGCGCGCCTACGCGGCGATTCATCTCTGGCATCGCTATGGCACGCCGCCCGCGTCCGGCGAGCCCATGGAAGAAGTATCCGAAGATCACAGCAAGGAGCAGGCAGCATGACCAGCTATCAAATCATCGACAGTCCTCTCAGGGAAATACTATTGCGGGCCGACGACGGCGCGCTGACCGGCATGTTCTTCTCCGGGCAGAAGTATTACCCCGCCGGCGCGCCCGCGACCTATATCGCATCGGCGGCCGACCAGCGCGTGCTGGACCAGGCGGCGCAAGAGCTGGCCGCCTATTTCGACGGTGCGCTACAGACCTTCGCGGTGCCCATCCGCTTTATCGGCAGCGCCTTTCAGCAGCGCATCTGGCAGGCGCTGTGYGACATCGAATTTGGCGATACATCGACGTACGGGCAGCTTGGCGCCGGCCTCGGGCTGCCACCGGCGCACTCGCGCGCGGTGGGGGGCGCCGTCGGGCGCAATCCGCTCTCGGTCATCGTGCCTTGCCATCGGGTGCTCGGTGCGTCGGGCGCGCTGACCGGCTATGCCGGCGGCGTGGACCGCAAGCGGGCGCTGCTGCGGCTGGAGGGCGTCCGGGGCGTGGATCTCGACGTCGTGGCGCCGCGCGCGCAGGGCTTGCAGTCGGCGCTGGCGTTCGGCTGATTTCTGGCTTTGGCCCGGCTGTTCATCGCCATCGACACGCCGCCCGCTGTGGCGGCGGGCCTGCTGCATACGCTGCCCGTGCATCGCGGCGTGCGGCCCGTGCCGCCCGGGCAGTTGCACCTGACGCTGCGATTCCTTGGCGATCAGGACGAAGACTGTGCCGCGCGTATCGGCAAGGCGTTGGAGGCCATGCAGGCGCCGCCGTTGACGATGCAGGTCCAGGGCGTCGGGCGCTTCCGAGGCGGGCAGGGTGCCGTGCTGTGGGCCGGACTGGCGCACGATGATCACCTGACCGCGCTATTCGACGACATTGAGGCCGCGCTGGCCGACGTCGGCATCGCGCGCGAGCGCCGTCGCTTCCATCCGCACCTGACCGTGGCGCGCTGCCGTCCGGGCCTGCCGGAGGCGGTGCTGCGCGACTGGCTCGCCGCGCAGCACGACCTGACCCTGCCAGCGTGGACCGCCGACCGCTTCGTCCTGTTTGAGAGTTTTCTGAGCCCGGAGGGCGCGCGCCATGTGCCGCGCGCCGCCTACCCGCTGGCCGCTATCGCCCCAGGTTGCTGAGCCCCAGCGCCACCCCCAGCCCGCACAGCGCCGAGCCGAGCGTCTTGTCGATCAAACCCTGCCGGCGCAGCATCGCGGCGCGCAGCGGCGCCGCGCCGAAGCCCCACGCCACGAGGCTGAACCACGCCCAGTGCGCCACGGACATGAACAGCCCGTAGCCGAGCTGCACCGCCCACGGGGTATGGGCATCCACCACCTGTGTGTAGGTGCTGACCACGAACAGCGTGGTCTTGGGATTGAGCGCATTGGTCAGGAATCCCATCCGCAGCGAAGCCCAGGCGGAGAGCCTGGGCGCCTCGCGCGCGTTGTCCCCGGTATCCACCGTCAGCGGCGTGCGGTTGCGCAAGGTCTTGATGCCGATCCAGATCAGATAGGCCGCGCCGAGCAGCTTCACCGCCGTCAGCCAGCCGTGCGCGTGCTCGATCAGCATCGCCACGCCGAACATGGTGTAGCAGACGTGCACCTGCACCCCGAGCGCGATGCCCAGCGCGCATAGCAGCCCGGTGCGCCGGCCGAACAGGTAGCTGTTGCGCGTGACCATGGCGAAGTCGGGGCCGGGACTGATCACGGCGAGGAGGGTGATGCTGGCGACGGCCAGCGCTTCGGCAAGAGGTGACATATCGGTCAGTTTTCCGGTTCGATGGGAGGGGGATCGCGCCGCCATTCTCGCCAGAGGGAACAAGCCAGACAACCGATATATACTCGCCGAAAATGGTGAGGAAATCTGACAGATGAGCGATTTGCCGCCGATGCACTGGCTGGGCGCGATCCGGTTCTTCGAGGCCGCCGCGCGGCTTGGCAGCTTTGTGCGCGCCGCKGACGAACTCCACCTGACGCACGGCGCCATCAGCCGCCAGATCCGCCAATTGGAAGAGGCGCTGGGTGTGCCGCTGTTCGAGCGCCGGAACCGCGCGGTCTTCCTCACCGAGGCCGGCCGCACGCTCCACGCTGCCGCCACGCAATCTCTGGCCGGGCTGGCGGAGGCGGTCGCCCGGATCCGCGCGCCGGCGCCCCGGGCCGCGCTGGTGCTGTCGTGCGAGCCGACCATCGCCATGCGCTGGCTGATTCCAAGGCTGTCGCGCTTTGCCGACGCTCATCCGGACATCGCGTTGCACCTGATGGCGGCGGGCGGGCCGATCGATTTCCGGAGAAGCGGGGTGGATGTAGCGCTGCGCCGCAACGATTTCCCGTTCGATGCGCGCTGGCACACGCGCGAACTGGCGCTGGAGCGCGTCGGGCCGGTCTGCCGGCCGGACCTGGCCACGGCTGACCCGGCGGCGGTCACGCGCCTCCACACCCGCACCCGGCCCGATGCCTGGCAACGCTGGCAGCAACTCAAAGGGGATGAAAAAACCGGTCCCACCGTCCAGATCGGCCGATCAGACCCGTGGTATGAACACTTCTACCTGAGCCTGCAGGCGGCTGCGGCCGGCCTGGGCTGGGCCATGGCGTCGCGGCTGATGGCGGCCGACGAACTCGCCGATGGCCGGCTGGCCGCACCGTTGGGGTTTGTACCGGACGGGTCGTCCTACCACCTGATTTCGCCGGCGCCGTTCGCCCAGGATGCCCGGCTGGAGGCCMTGCACGGCTGGCTCCGCGCGGAGATGGAAACCGGCTGAAAAGGCCTTGCAACCGCTACCCCCCGGAAGTCGGTTGCTAAAGTTACGTCGTATTTTGCCGAAGGCCTAGGCATGACTTGCGCCATCCCCGGGCGGCGCTTACCATGCGGCGCTGGCCGCCGCCAGATCCACAAGCGTTGCCCGCCCCRGGCAAGACGGCGAGTAACCACTTTCGACGTAGCGTATTCCCCATGAGTGTCCAAGATTCCCGAGGGCCCGAGCAGGCCCAAAACCGGTCCCAGATCGAGGGCGAACCTGACGAGCAGGAAGGCTCGCATTCGGACGAACGCTACCGGCTCACGCATAGCTCGCAGATCGGCACGGTCCTGCGCGACCTGGCCTGGCAGAAGTGCCTGCTGAACGTACGTTCGGCGCGCGGCTCTGAGATCGTGACGTCGATCCTGCACGTGGATCCGGCCAACCGCACCTTTATCTTCGACTGGTGCCGCGCGGATGCGGAGCGCCAGGCGCTGATGGCCTCGGACAAGAATGCGTTCTCGGGACTGCTGCGCGGCGTGCCTGTGAACTTCGTGGTCGGCGTGCCCGGCGCCACGCGCTTCGAGGGCGGGCCGGCCTTCATCGCCGATTTCCCGGACAAGCTCTACCACTTCCAGCGCCGCCGCCATTTCCGCGCGCGCACGCTGCTGACCAAGGGCTACCGCTGCCAGATCCATCTGCCGGAGACGGCCGACAAGCGCACGCTGCACCTCGATATTGCCGATCTGTCGCTGTCCGGCGCGGGCCTGCGCTCGCGCTCGGTGGGCGCTGACCAATTGCCGGTGGGCACGGTCGTCAAGAAGTGTGTGCTGGATTTTGCCGAACTGGGCCGGCTGGAACTGGACATGCAGGTGGTGGGCCACTGGCTGGTCGGCTTCGACGACAACACCGTGCACCACTACGGCTGCGCCTTCCTGAACCCGGATGGCCGCATGGAGAACTTCCTCCAGCGGCTGGTGTTCCAGCTCGAACTGGCGCACCGGGGCTGATTTTTCGGCATCGCCCCCCTGATCCGGACGCTTAAGTCCCGATCAACTTCCCGATGGCAACGGCGGCCTCCCGCATGGGGGTCAGCAGCCGCGCCACCATCTCCGCCTCGGACACCCGGGTGGCCTTCACGCTGACGCTGATGGCCGCCACCACGGTGCCCGAGAGCGACCGCACCGGTACGGCAATCGCCCGCAAACCCGGTTCCAGTTCCTCGTCGATCAGCACGTATTCCAGTTCCCGTGCGCGCCGGAAGGCTGCTTCCAGTTCCGTGCGCGAGATCTTGGTCTGCAAGGTGCGCGGACGCAGTTCGGCATGTTCGAAGAACGCCTCGAGCACTGCCTCGGGCTGGTGGGCCAGCAGCAGCCGGCCCGTGGACGTGCAATAGGCCGGCAGCCGGCTCCCCATTCCAAGTGCGTGAGTCAGCACACGTTGCACTTCCGAGCGCACCAGGTAGAGGATGTCCGTGCCGTCGAGAATGGCCAGGGCCGAGGTCTCGTGGATGCGCGTGCTCAGGTTGTCGAGGATGGGCTGCGCCGCCGAGACCAGCGACGTCGAGGAGAAATACGCGTGCCCCAGATGGAGCACGCGCGGCCGCAGCGCGAAGTGCCCATCCTGCTGGCTCACGTAGCCCAACTGCTCCAGCGTATAGAGACAGCGCCGCACCGAGGCGCGCGACAACTGCGTGCGCTGCGCCACCTGCGAGATAGTGAGTGGGCGCTTGCGYTCGGAGAAAGCCTCCAGCACCGTCAGSCCGCGCGCCAGCGACAGCATGAAATTCGGGTCGCCGGCGAAGCTGGACAGGATGTCGGCCGGCGGCCGGGCGGCGCGGACGGAGTCGGCCTGTGCAGGCTTGAGGCTGATGGGGGCGGGGGCGTCCATATGGGAATTCGGCAGGAAATACGATGCGGGGGGCGTTCGATAATCGCGCATCTTAACGTCCCACGGCGGGGCCTGCCGGGATTCGCCCAAAAAAATGTCGCCGATTGGGGCGGCGACTGGGTAAGGGGTGTCGTCCGGGACGGGGGTCCCAACGACGAGGCCAGTATAGGCAGCGGCACTTCCTRCCGACATGCCACCTCGGTGGGGGTTGGCCGTAGCGCACTTTGCGCTAGGGCCGTCACATCTCCGCAGGATTTGTCCCCTGAGTGTCCCTAAGGCTTGCCCAGGAACAGGTAGAACGCGTACTGACCGCCTGCYGCGCGGCCATAGGCGAGGTAGAACGGCCCGATCGGGCTGTCCAGGCCGAGGAAGGCGGCCCCCGACTTGAGCACCCCGGTGGGGTTGCCCGGTACCAGCGGATCGCCTACGCGGCCGACCTCCAGCGAGAACCCGGCGTAGACCCCTTCGAGGAAGGTCTGCCGCACGAGCTTGTTGTAGTAGACCATCCGCGCGAACTGGATATTGCCGCCAATCAGCTGCCCGGTGGAGTAGCCGGACTGCTGCAGGAAGCCGCCCCACTGGAACATCGCGTACGGCGGCAGCGCCGGCCCGCCCAGGTTGGAGCCCGCCCGCACGCCAAAGTTGATGGTGTTGTTGCCGAAGGAGTGCGCATAGGTGGCCGTCAGGTCGCCCTTGGTATAGGTGTCGGTGGCGCCCATTGCGCCTTGCGACGAGTAGACGTTCATCGTCGCCCCGTAGCCGAAGCGCGGGAAGTTGATGCTGTCGACCTGATCCACCAGTATCCGGGCCGTGAAGGCACGGCGCTCGATGCTTTCATGGCCCGGGTCCAGGAACGCCGGCCCGGTGGAGAGCGACGCGTTCTGGTGGCCGAGCACGAAGCCCAGGCGTCCCTCGCCATATTTGGTGATCTGCGTGCCTACATCCAGCGCCAGGTCCGTGCGGCGCAGGTCGTACTGGGCGATCCGCTGGCTGCCGCTGAAGACATTGATGGGGCGGCGTTCCAGTTCGAAGCGCGGGGCGATGAAGAACAGCTGGCGGGTGTCGAGCGGCTGGTAGAACTCGCTGGTCAGGCTGGAGGTCTGGCCCACCTGGGCGTCCGTGCGCCATTCGGCGCCGAGCGAGTTGATCCACGTGCGGCGGTAGCTCGCCAGCAGGTTGAAGTAGGCGTCGCCGCGGAAGTCGGAACTGAGGCCRAGCCCGAAGCGCAGGTAGTTGGGCCCGTACGATTTCTCGATGGCTTCCACGCCGAGCACGCGCTTGCCCGGTTCCTCGAGGAAGCGGTAGTTCACGTGCTCGAAGTCGCCGGTGCCGAACAGCCGGCGCATGTCGCGGTCCAGCGTGGCCTGCGAGATCGGCTCGCCGGGGTGGGTTTCCATCGTCGCGGCGGCAAACCCGGGGCTCACGCGCTCCATCGGCGCGAAGCGGATTTCGTCCACGGGGCGCAGGTCCGGTGGCGCCAGGTTGCGCTGCGCGGCGCGCAGGGTGGCGTACTCGTCGGGTGGAATCGCCAGCGCGGCGAGCCGGGTGTGCTGGCGCCGGGCGGCTTCCTCGCCAATCGGAATGGTCTTGGGCAGGTGGTCGAAGTCGCCGGCGGAGAATTCGCCGAGTTCGGGCAGGATCAGGATGTCCATGGGCCGCAGCGAGGCCAGCGAGCTGCGCACGTTCTGCTCGGTCAGGATGTTCAGCATCTGGCTGGTTACGCCGATCAGCGAGGTCAGGTCCTCGCGCTTCATCAGCGGCGTGCCGAGGTTGACCGCGATGACGATGTCGGCCCCCATGGCGCGCGCCACGTCCACGGGCAGGTTGTCGGTCAGGCCGCCATCGACGAGCAGCTTGCCCTGGTACTCGGTGGGCGCCACGGCGCCGGGCACGGACATGCTGGCGCGCATCACGTTCGCCAGCTCGCCCTCGGTGAACACCACGGCGGTGCCGGCGACAAGGTCGGTGGCGACGGCGCGGTAAGGAATCGGCAAGGTATCGAAATTCCGATAGCCGGGGGTGTTGGAGAGCTTGCGCAGCACCGTTTCCAGCTGCACGCCGGAGACCGCACCCTTGGGCAGCAGCAGCCCGTCCCCGCGCACGCCAATCTCGGGCGTGAACAGGTTGGTGTGGTCGTCCAGCTTGCGGCGGACGGCCAGATCCTGACGCGGTGGCCGTTCCTTGAAGAGCGCGCTGGTGGACAAGCCGCCGACCAGTTCCTCCATTTCCTTGATGCTCATGCCGCTGGCATACGCGCCGCCGACCAGCGAGCCCATGCTGGTGCCGGCGATGCAGTCCACGGGCACACGCAGTTCCTCGAGCACCTTCAGCACGCCGATATGGGCGGCACCGCGCGCGCCACCGCCGGACAGCACCAGGCAGATCTTGGGGCGGCCCACCGGGTGGGTCTTGGCCGCAGCCCCTTCGACCGTGCCGCCGGGCGTGGCCGGGGCGAGGAGGGCGGGCGCGGGGAACGGCGGATTGGGTGCGGGGACGATGTTGCTGGGGGTGTAGGCGGGCAGGCGGAGGGTCCCGCCCTGCGGCGGCGGCTCCTCGGCCGTGGCCGGGCCCGGCGCGACCGCCAGCGTGGCCAGCATYGCGGCAAGCAGGCTGCATAGGGAAGGGAGTCGCGTCGCAACGCGCATGGCAGCGTATCCGATCATCCACGCCTCAGAGGTGGCCGGCGGCAACCTTGCCACAAGGCTAGCAGCCTGCCGCCGCAATCGTGTGCGCGATGGGCCACCTTCGAAACAATTCAACATCGGATTGGAACGATGCAGATCAGGCCGGCGCCGGAGGGGCGGTCCGCGGACCGAACCGGACAGGCGGCATATACTGGCGCCGTAACATTTCCTTCAGGTCTTGAGCCGTGTCTTCCCCCGTTTCCGATGATCCGCGTCCGCTCCCGCCCGAGCGCCCTGGCGACAACGAGTGCTGCCAGAGCGGCTGCGATCCGTGCATCTTTGACTACTACAACGACGAAATGGACCGCTACCGGCAGGAACTGAGGGCGTGGGAGGCGCGCCAGGCTGCGCGCGCCGAGGCCTCTTCTACATCGTCCACCTCGTAACCCCCGGCCGGTGGAAGACCTTCTCGACTTCGTGCAGCGCCATCCGCGCCTGTTTGTGCTGACCGGCGCCGGCATCAGCACGGACTCCGGCATTCCGGGCTACCGCGACGAGCAGGGCCGGTGGCAGCGCTCCGCGCCGATGACCATCACCGCCTTCCTGAGCGGCCACGCGGCGCGCCAGCGCTACTGGGCGCGCAGTATGGTCGGCTGGCCCGTGGCGGACGGCGCGCAGCCGAACGTGAGCCATCGCGTGGTGGCGCGGCTGGGCGATGCCGGGCGCGTGGCCGGGCTGGTCACGCAGAACGTGGATGGCCTGCACCAGCGCGCTGGCAGCCAGGGGGTGATCGAGCTGCACGGCAGCATCGGCCAGGTCATCTGCCTGTCCTGTGCCACGCGCTACCCGCGCGCGGACATCCAGCGCTGGCTGTGGCAGCACAATCCCGAATTCCGCGATGTGTCGGCCCTGCCGGCGGCCGATGGCGACGCCCATCTGGAATCGCCGCTATTCGACAATTTTTCGGTGCCGGTGTGCGAGCGCTGCGAAGGGCTGCTCAAGCCCGATGTGGTGTTCTTCGGCGAATCGGTGCCGCGCGAGCGCGTGGCGKCCGGGCGGCTGGCGCTCGATGCAGCGGACGCCRTGCTGGTGATCGGCTCGTCGCTGACGGTGTTCTCGGGGTATCGCTTCTGCGTCTGGGCGCACGAGCGCGGCTTGCCGATTGCCGCCCTGAACCTTGGCACCACGCGGGCCGATCCCCTGCTGACGCTGAAGGTGCTCGCGCCGATCGGGCCGACGCTGGCGGCGCTTGCCACCGCGCTGGGGCTGGAAGCCGGCGCGGGTTAGCTCGGACTACCTCGGACTAACGCAGATCGAGCTTCACCCGGATACCGTCCGCCGCGACGGTGATCGCGCCCGGCTGCACGTCCTTGCCGTTGAAGCGCAGCTCCTCGGGCTTGAACGTATAGAGCGGATAGTCCTTCAGCAACTGCTGCGCCACCACCGCGCCGATGGCGTTGAGCTGCTCGTTGTACTGGCTCATGCCCTGCACCTGTACCTGCTGGACCGTGGGATTGTCGAGCAGCACGGCACGCTGCGTGGCGTCGTAGCGCACGCCGCTGTTCAGCGCCAGCGTGCCGTTGACCGGCGGGGACGGCAGGATGGTGTTGCTGATGGCCGCATCCATCTGCGTGGTGATGCGGTTGGTGGCCTCATCCAGCACCAGGCGCGGGTGCGACAGCTGCACGCTCACCAGTTCGCCATAGCGCAGCGTGGTGGGAAAGCGTTTCTCGACGGCACTCTGCAAYTCGGCCTTGGTGAAGGTGTACTCGCCCGTCCATACGTTGTAGGCGGCGTGGGCGAGGGCGAAGCTGCCCAGCGCGGCGACTGCGGCCGTGGCCAGCAGCGCGCGGCGGGCGTGGAAGAAGCGATTGATCAAGGGACGGGCCATGGGCTCGGTTCGGTTGGCATCGTTGCCGGTCAGACCGGGCCCGGGGGGCATCGTTCCTGTGTGATGAGTGCGCCGCATGGCTGCTGCCGCCTCAATAGTGCGGCGGAATCTCATGCTGCGGATTGGACTCGGCGGCGGCCGAGGCACTCGTCCGGRCCTGCTGGTACAGCGCCCGGAACTGGGCCTGGAGCAGGTCCAGTTGCTGCTGCTGGCGCGCGACGGCCAGGTTCAGCGTCTCGATCAGGTCTTCCTGGAAGGCGAGCTTGATCTCGAGGTCGGTCAGGCGGGATTCCATGGCATGTCTCCGGTTGGCCGCGCATTTTACGGCACGGCCATGCCGGGACAGTGCCATCGGCGCTTATTCGCTCGCCACCAGGACCATCCAGGTCACGCCGAACTTGTCCGCCACCATGCCGAAGCGCTCCGAGAAGAAGGTCTTCATCGCCGGCATGACCACGTTGCCGCCCGCGCTCAGCGCGCCAATCGTCTTGTCGACCGTCGCGGCGTCCGGCACGGTGATGGAGAGCGCGAAGCCCTGGAAGGCGGTCTGGCCCTTGCAGTCGCCATCGGACGCCATGATCGTGGTGTCCCCAATCTGCAGCGCCATATGCATGACCTTGTCATCGTTGCCGGCACCGGGCCCGCAACCGGGGCTGGCGTCCTGCGGCTCGGGGTTGTCACGGAAGCGCAGCAGCATTTCCACCTTGGCACCGAGCGCGGTCTTGTAGAACTCGGCCGCTTCCTCTGCGCGACCGTCGAAGAACAGATAGGACTGGACTTTCTTGGACATCGACATCTCCTGGTTTGGCGTTGGCCGGCGATTTGTGTACGCCGTCCACAAGAGACTAGCAAATAAAATGGACAACGTCCACATTGTTACTTTTCGTGTCCGTCACCGCCGGACACGTTTTCMCGCTGGGCACCGGGCTAGGATAGGCGCTCCATGCCAGGGCGACCCGATTTCTTCCCGTCCACAAGCCGCCCTCTTCCCTGGCGTTCGTCACTCCCACCGCAATGAAATCAGCGTCCATTTCGGTTGCTAATTTTATTTGCGGATTACTTAGCGATAAGCTAATRTGACGCACGTCCATGAAGTTGACCTTTCCAGACAGGCGCGCCGGGCTTTGAAGGCCATGCCGCRCAACGTTGCCACCCAGATCCGCAGCAAGATCGACATGCTGGCGGGGAATCCGTCTCAATCCGCGCGGGGGCGCCTATCAATGACCGACATCCAATTTATCGAGCAAGATGGCCAGCGGGCCTTTGCAGTCGTGCCGATCGACGTTTGGGACAAGGTGAAGCACCTSTTCGAGGATCTCGACGATGTAGCCCTGTATGACCGTGCCAAGGCGGCCGATGACGGTGTACGCATTCCGGCCGCCGTGGTCGACGCGGAGTTGGCGGGCGACCATCCAGTCAAGGCCTGGCGCGATTACCGTCGCATGACCCAGGAGGCATTGGCCCAGGCGGCCGGGCTCAGCACCCCCTACCTGAGCCAGATCGAAAACCGCAAGCGCGACGGCACCGTGGACGTGCTGCAGCGGCTGGCGCTGGCACTTGGCGTTCCCATGGACCTGCTCGTGGACGACGCCGACTGAGCGCCGAGTGAACCCCGCCCGGGCCCCGCAGTTTGGCGCTACCGCCCGGGCGTGTCACAATTCAAGGTTACGAGTTCGGGCGCCGCATCGGCTGCCGTGTGGGGGTTTCACGCGGGAGCGCCCCAAGAGCCGACAAATTCACCTAGATTTCTGGCGATGACTACCATCCTGCAGCACATTCCTTCCGGCCAGCGCGTCGGAATCGCCTTCTCGGGCGGACTCGACACCAGCGCCGCGCTCCTCTGGATGCGCCAGAAGGGCGCCATTCCCTACGCCTACACGGCCAACCTGGGTCAGCCCGACGAGCCGGACTACGACGACATTCCCCGCCGCGCCAAGGCGTACGGCGCCGAAGAAGCGCGTCTGGTGGATTGCCGCGTGCAGCTGGTGTCCGAAGGGATCGCCGCGCTGCAGTGCGGTGCATTCCACATTTCCACGGCTGGCGTGACGTACTTCAACACCACGCCGATCGGCCGCGCCGTGACCGGCACGATGCTGGTGGCCGCGATGAAGGACGATGGCGTCAACATCTGGGGCGATGGCAGCACGTTCAAGGGCAACGACATCGAGCGTTTCTACCGCTACGGCCTGCTGACCAACCCGGGCCTGCAGATCTACAAGCCGTGGCTGGACCAGCAGTTCATCGACGAACTGGGCGGCCGCGCCGAAATGTCCGAGTTCATGCGCCAGAGCGGCCATGACTACAAGATGTCGGCCGAAAAGGCGTATTCGACGGACTCGAACATGCTTGGCGCCACGCATGAGGCCAAGGATCTCGAGCACCTGAACTCGGGCATCCGCATCGTCCAGCCGATCATGGGCGTGCAGTTCTGGCGCGATGACGTGGAAGTGAAGCGCGAGGAAGTGACCGTGCGCTTCGAGGAAGGCCAGCCCGTGGCCCTGAACGGCAAGACCTTCGCGAACAGCGTGGACCTGTTCATGGAAGCCAATGTCATCGGCGGCCGCCACGGCCTGGGCATGAGCGACCAGATCGAGAACCGGATCATCGAGGCCAAGAGCCGCGGCATCTACGAAGCCCCGGGCCTCGCGCTGCTGTTCATCGCCTACGAGCGCCTGATCACCGGCATCCACAACGAAGACACCATCGAGCAGTACCGCGACAATGGCCGCCGCCTGGGCCGCTTGCTGTACCAGGGCCGCTGGTTCGACCCGCAGGCCATCATGCTGCGCGAAACCGCCCAGCGCTGGGTGGCGGGCGCCGTGACCGGCGAGGTGACCATCGAACTGCGTCGTGGCAACGACTACTCGATCCTGAACACCACGTCGCCGAACCTGACCTACAAGCCGGAACGGCTGACGATGGAAAAGGGCGAATCGATGTTCACGCCGCTGGACCGCATCGGCCAACTGACGATGCGCACGCTGGACATCGTGGACACCCGCGAGAAGCTCCAGACGTACGCGAAGAGCGGCCTGCTGTCGACCAAGACCAGCGCCGCGCTGCCGAAGCTCGAAGACTGAGCGCGGGCAGGCATCRCCAGAAAAGCCGGCAAGGGCAACCTTGCCGGCTTTTTTCATGGCTGGCGCGCAGGCARCAGCGCGGCGGGGTCGATGGCGCCGGCCATCGCTGCGTAGCCCCGGTCGCCAGGGTGGAGGTGGTCGCCGCTGTCGAAGGCTGTCTGCAGGGCGTCCGGGCGGGCCGGGGCGCGCAGGGCGGCGTCGAAGTCCGCTACGGCATCGAAGGCGCCGCTGGTGCGGATCCAGTGGTTCACCTGCTGGCGCAGCGCGTCCTTCTCCGGGCTGGCGTAGCCGTGGATCGGCGACCCTTCCACAGCCAGCGCGYCCGCAAACGGCGTGATCGTGGCGCCGATCACGCGCACCCCGCGCCGGTGCGCGCGGTCGATCAGGGACTGGTAGCCGGCGATCAGGTCGGGGGCGGCGGGCAAGCGGGTCATCGGCAGGAAGGTCGAGCCGGGCCAGCCGATGTCATTGATGCCCAGCGCGACGATGACCGCCTGCACGCCGGGCACATCGAGCACGTCGCGCTCGAAGCGCGCGCGGCCCGCTTCGCCCATGCCGGCGCGCAGCAGTTGCCCGCCCGAGATGCCCGCGTTGAGGACCGCGATGCCGTCCCCGGCCAGCCGGGCGGCGAGAACGTCAGGCCAGCGCCGGTTGGCGTCGGGCGTGGCGCCGTTGCCTTCGGTGATCGAATCGCCGAGCGCGACGATGACGGGCGCCGGCTGGCGGGCTTCCACCTCGATGGCGGACAGCAGCAGCCTTGCCTGGAAGGTCTCGGGCCGGGGCAGGGCGGCGTCCGTCACGTGGTGGCCATCGGCGATATAGGCGGTCTGCCGGCCATCCCAGTGGAAGGTGGCGATCCGCACCGGCGCCGGCAGGTGGAGGCTGACCGCCACCTCGGCCAGTGCTGGCACCGGCAGCGACACCGGGTCGCTGGTCGCCGTGGCGCCGGGCGGGATGGAGATCGCGGGTTTGCCGGCGAAGGTCACCGCATGATTGGTGGTCGGATCGATCACGCCGCCGCCGGCATGACGAGCGAGCTGGATGGCATCGACAGTCAGCGGCACCCGGCCGTACTGATTGGATAGCACCACGCGCACCCGACTCGCGCCGATGCTGACGCGGGCGACCTGCCGCACCGTGCGGTCATCAAGCCGGGCCGGCAAGCCAGTCGGCAAGGGCAGTTCATCRGGTCGCCAGACCGGTTGTTGGCTGGCCACCCAGGTCGGCACCCATTGCGGGGCGGCCATGGCGGGGCCGGCGGCGATGCAGCCCGTCAGGGCAACCATGCGAAGCAGCGAATAGGCAGACATCAGAAAACTCTCATCAAAGTGGGAATGGCCCCACTGTCACCTATTCCGATTCGCACGAGAACGCGGCAGAATCGCATATCAATCATTCCAATYAAGAATGACATGGACACCCTCAAGGCGATGCACGTCTTCACCCGCGCCGTGGAGCTGGGCAGCCTCTCCGCCGTGGCGCGTGAGCKGGACAGCACCCAGCCGACCATCAGCAAAACCGTAGCCGCGCTGGAGGCGGACCTTGGTGTGCGGCTGCTCGAGCGCAGCACCACCCACTTGCAGCCGACCGAGGCCGGCCGTCGCTTCTATGCCCATGCCCTGACCGTGCTCGACGCCTATGCCGAAGCCACCGCCGATGCGCGCGGCCGGGCGGATCGTCCCGTGGGCAAGGTGCGCCTCAGCGCGCCGGTCAGCTTTGGCGTGCTGCGGCTCAATGCACTGATCCTCGATTTCCTCGCCCGGTATCCGGAGGTCGATGTCGAACTGGTCTTCGACGACCGTTTCGTCGATCTGGTGGAGGCGGGCGTGGACGTGGCGGTGCGGCTCGGCGCGTCGCTGCCGCCCAATGTGGTGGCGCGGCGCATCGCGGTGTCGCCGCGCGGACTCGTGGCCGCCCCGGGCTACCTCGCGCGCCATGCCCCGGTGCGGCAGCCGGCCGATCTGGCCGGTCACGACCTGCTGCGCTTCACCTGGCTCGCCGCCGGGGACGAGATCGTGCTGACCGATACCCACGGCAACGTCGCCAAGGTGGACGCGCCGTGCCGCTATCGCGCCAACAACTCGCTGGCCATGCGCGAGAGCTTCCTGGCGGGCGCCGGGTTTGGCCTGACGCCGGCCTGGCTCGTGCAGGACCTGCTCGACACCGGCGCGCTGACCCCGGTGCTGCCCGGCTGGCAGGGCCCGGCGCAGGATGCCTATCTGGTCTATCCGTCGCGCCGCCACCAGCCGGCGCGCACGCGGGCGCTGCTGGCCTTCCTGGCCGAGCGGGTGCCGGCACTGCCCGGATTCCACCCTGTGGAAGCCTGAATCGACAGGGGTACTGCCCCGAAGTCACCCGAAAGCGCCCGAAAGCGCCTCTAGCGGCGCGTCGCCTGCAAGCCCCGCCACATCGGCGCACAATGCGCGCTGGCGGTCGCGCAGGCGCCGCCAGACCCTTTGCTTCGGCCTCGACTACCCTGGGAATTCGCCATGCCAGATTTCACCATGCAGTACCGCCGCCTCGGCGCCAGCAACCTGAAGGTTTCCGCCCTGTGTCTGGGCACGATGATGTTCGCCGACCAGACCGACGAGGCCGAGGCCGCCCGCATCGTGGGCAGCGCACGCGACCACGGCGTCAATTTCATCGACACCGCCGACGTCTACAGCAAGGGCGGTTCCGAGCAGATGGTGGGCCGCCTGCTGATCGCCGACCGCCACGACTGGGTGCTTGCCACCAAGCTGGGCAACCTGATGGGCAGCCGTCCGAACCAGTCGAACTATTCACGTACGTGGATCCTGCGCGAGGTGGAAGACAGCCTGCGCCGGCTGGCCACCGACTATGTGGACATCCTCTACCTGCACCGCGACTTCGCCGGCGCCAATCTTGAGGAACCGGTGCGCGCCATGGGCGACCTGATCCGCGCCGGCAAGATCCGCTACTGGGCCGTGTCGAATTTCCGYGGCTGGCGTATCGCCGAGATCGCCAACCTGTGCGACCGCCTGGGCGTGCCGCGCCCGGTGGCCTGCCAGCCGTACTACAACCTGCTGAACCGGATGCCGGAGGTGGAAATCCTGCCGGCCTGCGAACATTTCGGCCTGGGCGTGGTGCCCTACAGCCCGATCGCGCGCGGCGTGCTGACCGGCAAGTACCTGCCGGGCCAGAAGCCGGACGCGGACAGCCGCGCCGGCCGGGCGGACCGGCGCATGATGGAAACCGAGTTTCGCGAGGAGTCGCTGGTCATCGCCCAGCAGCTCAAGGCGCATGCCGAAGGGCGCGGCATCACGCCGGGCCAGTTCGCCACGGCCTGGGTGCTGGCCAACCCGATCATCAGCAGCGTGATCGCCGGGCCGCGCACGCTGGCGCAGTTCGAGGACTACTTCGGCGCAGTGAACGTCGCGATTTCGGCGCAGGAAGAGGCGCTGGTCGATAAGCTCGTGCCGCGCGGCCATGCTTCCACGCCCGGCTACACCGATCCGAGCTATCCGTTCGGCGGGCGCCCGGTGGCATCGGCGGCGGCATCGGCATAAGCCGGTCAGTGCAAAACTGACATGGCCGCACCGCCCGCGTGTGACGCGCGGGCGGCTCGCGGCACCCGTGTGGCGTGCCGGCCCGCCACGTGTTGCGTGCCGGGCACGGCGCCGCAAGAAATTCCGTGTTTGAAAGCGTGCGCCAGCCCACTTCGGCATGCCACTCCACGCTGGTTGCTAGTAATATCAATACAGGCCGTCGCACGCCGATGCTGGCGCGGCAGCCTGCAATGAAAAAGCTGGTGGCGCCCCGGAACTGGTGGGCGCAAGCGCAACCGGATGCCGAAACGTGTCACGTCGTCGCTGGATTCTCGCTGGCTTGGCGGTTGCCGTATGTGGCGGCGCCTACATGGTTGTGACCCTCGTCACGCACGAGGTTCGCACGTCGCAATGGCAGGCTCTGTACATGAGCCGGCTGGGCAAGTCGTTGACCTACGAAATCCAGCCCGGCGCGAGCGACAGCATCCGTTATCCCCATTCCGGTCCGTACGACGAGCGCCTGGGCTACGAGCGCCTGCCCGAGTTCGGCGAGCGCCTGCTGCGGCACGGGTTTGCCACGAGCGCGCAGGTGCGCATGTCGCCGGATCTCGTCCGGCTGATGGACGAGGGCATCTTTCCGCCCTACCGAGAGAAAAACCAGGCCGGCCTGATCGTGCGCGACTGCAACGCGCTGACGCTTGCCTTCGAACGCTATCCCCAACGCCAGTACGATAGTTTCGACGCGGTGCCGAAGGTGGTGGTGGCGTCGCTGCTCTACGTCGAGAACCAGAACCTGCTCAATCCCGAGTATCCGATGATGAATCCGGCCGTGGACTGGCGCCGGTTCTCGCGCGCGGTGCTCGACCAGGCCGTGAAGCTGGCCGACCGGCACCACGACTCGGCCGGCGGCAGCACGCTCGCCACCCAGATCGAGAAATTCCGCCATTCGCCCGAGGGGCGGACCCAGTCGATTCCAGACAAGTTCCGCCAGATGACCTCGGCCTCGCTGCGCGCCTATGTCAACGGTCCCGACACCCAGCGCGCCCGCGAAAACATCGTGCTCGACTACCTGAACACGGTGCCGCTCTCCGCGCGCGTGGGGCATGGCGAGATCAACGGCATTGGCGACGGGCTGTACGTCTGGTACGGCGAGGACTTCGGCGAGGTCAACGCGCTGATCCGCAACATGGACCCGCGCCGCCCCACCCCGCGCGAGGCCCAGGCGTACAAGCGCGCGCTGTCGCTGATCGTCTCGCAGCGCCGGCCGTCGTATCACCTGCGGCGCGACGATACCAACCTGGACGCGCTGACYGGCAGCTACCTGCGGCTGCTGGCGGCCACCAATACCATCACTCCGGAGTTGCGCGACGCCGCGCTGGCGCAGTCGCTGGACAAGGCGGCCCCGCCGCAGCGGCCCGACCCGGCGCCCTGGGTGACGCGCAAGGCGGTCAACCAGGTGCGTAACGATGTGTCGCACCTGCTGGGCGTGGACAGCCGCTACGCGCTGGACCGCCTCGACCTGACCGTCGACAGCAGCATCAACCGTGAAGTGCAACGCATGGTCACGGACACGCTGCTGCGCATCCGCAACAAGACCGATGCCCACGAGATGGGCCTGTACGGCAAGAACCTGCTGCGCGAGGGCGACGACCCGTCGCGGCTCGTGGCCAGCTTCACGCTGTTCGAGCGCGTGGGCAACGCCAGCCTGGTGCGGGTGCAGGCCGACAATGTCGACCAGCCGTTCGACATCAACGCGGGGGCGCGGCTGAACCTGGGCTCCACCGCCAAGCTGCGCACGCTGGTCACCTATCTGGAAGTCATCAACGAGATCTACGATCGCCACGTCAGCCTGAGCCGGGCCGAGCTGGCCGCGATCCAGGTGCCGCGCCAGGACGCGCTGACCCGCTGGGTGATCGACACGCTGATCAAGGCCAAGACGCCGGCCGAGCGCTCGCGCGGGGCCATCCTCGAAGCCGCGATGGAGCGCAAGTATTCGGGCAATGCCGGCGAGGCGTTCTACACCGGCGGCGGCATGCAGAGCTTCACGAACTTCGAGAAATGGGAGGGCGAGCGCCAGATGACGGTGCGCGTGGCCTTCCAGCATTCGGTCAATCTCGTATTCATCCGGATGATGCGCGACATCGTGAAGTACGAAGTCCACCAGGCCCACCCGGAAGCCACCGCGCTGATGGAGGATCGCAGCGACCCGGGCCGCCGCCCGTACCTGGAGCGCTTTGCCGATGAGGAAGGCAGCTCCTATATGACGGCGTTCTGGCAGCGCTACCGGGGCAAGACTTCGGATGAGCGTTTGAACGTTCTGCTAGGTCGCGTGAAGCAGCCGACGCCCTACCTTGGGGCCGTGCGCCTCTCGGTGACGCTGCTGAGCGCCCGGCCGGCCACCGATTTCGACACCTACGCCGGCCTGGTGCGCGCACGGCTGCCCAAGCAGAAGCAGCCGTCCGAGGAAGACCTGCACAAGCTCTACGACAAGTACGGGAAGGACAAATTCGACCTGAACGACCGGGGCTACCTGTCGCGCATCCATCCGCTGGAACTGTGGATGGTGGAATACCTCGGCAACAACCCGGATGCCACGCTGAGCGAGGTGCTCAAGGCCAGCGCGGACGAGCGGCAATACGTCTACAARTGGCTGTTCAAGACCCGCAGCAAGCTGGGGCAGGACGCCCGCATCCGCACGCTGCTGGAGAAGGAGGCGTTCGACAAGGTGGCCAAGCGCTGGCAGCGGCTCGGTTATCCGTTCGATTCGCTGACGCCGTCGTACGCCACGGCCATCGGCGCCTCGGGTGACCGCCCGGCGGCGCTGTCGGAGCTGGCCGGCATCATCCTCGGCAATGGCGTGGATGCCCAGCCGTCCACGATCCGCACGCTCGCCTTTGCCGCCGACACCCCCTATGCCACGACATACGCCCTGCGCCCGGGGCCAGGCAAGGTGCTGATTGCGCCGGAGATTGCCGCGCTGGTGCGGCGTTCGATGTTCGATGTGGTGGAGAGTGGCACGGCCAAGTCGATCCGGGGGGCCTTCACGCCGGTCAGCCGGCCGGGGCAGCCCGGCGCGCCACTGATGATTGGCGGCAAGACCGGTACGGGCGACCAGCGCTTCCAGACCTATGGTCCGGGCGGGCGCGTGATTTCGTCGCGCTCGGTCAACCGGTCGGCCACCTTCGTGTTCCTGCTGGGGGACCGCTATTTCGGCACGGTGACGATCCACGTGCGCGAGCCGTACGCGGCGCGCTACGCGTTCACGAGCGCGCTGGCSGTGCGCGTGCTGCGYTCGGTGGCGCCGCAGGTCGCGGCGATGGCCGCCCCGGGCAGCACCACCGCGCTGCAGCGGTGCGGCAAGGAAGGCGCTTCAGTTCTTACGGCGAACCAGGTCGTATATCACCAGTAGCACGATGGCACCGATGACCGAGGCAATCCATCCGGCGGCCTCGCCCGGCTGGTAGTACCCCATCGACCGGCCGATGTAGCCGGCCGCCAGCGCGCCAAGCACGCCCAGCAGGATCGTCATGATCCAGCCCATCTTGTCGTCGCCAGGTTTGATGGCGCGGGCGATGAGCCCCACGACAAGTCCAACCAGCACAGTACCGAGGAATGCCATCATGGTGCGCTCCCGTAGCAGTGGATGAGGCGGCGTGTGGCCGCCGGAGCATCATGCCATGAATCGATGACGGGTGGCGCATGGTGTTCTCCCCGCTCCCTCCGGGAAGGGGAGAACACCCGTGCTCAGTTCTTGCGCGAGCTGATCACCGCCTCGGCCACGTTGGCCGGGGCTTCGGCGTAGTGCTTGAACTCCATCGTGAAGGTGGCGCGGCCCTGGGTGAGGGAGCGCAGCGAGGTGGAGTAGCCGAACATCGTCGCCAGCGGCACCTCGGCGCGCACGATCTTGCCGCCGCCGCCCGCGATGTCTTCCATGCCGTGCACCATGCCGCGCCGCGAGGAGAGGTCGCCCATCACGTTGCCGGTGAATTCTTCGGGCGTTTCCACCTCCACGGACATCATCGGCTCCAGCAGCACCGGCTTGGCGCGGCGCATGCCTTCCTTGAACGCCATGGAACCCGCCATGCGGAACGCGTTTTCGTTCGAATCCACATCGTGGTACGAGCCGAACACCAGCGTCGCCTTCACGTCCACCACCGGGTAGCCGGCCAGCACGCCGGCTTCCAGCGTCTCCTTGATGCCCTTGTCCACCGCCGGGATGAACTCGCGCGGCACCACGCCGCCCTTGATGGCATCGACGAAGGCATAGCCGCCGCCCTGCGGCATCGGCTCGAGGTTCAGCACCACGTGGCCGTACTGGCCGCGCCCGCCCGACTGCTTGATGAACTTGCCTTCCACGTCCTTGGCGGTGCTCTTGATGGTCTCGCGGTAGGCCACCTGCGGCTTGCCGACCGAGGCCTCCACGCCAAACTCGCGCTTCATCCGGTCCACCAGGATTTCCAGGTGCAGCTCGCCCATGCCCGAGATGATGGTCTGGCCGGACTCCTCGTCGGTCGCCACGCGGAACGACGGGTCTTCCTGGGCCAGCCGGTTCAGGGCGATGCCCATCTTCTCCTGGTCGGCCTTGGTCTTCGGTTCCACGGCCTGCGAGATCACCGGCTCCGGGAAAGTCATGCGTTCGAGGATGATGACCTTGTCGGGATCGCACAGGGTGTCGCCCGTGGTGGCCTCCTTGAGGCCCACGGCCGCGGCGATGTCGCCGGCGCGCACTTCCTTGATCTCGTTGCGGACGTTGGCGTGCATCTGGAGGATGCGCCCCAGCCGTTCGCGCTTGGACTTGACCGGGTTGTAGACCGTGTCGCCCGAATTCACCACGCCCGAATACACGCGGAAGAAGATCAGCTGGCCGACGAACGGGTCGGTCATGATCTTGAAGGCGAGCGCCGAGAACGGCTCGTCGTCGTTCGGGTGGCGCTCGGCTTCCTTGTCGTCCTCGGTGTGGCCGAGGATGGCGGGCACGTCCGCCGGCGACGGCAGGTAGTCGATCACCGCGTCCAGCATCGCCTGCACGCCCTTGTTCTTGAAGGCGCTGCCGCATAGCATCGGCACGATTTCACCGGCGATGGTGCGTTTGCGCAGCCCGGCCTTGATCTCTTCCTCGGTCAGCGGCTCGCCGCTCAGGTAGCGCTCGAGCAGGTCCTCGCTGGCTTCGGCGGCGGCCTCGACCATCTTCTCGCGCCATTCCTGCGCGGTGGCCTGCAGCGCGGCCGGGATGTCGGTGTACTCGAAGTGCACGCCCTGGCTCGTATCGTCCCAGACGATGGCGCGCATTTTCACGAGATCGACCACGCCCTGGAACTGATCCTCGGCGCCGACCGGAATCTGGATCAGCACGGCGTTGCCCTTCAGGCGATCGGCGATCTGGGTCTGCACGCGGAAGAAGTCGGCGCCCACGCGGTCCATCTTGTTGACGAACGCGATGCGCGGCACCTTGTACTTGTTGGCCTGGCGCCAGACGGTTTCCGACTGCGGCTGCACGCCGCCCACGGCGTCGTACACCATGCAGGCGCCGTCGAGCACGCGCATGGAGCGTTCCACCTCGATGGTGAAGTCCACGTGGCCGGGGGTGTCGATGATGTTGATGCGATGCTCGGGGTAGTTCCCCGCCATCCCCTTCCAGAAGGCCGTGGTGGCGGCCGACGTGATGGTGATGCCGCGCTCCTGCTCCTGCTCCATCCAATCCATGGTGGCGGCCCCGTCATGCACCTCGCCCAGCTTGTGGTTCACGCCGGTGTAGAACAGGATGCGCTCGGTCGTCGTCGTCTTGCCGGCGTCGATATGCGCGCTGATACCGATGTTGCGATAGCGTTCGATGGGGGTCTTGCGGGGCACGGTGATTCTCCGGTTAGGGCACCACGGGCCGTTAGCGTAGCACTTCTACGAATTCCTCGTGCGGTGCCGCATGGCCGATTGGGCCCTGCCGGAGCAGGCGCCGGTCAGGGCCAGCTTTGCCGCGCGTAGTCGCCGTCCCTGGCACGCACCAAAGCGGCGCGTTCGGCGGCGCGGGCGTCGGTATAGAAGGGCGGATCGGCCAGCGGCAGGCCGTTCTCGCGCGCGGCATCGACGAGGATCTGGAGGTACTCGGTCATGTGCGACGCCGTGTAGTCGTTGGTGTCATGAAAGCTCACCACCACCGGCACCACGCCGTTCACCGGCTGGAGCCGCCGCGCGCCGATGGCCGCGCGCACCTGCTCCAGCTCGCTCACCATATGGGAGCGCCGCCGCAGGCTGATGTGCCAGCCGTAGATCTTGCCGTCGCGCGCGTTGGCGTCGGCCATGAGCATGCCCAGGCCCAGTCCCTGGTAGACGCCCCGCGTCTCATCGTTATAGGCCCAGTTGGGCGGCCGCACCAGTTGTGCCACGTGGCGGCACTGGGCGGCGATGTCCGCCTCGCCCGCGCGCAGCGACGCCGCCAGCTCGGTCGGCGCCAGCTTGGTATGGGAGACATGGCCCTCCACCACGCCGCTGTGCACGGCGAGCAGGTGGCCGGCGGCGCAGGTGTCGCGCATCTGGGCGCGCCCGGCCGCGCCGCCGCCCCGGCGCGGATGCGCGGTCTGGACGAAGAAGATGGCCTTGATGCCGGGCGCAATCGGGTTGTCGGCCAACTGGCGCAGGATCAGCGGCGTGCTGCCATCCGGGCCGGCGTCCGGGCCATCGTCGAATGTCAGCAGGAAGCGCAGCGGCGGCAGCTTGGCGGTGGGCTTGGCGAACGCCACCGGCGTGACGGCGGCAGGCGGCTCCGGGGTCTCGGACGCCGGGAAGGTGCCGTCGGCCAGCACGGACACGGGCGCGGCCAACATCAGGACCGCGGACAACAGGGATCGAACGACAGCAGCACGCATGCGGGAATCAGGGGAGCGGAGATGACGGCGCGCGGCCAGACCCGCACCGCGCGAGGCAGCACGATACCACCGGCCTGCGGCCCGGCCGTGGCCCAGTTTGTAAGCAGGTATGTGAAGTGGCGGATGCGGTACTTGTGGCGAGGGCGCGCCAGATCCTGTCAGCGTCTGTCCGAAGCCGATTTCGGCCTACGCCGCACGGTGCGGGCCGGCGGCGCTTTCTACAATGGACTGAGCAGTCCATGCGAATGATCTGAATTTCACCCGTCACCATAACAAAAGGCGGTCACGATGCGCGCCCCGGTCCTTCGTCTTACTCGTCCGATATTGCCGATGCTCGCCGCCATGGTGGCGGCCTCGGCCATGACCCTTGCCACGGCGGCCCGTGCCGACGACCCCGGCGTTGCCTTCTCGGCCAGCCGGCCCGGCGGCGCGCTGCCGGAGGGCTGGCAGAACAAGCCCGTGGTCAGCGGCAAGGCCCTCACGCGCTACGCGCTGGTGGCCGACCAGGGCACCACGGTGCTCGAGGCCGATGCCACCGGCGCCGCCTCCGGCCTGATCCACGCCGGCGACTTCGACCTCGCGGCCACGCCGGTGGTGCAATGGCGCTGGAAGGTGGCCGGCCCGATCCCGGACGCCGACAACCGCGACGCCAAGCGCGAGGACGCCCCCGCCCGGCTGGTGTTCTTCTTCGACGGCGAAAGCAGCAACCTGTCGATTGGCGAGCGCGCCGGCATGGCCATCTCGGGCGCGGTCGGCGACAAGCTGCCCTACGCCACGCTGATGTATATCTGGACCAACAGCGCGCCGGTGGGCACGGTCATCGCCAATCCGCATACCAACCGGGTGCAGATGATTGTGGTGGGCGGCGCGGCCGATGCCGGCAAATGGCAGAAGCTGCGCCGCAATGTGAGTGCGGACTTCCAGAAGGTCTTCCGCGAAAAGCCCGGCAAGCTGCTGGGCTATGGCCTGATGACCGATACCGACAACACCGGCGCCAACGCGCGCGCCTGGTACGGCGACATCCGCTTCACGGCGCGCTAGGCGCCCGGCGGCGGCGTGCGGGCGATGGCGGCGCGGATCGCCTCGGCCACGCGCGACGTCAGTTGGGGATCGTCCTCGATGCCGGCCGCCTCGCGCACGCTGACCACCTTGKCCGGGTCGTAGTGCCGGCCGCTCCCGATGGCCGCCTCGAACGCATTGGCGCGGGCATTGATCTCGACCGGGTCCGCGCTCACCAGCAGGATGGCGTGCGCCAGCACCAGATGGCGCTGGCCATCGTCCGATTGCGCGGCGGCCGGCGCGCGGCGCCAGTACTGCGCGGTGCCGGCGATCTTGCGCGCTGCATCGCCCGGCCCCCAGGCCAGGTTGTAGCGCCCGTCGCAGAACGACCCCTCCACCGCCTGCCAGTGCGTTTCCACGCCCAGCTGGCGCATCCCGTCCGCCAGCACATCGCACAGGTGGATATAGACGGGCTCCATCCACGTAGCCGCGCCCTTCGGCACCGCGTAGGCCAGGCTCACGTTCAGGATGCCCGGCCCCTGCGGCACCAGCCCGCCGCCCGACATGCGCAGCCAGACCGGGCAGCCCCGGGCGGCAAAGTCCGCGCGGGCGGCCTCGATGCCGGGCTGGCGCAGGTAGCTGCGCGGAATCACCAGTGACAGCGGCGCCTCCCACAACTGCGCCACCGGGCCGCGCAGGGCGGCGTGGTCCAGCAGCGCCAGCTCGCCCTGCAGCGGATCGGCCTCGGCGGGGTCTGGATCGATGAAGGAGAAGGCGGCGGACGGCTGAGCGGTCATGGCAGGGGGCTCCAGGTGGACAGTGCGGCGCAATTTTCCCGATCATCGCCCATCTTGGCCCCCTGGTGCTAACGGAAGCTAAGGGAATGTGGCTGCGGCGTCGTTAATCCCAGGGAATTCCCAACAGCCTCCCGATCATGAACCGTCTCACTCTGAACACCAAACTCTGGGCGGCGCTTGCCGTCATGTGGCTGCTGCTGCTCGCGCTCGGCACCTGGAACGCCTTCCACACCAGGTCCGTGATGATGGGCGAGCGGCGCGAGAGCCTGCAGTCGCTGGTCGCCACCGGCGAGGGCATCGTCAAGCTGTACGCGGCGCGTGCCGCCAAGGGCCAGATGTCGAAGGAAGACGCCCAGACCGCCGCCAAGGACGCGCTGCGCGCGATGCGTTTCGGCCAGAACGGCTACCTGTTCATCATCGATTCCAAGCCGCAGGTGATCCTGAACCCGGGCCTGCCGCAGACGGAAGGCAACCAGGTCGGCGAGTTCAAGGACCCGGATGGCGTCTACGTCTACCGCGCGATCCTGGAAGGCGCGCGCCGCACCACGGGCCCCGAGGCTGGTTTCTCGACCTACCGTGGCCGCCTGCCCGGCACCGAAAACCCGCAGCGCAAGCTGACCTACGGCCGCTACGTGGCGGACTGGGACTGGTTCGTGGCCACCGGCGTGTTCCTGGTCGATGTGGAAGACGCGTTCCGCGCCAACCTGATCAACGCCCTCGTCAGCACGCTGCTGATTGGCGCGCTGATCGCGGCGGTGATGCTCTGGCTGATGCGCACCGTCAAGCGCAGCCTCGGCGGCGAGCCGGCCTACGCGGTGGAAGCGGTCACGCGCATCGCCGGCGGCGACCTGACCGTGCCGGTGACCGTGCGCGCTGGCGACGAGCAGAGCGTGCTGGCCGCCATGCAGCGCATGCAGACCCGCCTGGCGGGCACGCTGGGCGAGATTCGCGGCGCGGCGGGTTCCATCGCCACGGCCACGGACCAGATCTCGGCGGGCAATACCGATCTCTCCCAGCGCACCGAAGAGCAGGCTTCGGCACTTGAGCAGACCGCGTCGAGCATGGAAGAGCTGACCGGCATCGTGCGCCAGAACGCGGACAACGCGCGGCAGGCCAGCGCGCTGGCCGTGAATGCCTCGGACATTGCCAATCGTGGCGGCGAGGTGGTCAGCGAGGTGGTGGCGACGATGGGCGAGATCAACAACGCCTCGCGCCAGATCGTCGACATCATCGGCGTGATCGAAGGCATCGCCTTCCAGACCAACATCCTGGCCCTGAACGCGGCCGTGGAAGCGGCGCGGGCCGGCGAGCAGGGCCGGGGCTTCGCCGTGGTGGCGGGCGAGGTGCGCAGTCTGGCCCAGCGCAGCGCCAACGCCGCGAAGGAGATCAAGACGCTGATCGACAACTCGGTGGCGCAGGTRGACAACGGCTCGTTGCTGGTGGCCAAGGCCGGCGAGACCATGCACGAGGTGGTGGGTGCGGTGCGCCGCGTGACCGACATCATGGGCGAGATCAGCGCGGCTTCCGCCGAGCAGAGCACCGGCATCGAGCAGGTGGGCCAGGCCGTGACGCAGATGGACTCGGTGACGCAGCAGAACGCGGCACTGGTCGAGGAAGCGGCTGCCGCCGCCCATTCGCTGGCCGAGCAGGCCCAGTCGATGATGCGCGCGGTGTCGGCGTTCCGGCTGGCGACGGCCTGATCGATCCGGCTCGTACGCAAACRAAAACCGCGGCCTTGGCCGCGGTTTTTGCTTTCTGGCGCTGACGGTTCAGGCCAGTTGCGTGGGCGAGAGCGACAGGGCGCGCACCGCCTTCGCGGCAATCTCGAACGACTTGAGCCGCGCCGCGTGATCGTAGATCTGGCCGGTCAGCATCAGTTCGTCGGGGCGCAGGTCATCCACGAAACGTTGCAGGCCGTCGCGCACGGCGGCGGGGTCGCCCACGACCGAGACGGCCAGCGAGCGGCGGATGTGGTCGGCCTCGCTGGCGTCCCAGAGCAGGTCCATGTTGTCCACGGGCGGCTTGAGCTGGCCCGGCGTGCCGCGCACCAGTGCCAGGAACTGCTGCTGGAGCGACGAGAACAGCCGGCGCGCCTCGTCACCGGTGTCGGCGGCGAACACGTTGACGCCGAGCATCACGTGCGGGCGATCGAGCTGTTCGGACGGRCGGAAGGTGCGCCGGTACAGGTCCACGGCCTGGCGCATGAAGCCGGGCGCGAAGTGCGACGCGAACGCAAACGGCAGCCCCATCGCGGCGGACARYTGCGCGCTGAACAGGCTCGATCCGAGCAGCCACAGCGGCACCTTCAGGCCCGCGCCGGGCACCGCGCGCAGGCGCTGGCCCGGGCGCACCTCATCGAAATAGGCCTGCAGYTCTTCCACATCCTGCGGGAAGGTGTCGGCGCTGTCGTGGCTGAGCTGGCGGCGCAGCGCGCGCGCCGTGGCCTGGTCGGAGCCGGGCGCGCGGCCCAGCCCGAGGTCGATGCGGCCCGGATACAGCGCAGCCAGCGTGCCGAACTGCTCGGCAATCACCAGCGGCGAGTGGTTCGGCAGCATCACGCCGCCCGAGCCGACGCGGATGGTGGACGTGCCATTCGCCACGTAGCCGATCAGCACGGAYGTGGCCGCGCTGGCAATGCCGGGCATGTTGTGATGCTCGGCCAGCCAGAAGCGGCGATAGCCAAGGCGTTCGGCGTGCTGCGCCAGGTCCAGCGTGTTGCGCATGGCCTGGCCGGCATCGCTGCCTTCCACGATCGGTGAAAGGTCGAGCAGGGAATACGGAATCATGGATGCGGGGCGCGGCCGGGGTGACCGGCGCGCCATGTGGAGACGGGAACGGGGCTATGGTAGTCACGTGCGCCGAATCGTGCTGGCGCCCGCCGAGTAGCCCTGCTAACCGTGGGGCTACGCGCGTTACCCGAACAGCCGCTGCGCTACGGGCCCCTGGGCAATGCGCCGGCCGATGTCGAACCCCAGCGCGCGGTAGCTCTCCCACTGTGCTTCATCGAAGAACTGGTCGGCGGTGCCTTGCTGCGGGAAGTCGCGATGGACGGCGCCGTACTGGCGCACATCGGCCGGCGCGGTGGGTGTGAGGCGCGGCTTCAGCAGGATGATGCGGGTGACTGGCGGGGCGTCCGGGGCGCCGCCCTGGCCGGCCACGAAGGCATTGAGCAGCAGCCCGACCTTCATTCGGCTCTCCGGGCTGGCATCGGCGGCAAAGTCATCCATGGTGCCGAACACGGTCTTGAGCACCGGGTCGCTCGCGGCGGCGGTGTCCACCACGATTTCGAGTCCGAAGTCGATGCGGGCCAGCCGGATCAGGTTGGCGAGATCCTTGAAGCGGTAGTCGGCGTCGCAGCCGCAGTCGCACAGCACGATCAGCGCTACGCGGCGCTCCGGGCGCAGCAGTTCATAGACGGCGGTGTTCTCGAAATGGCCGCCATCGGACAGGTACTGCCAGCCCCGCCGCGTGCCGTGAAAGCGCGCGGCGAGTTCGCACCCGAGGTAGTACTGCGTGCGGAACAGGCCGGTCAGCACGCCGAGCGTGGGCCGCGCGCGCCCCGCCGCGCCGCGCCGGCGCATGGGGGCGTGCCCGCTGCCAGCATCCAGCCGCGATGGCCACCAGACGCCGAGCCGCAGGTTGGCGAACCCCATCAGCAGCGAGGTGCCCAGCGTGGAGGCGCGGCCGAGACCGGTGGAGATGGCGGCGCCCGAGATCGCCACCCAGTCGCCCACGGTGCGTGCGTGGGCCATCTCGCCGGGATGACGGCGGAAGGTGCGTTCCTGCGACATCGCGCAGCAAGGCCGCCCATCGACGCTGAATCGCACGTAGGTATCGGCGGGCAGTTGCTGCGGGGCGCCCGGCTGGGCCAGCGCGGGGCCCGGCGAGACGCACAGCGGCTTGCCYTTGCGGTCRCGCTGCACGAGCTGCTCGGCCGGATCGACGGTCAGGTTCAGCGTGACGTTGATCAGGTGCAGCGGCGCCAGCACGCGGGGATCGTAATAGTCGTTGAGGCTCAGGGCGTCGTCCGGGGCGGGCTCGGCCACGCTGAAGCGCTGCCGCGCGTCCGGGCTGCCCGCCGTGGCGGTGAAGCGGTTGCCGTTGGAGGCGCCCAGATAGGCGCGCGTGAGCCGGGAGGCGTAGAACGACTGGAGCGTGGACAGGTTCAGGAAGCCCGCGAAGCGCCCCACCACCATCGCCATGACCAGCGCGAGCCCCGTCAGCACGGCCAGCGCGGGCGTGGTCCAGGCCTTGCCGAAGACGAGCCAGTCGACCGGCTCGCCGCCATCCCACCGCACCCAGAGCACGATCCACGACCAGAGCACGAAGACGAGCAATGCCAGCACGGCCGCCAGCGCCCCGGCCAGCAGCGAGACGGGCAGGCGGTTCAGCATCGCGCGCCAGGACGAATCGCCGGCGCCCTTGTGGCCGTTATCGAGCAGATTGGCGCCATAGCGGACCAGCCAGACCAGCACGCCCAGCGTGCCGGCCGGGCCGAGCGCGCCCCACGGATGCACGGTCAGATAGCTATAGAGATAGCAGGTGCGCGCGGCGGTATCGGCAAGCCCCAGCGCGGCCAGCGCGCCGGTGACCCCCATCGCCGTGCGCAGCGCCCGCGTGGCGCGCACGCGGAACATGGTCACCGAGCGCGGGGCCGGCATCACCATGACCAGGCAGGACGCCACGCCCAGCCAGGCCAGGATGCCGATGGCGAAGCAGGCGTAGGCCAGCCGCGGCGACGGCTGCAACTGCTGGAACCACCACGCGGTGGCCAGGAAGGCCGCGCCGATCAGCGCCGCGAGCAGCACGGCGTTGTTCAGCACCCGCACGGGCTGGCGCGGGTCGTCCGAACGCGGGTAGACCAGCCAGAACGCGATGCCGGGGGGCACGGCGAACAGCAGCGCGGAGGCCACCGGCAGCCAGAGCAAGGGGCTCCACCAGATGGCCAGCCGTTCGTCGTAGAACGCCAGGCGCGCGGCGTGGAGCAGGTCCATCTCGTTGCGGGCGAGTCCGTGCCATGCGCCCGTGGCCAGGTGCAGCCCCAGCGCCAGCGCGGCCAGTAGCACCAGCAGTGCACTGCCAATCACATATTGCATRGCCAGCCAGTTTCGCACCACCACGGCGGCGGCGTAGAGGTTGTCGCCCGCGCCGGTGGGGGTGAGGTAGCGGCCGTTCTCGCGCAGCCACGCCACGGCGGCCCGGCCCGGGGTCTCGGCATAGGAGACCGAGGTGTGGATGCGCCCCGGCGGTTCGTATTGCATCGTCCGGTAGGCATCCTGCGCGGCCTGCACGGCACTGGTGCCGCGCCGCAGCCGTCCGGGCACGAACAGGCTGACGAAGAACGCGCCAAGGTAGCCGCCGCCGCTGACGGTGGAGAGATAGTCGAACTGGGCCAGCAGCGACTGGGTGCCGGCGACAGTGGGGGAGGGCGGGGTGTCGAGGGGCGTCCGGGCGGGCGTCTGGGCGGGATTCGGCGCTTCGGCCATCGCCTGCATCACGCCGAGGCAGAACGTGGCGCTGCGGATGCCGCCGCCGGAGAGGGCGAGCGCGTAGGTCTGGCCGGCGCTGTGCCGGGGAATATCGAGCATGCGCCGGCGGTGCGCCACGCGCGCGGCTTCATCGTCCCAACCCGGGTCTTCGCCTGGCATGCCGCCCTCCCTGCACAATGGCCTGCGCCAAGTATAGGAAGCGGCGGTTGCTCCGGGGGGTACGGCGGGTGGATTAGTGCGCGGAGGCCTGCTTGGCGGGGTCGGCCGCGTCGTTGCTGGCCTCATCGGCCGGGGTCGACAAGGCGCCCTGCAGGCGCTTCCATTCGTCGAACCCGCCCGCCAGCGCCCAGGTGTGGCGGTAGCCCGCCACACGCAGCCGCTCCGCCAGCACGGCGGCGGACATCTCATGGGGGCAGGCGCAGTAGATCACGATGTCATGTTCGGGCGAATGCTCGCCCAGCGTTTCCAGCGGCGCGTGCAGCTCCATGACCAGCGCGCCGGGAATGCGCTCGATGGGAGCGACGCCATGCGCGCGCACGTCCACCACCAGCGGCGGCGCGCCCGTCGAGCGGCGCGATTCCAACTCCATCACCGTCATCCGCGGAATCCGGCCCGTGCGGCGCAGCATGCGCCAGCGCAGCCAGAAGCGCCAGGCAATGAACAGCGCGAAGGCGCCGCCGGCAATCAGCACGGCGATATGGCCGTAGGTGCTGAAGGCGGCCAGGATCGTATCGACGAAATCGCTGAACACCACGCCCGCCAGCAGCGCGCCGCCAGCCCAGACCAGCGCGCCGAGGGCGTCGTAGAACAGGAAGGTCATGAACGGCGTGGAAGTCATGCCGGCCATGGCCGTCGAGAGCGCGCCGGCGCCGGGCAGCAGCTTGGCGAAGACGAGCGAGCGGGGGCCTACGCGCAGGTAGAGCGACTGGGTCTGCCGGATGCAGGTGTCGGGGGAGAGGGAGACGCGGCAGATCGTGCGCAGCATCGGCTGGCCCAGCCGCTTGCCGGCGAAGTACCACGCCGTATCGGCGATCAGGCAGGCGGAGATCACCGCGAACAGCACGGCGCCAATCGACGGACCAGACTCCTGCATCGACAGCGCACCCGCCACGAACATCATCGGATAGGCCGGCACCGGCAGGCCGGCCTGCTCGGCCAGCACGCTCAGGAACACCAGGGACAGCCCGTGGCTGTCCAGCAAGGCCTGCAAATCACCCACGACATGTCTCCCGCCAGAAAAAGGGTCCGGCGCGAAAAGAAGGGGGCGGCCGGATGGACCCACAGTGTGCCAGTGCCACCGGCGCCTTGCACTGCCATGATGTAGGCAGGGTCATCAAATTCACTGAATGTGGCTGGACGGCGACGTATCTTCGGCCGGATCGGGATGGCAGGCGGCGGGCGCGGCAGCCTGCAGGGCGATCAGCGCATCGTTGAATTCGGTCACGATGGCGACATAGCGCGGCAGTAGCGCGTCGATCACGGCAGGCTTGCCCTGCCGCGCCGCGGACTCCAGCGACTTGCCCGCCGCCACCAGCGTCGGGCAGCGGGACAGCGCAGCGCTCCCCTTGATGCGGTGCACGGTGCGCTGCACGCCGGTCCAGTCCCGCATCGCCACCGTCCGCTGCAGGTTGGCCATGTCCGCCTCGTTGGTCTCGATCAGCCGGGCGAGCAGCATCCGGTAGAGCACGGGGTCATCCCGCGCCGCGTTGGCCACTGCCGCGCCCATGGCTTCGCGTTCGGCGCGGGGCAACACGCGGCGGGCCCCGGCGCGGGTCACGGGGTGAGCTGGCAACGTCGGGCGAAATCGACCAGATCGACCAGGGATTCGGCACGCAGCTTGGCCATGATGCGCGCCTTGTAGCTGCTGACGGTCTTGTTGCTGATGAACAGCGCGTTGCCGATGATCTTGTTGCTCATGCCGCGTGCCAGCATGCGCAGGATGACGACCTCCTTGTCCGACAGCTTGCGCAGGCCTTCATCGTCGCTGACCATGCGGGACTCGTGCGAGGGGTCGCTGAACGTGACGGCCGTGGCGGGATTGGCGCTCGCGCCGTTCGGGAACACGGTAAAGCCGCCGAGCACGCTTTCCACGCAGCGGACGATGGCATCCATGTCCTGCGTCTTGCTGATGAAGCCCTGCGCGCCGGCCTGGTAGGCGCGCGCGGCGAACGGCGTGGGATTCTGGGCGGTCAGGATCAGGATACGCACGGCCGGATGGAGCGCGCGCATGCGTGGCGTGGCATCGAGCCCGCTCATGCGGGGGATGTCGAGGTCGAGTACGACGAGGTCGGGTTTATGTCGACGCACGGCCTCGATGGCGCTCTGGCCGTTGTCGGCTTCCAGCAGTACATTCACGCCCAGCAACTGGGAGAGATGGGCGCGCATGGCAAGCCGCAGCGCGGGGTGATCGTCGACGATCAGGATGGTGGTCATGCGTTGCTGCCTTGTGGCCGTGCCGCGTGRGCGGCTGGCCAGGGGTCATCACTGACTGGGCAGTATATGGAGATAGCGTCGCTTAATTTGTGGGAAATTTCCGCAATCGCTGCGTGAAATTTCCCCATTTGCGCCGCATTAGATCCAGATCATGTTCGCGTGACATTTTATGTCACTCATAGGCTACGGACCATCCCAAAAAAATAGCGGCCCTCCACCAACATGGGGGGCCGCAAATCGGGAATGCGAGGAGGTCAGAATCCTCAAGRAGTGTTATCGGCACATGGGGGCGCCGCTGATCCCTACTTAGGTGGGGCCAGCGTCACACTGCAGCSGGTATCAGGCGATCAGCCGATCCGGCTGGTTGGCYGGCCCCGTGGCGGCACGCACGCGGCGCACGCCGGCTTCCATCTCCGCGTGCGCGGCGTCCAGCCACGCGATGCGGTGGCGCACGGGATCATTGGGCGACAGGTCGTTGGCGGTTATCTCGCGCAGGAAATACCGCACCATGCTGCCGGCGCGCGCGGGCACCGGCATCATCCCCAGCATCTGGCCCCGATCGATCAGACCTAGCCCGGCGGCATGCCGCAGCCCCGCCCACGCCGTGCGCCCCAGTCCTATAAAGAGCGCCTGCCGATGGCACTGCCCGAGCCGCGCGAGGAACAGCGACTCGAAGACGGCGCGGAGCATGGGCACATCGAGCAGTTCGTCGAGCGGGCCGTCGAATGCGAGCCCGCGTCGCGTGGTGGCATGGGGCAGCAGGGCAAGCGGCTGGATGGCGTCGAACCCATCGTTCCACAAGGCTGCCGCATGGGGTTGCCCAATCAGCTCGGGCACGCGGAAGTGGTCGAGCATGCGGATCAGGTTGGGCCGCACGAGTCGGCCGCCCAGTTCCACACGCCGCTTGTTCTCGCGCTGGATGCTCCGCCCGGGCGTATGCGCGAGCAGCAGTTCCTCCGTGACCGATGCGGCGAGCCGCACGTGGGTGTGGCCCGGCGTGGTGCTGACCAGCACCAGGCGCGCAYCGGCGTTCCGATGTTCGAACGGCACGTAAGCCATGGTGTACGTCCCGTCCTGATCCACCATCACGGGTTTGTCCGCAATGGCTCGCGCGCCGCCGCGTCGGATGCGCGCGCAATACTCTTCGATGTAGTTCGCCAAGATGTCCCCGCTCCAATGCTTCCCTGCTGCTGGCTGCCATGTCTTGTTTTGGCTTCATGTTAAGCCGCAGTACATGGCCACGAAAGCGCCCAAGTGGCGTTCGGAGCGCGTTACAACACAGGCTTGGTTGGCGAGCGAACCAATGAGACGAGGGAGCCCTACGTATGAGGGATGCGTTTCGCGCTTGGGATGTGGATCTCGCTGTAGGACAACGTTGCGCGACAGGTGGGTCAGGATGATGACGGCGGGATCGGCCTTTGGGGCCGCCAGCAAAAAAGGCCGGACACGAGTCGTGTCCGGTAACCCATTTGCTGACTCAGGTCGTGTCAGAAACCCGAGAACTCAAATGATAACCATTATCATTTGTCGRGTCAATGAATGGCGGTGCCTTTAGGCGGTCAGCGTGGTTTCGATCGAAATCTGGGCGGACAGGGATTTGTGCACCGGGCACTTGTTGGCCACGCGCAGCAGATCCTCGCGCACGTTCGGCGGCAGCTCTCCATCGATCTTGACGGTGCGGATCATCTTGTAGGTGCCGGGCGCCTCTTCGTGCCGCACCGAGACGTGCACCTCGCGTAGGTCATAGCCCTTGCGCTTGGCGTACACCTGGAGCGTGAGCGTGGTGCACGCGGCCAGCGCGGAGTCGAGCAGGTCATGGGGGTTAGGGAGCGACGGGTCGCCTGCAGGGGCGTCCAGGTCCGCGCGCCAGGTGGCGGTCTCGTTGCGCAGGTCGCAGGCGCTCGCGCCCGAGGCGGCCAACCAGGTTGCTTCAATGGTCATGGGTGAGTGTCCTCTGGAGATGGGAGGGCGGGAACCGGTCCCGGATTGATGATTCTATATATAGGGGCCTGACATCGCGCTGCTGAGGTGCCGTAATCGTCATTTCCAGAAAAATCTGAAATTTTGATGACAAACCCCTTGCCAGCCTGCGTTGGCTCCCTTAATATTCGCCCCCTCGCAACACAAACCGCGCTGCAAACGCAGCAGCGACAAGGGTTGCGGGGTTGATGGGTGGTCGGGCTGAGGAGTTTTCCAGCGCTGACCGCAGCGAAAAAAACTT
>NZ_JBFREV010000046.1:0-38316 GCF_052114485.1 Cupriavidus sp. KB_39
TCCCGCGCAATCAGGTGCTGGCCGCGCTCCACCACCGTGACCTGCGCGCCGAGACGGCGGAATACCTGCGCGAACTCCAGTCCCACATAGCTGCCGCCGATGACGATCAGGTGCCCGGGCACCTCGGTCATCGCCACCATGTTCGTATTCGTCAGATAGGGAACCTCGGCCAGCCCGCCGATTTCCTTGGGCGCCAGCGCACGGCCGCCCACATTGAGAAAGATCTTGTTCGCGCGCAGCAGGCGGTCGCCCACGCGCACGGTGCGGGGGCTCTCCAGCCGGGCGTGGCCACGGATCAGCGTGCAGCCTTGCATGCCCCCGAGCCAGCCTTCCAGCCCCGTGCGGGACTTGCCGCTGATCTCCGCCACGCGGGCGCTGACCCGGGCCATGTCGATGCGGGCCGGCCCCGGCAGCATCACGCCGTAGTCGGCGGCGCGCGCCGTCAGATGGGCCGCATAGGCGTTGGCGACGAGCGCCTTGGTCGGCGTGCAGCCCACGTTGACGCAGGTGCCGCCGACCTGATGGCGCTCGATGATCGCCACGGTCATGCCCGCCTGCGTCAGCCGGCCCGCCAGCGACGGGCCCGCCTGGCCGGTGCCGATGATGATGGCGTCGAAGATTTCAGGGGAATCCGACATACAGCCTCCTCATCGGCCCGCCGGCCGCATGGTCGCCGAACTTACAACTGGGGCGCTACACGCATTACACGCGCGCCGGCAGCTTCCAGTTCGGGCGCACGAAGTGGCAGGTATAGCCATTCGGCAGCCGCTCCAGGTAGTCCTGGTGCTCGGGTTCCGCCTCCCAGAACGGGCCGGCCTGGGAAATCTCGGTSACCGCCTTGCCCGGCCACAGCCCGGAGGCGTCCACGTCGGCCACGGTGTCCTCGGCCACCTGTTTCTGCTCGTCATCCATATAGAAGATGGCGGAGCGGTAGCTGGTGCCGACATCGTTGCCTTGCCGGTTCTTGGTGGTCGGATCGTGGATCTGGAAGAAGAATTCGAGGATTTGGCGAAAGCTGATCTGCTTCGGATCGAACACGATCTCGATGGCTTCCGCGTGGGTGCCGTGGTTGCGATAGGTCGCGTTCGGCACATCGCCGCCGGAGTAGCCCACGCGCGTGGAGAGCACGCCCGGATAGCGGCGCAGCAGGTCCTGCATGCCCCAGAAGCAGCCGCCGGCGAGGATGGCGGTTTCGGTTTGCGTCGTCATACGTCTGATCCTTTCATTCGGGCGGCCGGCGAGAGCGCCGGCGCATCGACCAGTAATATACGCATGCCTCAGGAATTTCGCAGAATGGCTATGCCGTCCCCACCTTACTCACCGGGTCTTTCCCCCGGTTTCGCMCCCGATGCCGTGCAGCGCCTGCGCCACGAGATCGCCGCCTGCACGCGCTGCGCGGCCGACCTCGCCGCCGGGCCGCGCCCCGTGGTGCAGTTCAGCGCCACGTCACGCATCCTSATCATCGGCCAGGCGCCGGGCTCGCGCGTGCACGCCAGCGGCGTGCCATTCGACGACCCCAGCGGCGACCGCCTGCGCCACTGGACCGGCCTCAGCCCCGAGGTGTTCTACGACGCCAGCCGCGTGGCCCTGATGCCGATGGGGTTCTGTTATCCGGGCAAGGGGCCCAGCGGCGACCTGCCGCCGCGCCGCGAATGCGCGCCGCTCTGGCACGAGGCCATCCTGGAACACCTGCCGCCGGACCGCCTGACGCTGCTGGTCGGCAGCTACGCCCAGGCGCGCTATCTGCCGAAGGGTGCCGGCGGATCGATGACGGACGCCGTGCGCAACTTCCGCGCAGCCGGGCCGCATGTGTTCCCGCTGCCGCATCCGTCCTGGCGGGTGGTGGGATGGATGCGCCAGCATCCGTGGTTCGAAGCCGAGCTGCTGCCCGCGCTGCAAGCCGCCGTGCGGGAGCAACTCGCTGGATAACTACGCGGCGGAAGCCAGCACCGCCGGTCGCGACGACACCAACCGGGGCGTGGCCGACCCGGGCGTCTCCAGCATCCGCCAGAACTCCAGCAGCGTGGGATTGCTGCTGATTACGGGCCGAAACGCGACGATCTCGAGTTCCGCGTACCAGGACGCATCGCCGGCATGCACCAGCGTGCCGTCGGCCAGCGCCTCGGCGGCGGTGCTCAACGGCAGCCACGCCAGCCCGTGGCCCTCGGTCGCCATCTTCAGCAGCAGCATGGCCATGTCGGCCTCGTAGCAGCGCACCAGCCCCCGGTGCGCGTTGTGCGTCTCCAGCACGGTGTCGAGCACGCGCCCGAGCGTGGTGTTGGGGGTGTAGGCCAGGAAGGGGATGGGCGGCGCGTCGCCCGGGGAGGCGGCGGGCACGGCGAAGCGCGGGCGGCCATCGGGCCGGGGGGCCGAGACCGGCAGCAGCGTGTCGGCGCCCACGGTCAGGCTSAGGAAACGGTCCGCATCGAGCGATACCGGCACGCGCGGGTGGTTGTAGCCGAGCATGAGGTCGCAGTGGCCTTCGGACAGCGCCACCACGGCGTCCAGCACATTGGCCGCCACCACACGCGCGTGGAAGTCGCCGAAGCGTTGCTGGCAGCGCTTGAGCCAGGCCGGCAGGAAGGCCAGCGAGAGCGTGTGCCCGGCGGCGATGTCGATGGCATTGCCCGGCAGCGACGCCTCGCGCCGCAAGGCGGCGCGGGCGTCCAGCAGCAGGTCCGCCGCCTGCCCGGCCGTCTCGCAGAARGCCGCGCCGGCCCGTGTCAGCGCCAGCGGGTAGGTGTTGCGGTCCACCAGTTCGGCGCCGACCCAGTCCTCCAGCGAGCGGATGCGGCGCGACAGCGCCGACTGCGTGATGTGCCGCAACTCGGCGGCACGCGAGAAACTGCGCGTGCGTTCCAGCACGAGCAGGTCTTCGATCCATTTCAACTGCATGATGCGACCCCATGACCGGGCCACGGATGCCTGCGGCGCCCGGATGAGACATCCCTATTCCGGTTTCGCATAGGTTCATGGCCAATTTGCATCCCATGATGCACGGACCGTGCCTAGAATCGATCCCACTCCCAACAGCAGGCCGCCCCAAGGCGYGCGGCCCCTGGCATGACAGGCGCGACAGAGCCCGCGAGACAGCGGCCGGTGCGTCAGATGTTCCGCAACCCATCGCCCTCGGAGTCTCTCCCATCATGTTGAAGTCGTCGTTCCCGTCTCCCTCGCCCGTCCGCACCGCCCCGGCGCATGCGCGCACCATCCTGAACCGCGCCCTGCCSSTGCTCGTGGCCGCCGCCGGCCTCTCGGGCGCCCTGGCCGCACCGGCCGCATTCGCCGCACCCGCCGAGTATCCGGATCGTCCGATCCAGCTCGTGCTGTCGTTCCCGCCCGCCGGCGCCACCGACGTGCTGGCCCGCGCCGTGGGCACGCGGCTCTCGCAGGTGCTCAAGCAGCCGGTGGTGGTGGAAAACCGCCCGGGCGCCGGGGGCGCGCTGGGCATGGGCTACGCCGCCAAGGCCGCGCCGGACGGCTACACGCTCTACATGGCCGCCGTCAGCAATGCCGCCATCGCCGCCGTCACCTACAGCAACCAGCCGGCCAACCTCGCCAAGGATTTCGTGCCGATCGCCGGCATCGGCAATGTGCCGCACATCCTCGTGGTGCCGTCCACGCTGCCCGTGAAGACCGTGCCGGAACTGGTGAAGTACCTGAAGGCGTCGCCGGGGCAGTACAACTTTGCCTCGCAGGGGTCGGGCACGCTGTCGCACCTGGAGTCGGAGCTGTTCCGGCTGCGCACGGGGGTGGACGTGATGCACGTGCCGTATAAGGGCAGTTCGTTCGCGCTGCCGGACCTGATGGCGGGCCGCTCGGCGATGATGTTCGACAGCATTCCCTCGGCCCTGCCGCACGTGAAGGCGGGCAAGCTGCGTCTGCTGGCGGTGGCCTCCGACCAGCGCGTGAAGTCCCTGCCCGAGGTGCAGACCATGGGCGAAGCCGGCATCCAGGACTTCCGCGCCAACAACCTGTTCGGCCTGGTGGCGCCCAAGGGCACTCCGCCGGCCGTGATCGAGAARCTGGCCGCCGCCACCAAGGCCGTGCTGGCCCAGCCGGATCTGGTCGACACGATGGATGCCCAGGGCGTGCAGATCGTCTATTCGGCGCCGGACAAGTTCGGCCGCATGATCAACGAGGAAATGCGCGACTGGGCCAAGGTGGCGCAGGCCGCGAAGGTCAAGGTGGACTGAATATGACGGCTTTCTGGGATTTTCCGTACACGGCGCGCCGCTTGCCGGTGCTTGCCGACAATGTGATCGCCACGTCGCAACCGTTGGCCGCCGCCGCCGGGATG
Source organism: Cupriavidus sp. KB_39 (assembly GCF_052114485.1). Classification (NCBI taxonomy): domain Bacteria; kingdom Pseudomonadati; phylum Pseudomonadota; class Betaproteobacteria; order Burkholderiales; family Burkholderiaceae; genus Cupriavidus; species Cupriavidus sp. KB_39. Next base: position 4,301 of record NZ_JBFREV010000046.1, read on the forward strand.
CGCATGCTCGCGCGAGGCGGCAATGCCGTGGATGCCGCGCTGGCCACCGCCATCGCCCTGACCGTGGTGGAACCGTGCATGAACGGCATCGGCGGCGACGCCTTCGCGCTGATCTGGGACGGCGAGACGCTGCACGGCCTCAACGCCTCCGGCCGCGCGCCGCGCGCCTGGACGCCAGAATCGTTCGCGCGCCACAGCACCATGCCCTTCACCGGCTGGGACAGCGTGACGGTGCCCGGCGCGGTCTCGGGCTGGCGCACCACGTGGGAACGCTTCGGCTCGCTGCCGTTCGAGGACCTGTTCGAACCCGCCATCGAGTACGCCACCAATGGCTACGTGGTCTCGCATACGGTCCATCGCCAGTGGCAGGCGCAGGTGCCGGTGCTGCGCAACGAGCCCGGCTTTGCCGAGTCGTTCGCCCCGCGTGGCCGGGCGCCGCTGCCCGGCGAGCGCTTTATCTGCCCGGGGCAGGCGGAGACGCTGACGCGCATCGCCCGCTCCGGCGGGGAGGACTTCTATCACGGCGAACTGGCGCGCAAGATTGCCGATCACGCGCGCGCCACCGGGGGCCGCATCGACGAAGCCGACCTCGCCGCCCACCGTGCGGACTGGGTCGAGCCGATCCGCATGGCCTACCGCGACCTGGAACTCTATGAAATCGGCCCGAACGGCCAGGGCATTGGCGCGCTGATGGCGCTGGGCATGCTCGAGCATTGGGATATTGCCGAGTCCGGGCTCGATAGCGCCCGCACCATGCACCTGCAGATCGAGGCGATGAAGCTCGCCTTCGCCGACCTGCAAGCCCATGTGGGCGATATCGATGCCATGCGCCGGCCCGGCGCGGTGTCGCCCGAGGCGCTGCTCGATCCCGCCTATCTGGCCGAACGCGCGCGCGCCATTCGCCCCGACCAGGCCTCGTATCCCGGCCCGGGCAAGCCGCACACGGGCGGCACGGTCTACCTGACCGCCGCCGACCGCAACGGGATGATGGTGTCGTACATCCAGTCGAACTTCAAAGGCTTCGGGTCCGGCGTGGTGGTGCCCGGCACGGGCATCGCGCTGCATAACCGGGGCTGGGGCTTCAGCCTGGAAGCCGGCCATCCCAACCAGGTGGCGCCGGGCAAGCGCCCGTTCCACACCATCATTCCCGGCTTCCTGATGCGCGACGGTGCGCCACTGGCGTCGTTCGGCGTGATGGGTGGGTCGATGCAGGCGCAGGGCCACGTGCAGATGACGAGCCGACTGGCGGATTTCGGCCAGAACCCGCAGGCCGCCAGCGACGCGCCGCGCTGGCGCGTGATGGACGATAACGTGGGGGTAGCCGTGGAAGCCCATTGCCCGCCCGCCACCGTGGAGGGGCTGCGCGCCATGGGACACAAGGTGGAGCAGGCACCCGCCGACAGTCTCGACTTCGGCGGGGCCCAGATGGCGATGAAAATGCCGCACGGCTATGCGGCGGCATCGGATTCCCGCAAGGATGGCTATCCGGTGGGGTTCTGACCCCGCCGGACGGCCATCCCGCCTCAGCGGGGGCTTACCAGCGGTAGCGCATGCCCAGTTGCGCCTTGCCGGCSGTGTAGTCCTGCGCGCCGGCCTCGACGCCRATGCTGCCCCACACGGTCAGGCGCCGCGTGACATCGCCCTGCATGCCGACCCGGGCTTCGAGRCGGTTGGCAGGCAGGTCCTCGCGGACGACGAGCGAGTCGAACTGCGCGGTCTGCGTGGCGGGGCCATGCCACCAGTTGATTTCGGCAAACGGTTTCATCCGCATCATGCCGATGGGGCTGCCGGCGGTCTCGGGATGGCTGACATCGCCATGCAGGCGCAGGCCCAGCCGCGTGGTGATGCTGCTCTCCGAGAGCTGGCTGACCACGGTGCCGCCCTGCTCGACATGGCGATCCGCCCAGTAGTTCGCGTAGAGGATCTGCAGTTGCGGCTCCAGATACGTCTGCACGTCCGCCGAGCGTTGGAGCGGGAAGGCGTGGCCGGTTTCGATGGAGGTGACGAGGTTCGACGAGCGATAGCGCTCCGAGGGCAGGCCCGCGCCGTTGACCTCATTGTCATAGGCGCCATACATGACCCACGCATCCACGTAGGGGCCGGTTTCCGTGTGGCGATTGCCGTACCAGGTGCCGTAGACCCCCGCGCTAACGCCATCGACCTTGCCGTGCGCGGCCAGCGGCCCGTTGTTCGACACGTTGCGGCTGCCGCCGTACGCGCCCATCACCCCCACATGGATGCTGCCYTTGTCCACCGGCAAGCGGAGCACATCGCTGCCGCCATGCACGAGGTAGCGGTTGTCGCTGCCGGTCAGGCCCAGCGCGCTGTCGCGGCTGGCCGTGGCGCCGACCGTGCGCAGCCAGGCGTGGCGGCCTGCGCGGTTGGCGTCGCCGGTACCGGCGGCGGTGCGCTCGCCCTCCCGGTCGCGCAGGGTGTGGAACAGCAGGGTGCTGGCGGCGAGCTTGTTGTTCAGATAGGCGCCGACCTCCGGCCGCAGCGGCGGCAGCGGATCGACGTCGTCAGGCTTCCCGTCGGACCGCACCTGCGCCACCAGATACCAGTCTTCGGCCGTGCCACCCTCGCCGCCCCGCAGCAGTTGGTAGTCATAGGCGCCGGCGGCGATCGATCCCACGCCTTGCCGGTAGCCGTCCGAGCCGGGGTTCAGGCGGAACGCCCTGGCGTCCGTGGCGCCGCCGTTGCGCGTCTCCACGAGGCGGATGCCTTGCACGGTCTGCGCGCCTTCGCCGCCAGCATGGCGGATCAGCAGGCTGGTATCGCCCGAGGCGCGCGCGCCGTCGAGCACGATCTTGTCGGTGGCCGATSCATCGCCGCCCATCTGCGTGGCGAGCCGCACGGTACCGCCGTTGCCGGTGTAGTCACGCGTCACGGTCAGCGTGTGGCCGGGGGCCGTGCCGGTGACGAGGTTGACCATGCCGCTGTTGGCGAGGCTGGCGACCACGGCATCGCCCTGGGTGTTCCAGGTCGATWGCGGGTCCACGGACAGGYTGAAGGTGCTGCCGGCCTCGATGCGCGCCGCGCCGTCCAGCGTCGACGATTCCAGGCCGAGGTTCAGCGTTGCCGGGGCGGCAGCGTTGCCATTCACCAGTTCGATGACGTGCGTGCCGCCGGATACCGTCGCGCGCCGCAGCGTCGCGTCCAGCGTGGTGCCCTCCACAAGGATGCCCGCACCCTGATGGGCCACGAGCCGCGCGTCGGACACGAGGGCTGAACTCGTGCCCTGCCCGTAGGCCGTGGCGACCAGGGCCGCCGCGCCCGCGCCGTGCGTCGTGACCGAGCCGTGATGCAGGTGCAGGCTGGCGGCGCCGCCCAGGACCGTGCCATGGGCGTCAGCGCCGTGCGTGGCGATGTCGACATCGTGCGTGATCAGCGTGGCGGGATGGGTCGTGCCCGGTTTCTCGCCGATCGCCAACAGGCCGTAGGCTTCCGCGCCCTCKGTGGTCACGGCGCCGCCGGTGAGCGCCACCTGCGCCCCGTGCATGGCGAAGGCGCCTGCGGCGCGCTGCCCTTTGGTCGTCACGGCCAGATCGCGGGCCTCAAGCTTGCCGCCCGACAGCGCGCCCAGGCCGTGKGCGAGCGCACCCTGCGTCTGCACGGTGCCGCCCCGGATATTGGCCGTGCTGACGTAGTCGTGCTGGTCGTTGACGCCCTCCACCCAGACGCCGGCGGCACCTTCCCCGCCGGTGACGATATCGGCCTGCGCCACGTTGATGGCGCCGGACATCGCATGGGCGCCGTGCGCCGCCTTGCCGGTGGTGCGGATGCGCGTGCCGGTGGCCTCGACGAGGGTGCCGTGGCTCAGGCCAATCGCCTCCAGCCCGTGGCCGCGCAGCCCGCTGGTGTTGATCACGCCGCCCGTGATGGTGACGGTGGCCTCGCTGTTGGCCTCCACCGCGCTGATATGGTCGCCGCTGGTGTTGATGGTGGTGTCRCGCACGTCGATCCGGGCCCCGCCACTGAAGGCCATCACGCCATGGCCGGCTTCGGCCGTGATSGTGCCGCCCGTGATGCCGATGCGCGCACCGTCGTCGGCCCGCGCGCCTTCGTAGGTCTGGCCCGCGAAGACCTGTACGTTGTGGAGGTCGATGCGGCTGCCGTCGTCATAGGCAAACAGGCCCATGCCTTGCTCGGCGCTGATGCCGCCGCCGCGCATGGTGATGACGCCGCCGCCATGCGCCACCAGCCCATGGGCGCCGCCGCCATGCGTGGCGATGGCGACCGCGCCATTGGTATCGACGATGTTGACGATGCCGCCGTCGTAGGCCAGGACCGCGGCGCCTGCCCGCCCGACCGTGCTGCCGGTGTCGATGGCGCGACCATCATCGACCTGAACCTGAACGCCGTTGGCGACGACCTGCTGGGCGATTGAGGAATGGGAAAAAACGAGACAAGCCGTGGCGATCACGGACAACGGCGTGCCGACAGCCCTGCGCTGTCGGCGGGCCTGCACTGGAGGTAGCACCTGCATGAATGGACTCGAAGAGTAAGTAGGAAGGGCCGGTCCGCCCCGCCTTGTGAGCGAGGCTTCCCGGGCGCCCGCGCATTCTCACGAGTCACATTTCCTGTTTCTATGGGCATTTCCTTAAATTGCAGCAGGATGCCAGTCGCATCAATGTCTACCCCAGCGGCAGCGCCGTGCTGTACAGCACCTGCTTCAGCGCGAAGCTGGAGCGGATGCTGGCCACGCCCGGGATGCGCGTGATCTGATCGATGATCAGACGCTCGAGCGAGTCCACGTCGGCCACCACCACCCGCAGCAGGTAGTCGGCATCGCCCGACATCAGGTAGCACTCCATCACCTGTGGCAGCGCGGCGATGCGGCGTTCGAACTCGTCCAATGTCTCGCGGCGCTGCTTGTCGAGCGTGATCGAGATGAACACCACCACCTTGAGGCCGAGCCGGCGCGCGTCCAGCAGCGTGACCTTGCGCGCGATCACGCCCGATTTCTCCAGTTGCTTSACCCGYGCCAGACAGGGCGACGGCGACAGGTTCACGCGGCTGGCCAGCTCCACATTGGTGAGGCTGCCGTCGCGCTGCAATTCGCTCAGGATCCGGATATCTGTGGCGTCGAGATCGATGTCCAGCATGTTGCGCTTCCTATTCGTGCAAAAACGGCATTCTATGCYGGAATCGGAGGTCAGCGCAGTTGTATCCGGTGATTGCTGCGGCGCAACCAGACGTAGACTTTTCAGCACCCCGCACCCGTTCCGGAAACCTTTCCCGATGTCTGCCCAAGCTCCCGCCGGCGCCGCTCCGGCCGCTGGACTCAAGAAATTCCTGCCCCTGATCGGGGCCGTCGCCATCTGGGGCGGCAACTGGCCCGTGATGAAACTCGGCCTGGCCCACGTCAGCCCGCTGTGGTTCGCGGCGCTGCGCTTCGGCTCGGCGGCGCTGATCAGCGTGGTGGTGCTCGGCGCGCTGCGCCGGCTGCGCCTGCCCACGCGCCAGGAATGGCCGCTGGTGATCAGCGTGGGGTTGTTGCAGATGGGTGCCTTCACGGCGCTGGCGCTCTGGGCCTTGCAGTACGTGGCGCCGGGGCGGGCCTCGGTGGTGGCCTACGCCACGGCGATCTGGGTGATTCCGCTGTCCGCGCTGGTGCTGGGCGAGCGGCCGTCGCGGCTGCAATGGCTGGCCACGGCGTTCAGCTACGCGGGCATCGCCGTGATCGTGGCGCCCGCGCTGGGCGACTGGGAGTTGCATACCGTGATGGGGCTGACCATGTTGCTCGGCGCCTCGCTCGCGTGGTCGGTCAGCATCATCCATCTGCGCGCGCACCGCGCGGTGCGGCTCGGCGCGGACATGATTCCGTGGGAATGCGCGGTGGCCACGGTGCCGCTGCTGTTGCTGGCCCTGTTCCGCGATGGCGCGCCAGATCTCGGCGCGATGGCGGACATCTGGCCGATCATCCTCTACACCGGCCCGCTCGCCACGGCGCTGACCTTTATCGTCGTGCTCAATGTCACGCAGGCGCTGCCGCCGGCAGCCACCTCCATCGCCATGCTCGGCGTGCCGCTGCTCGGCCTGCTGCTCTCGGCGGTGGCCTGGCACGAGCGCATTTCCGCGGATCTTTCGATTGGCCTCGCGCTGATCGGCCTCGGCGTCATTACCACCGCGCTGGCGCCCCGCCTGGGCAGGCTGGCTGCGCCGCGCTGATTTCTCGGAAAACGCGGCAAACGGCTAGGGCTGCACTGAAGGCTCGCGCTTCAGGGTGCGCAGCACGAAGGTCGAGTGGCTGTGCCGCAGGCCGGGCAGCTTGTAGAGCTTGTGGCGCAGGAATTCCTCGTAGCCCTCGGTGCCGGCCACGGCCACCTTGATCAGATAGTCGTACTCGCCCGTCAGCAGATGGGCTTCGAGCACTTCCGGCAGTTCGGCCAGCGCCTCGCCAAAGCGGCGGAACATGTCGTCGTCGTGGCGATCCAGCGTGACTTCGATTAGCACCGTGTCCGGCAGGCCCAGCGCCTTCTGGTTCAGCAGCGCCGCGTAACTCTCGATCACCCCTGCTTCCTCCAGCGCCCGCACCCGGTTCCAGCACGGCGTGGCGGACAGGCCAACCAGCTCGGCCAGCTTCGCATTGGAGATGCGCCCGTCGCGGCGCAGTTCGCGCAGGATGCGGCGGTCGATGTCATCGAGCTTGGGAAGGTTCGACATGGCGGATTCGCTTCAAGAAGAATAATCATCCGATGATTGTATGACAATCAGCGATTTCTTCTTCATCCGTACTCATATCGAAGAAAAATCAGAAGCTCATTTTCCGCCGGCGCTGGTAAATTTACCGGACACCTTTCGCATCACATCCGAACCGCCTGCCATGCCGCTTCCCACCCTCGACCTCGCCCTCGAACTCGATCCCGCCGATGTCTTCGGCAGCCTGGAATGGGTGCTCGCCAATGCCCGCCGCACGGGCCTGACGCTGCAGGCGCTGCGCTTCGACGCCAATGCTGCGCAGGGCGTGCGGTTCTCCGCCAGCGCGCCGGTGCCGGAACTGCTGCACGTGTTCGTGCGCCGCATCGGCCATGGCGTCGATGTGCGGATCGTGGACGCGGAATTTGGCGATGACGTCGATGGGCTCGACGGCCTGATGTCCGTCACGCTGCCCGAGCCGGTGGCGCTGCCCGCCTGACCTGGGTCAGGCGGCGGCATGAATCAGAACTAGGTTAGAAATCGGTCGAAAAACCGGCCTCATGCGCGCGTAGCTGTGTCTTTGTGTCACATGGTGCGCGCGCAGGCCAGGCCGTATCCTCTCGGGAAAAATTCCAAGAGGAAGTCATGAATCGAGCCAATCCGTGGCGCCGCGCGGCAGTCTTGCCCGTGGCCGCCTTGTCCACGGCTGCGCTGGGCCAGGCGGCCAGCGCGCCCGACCCCGCACCCGAACACGTGCTGCCCACCGTCACCGCGACGGCCCCGGCGGCGGGATCGCTGACCGCGCCCAGCATCAGCCAGCAGCGCCGGTCGCTGTTCGAATCGGCGGGCTCGGTGGGGTTTGTCGACGCGGCGTCGTACACCAACACCTACGCCAGCGATCTGCGGGATGTGCTCAAGGATGCACCCGGCGTCTACGTCCAGGAACGCTACGGCCAGGAACTGCGGCTGTCGATACGCGGCTCGGGCGTGGCGCGCGGCTTCCACACGCGCGGCATCGACATCCTCCAGGACGGCGTGCCGACCAACTTCGCCGATGGCAGCGGTGACTTCTACCAGATCGATCCGATCGGCCTGTCAGCGGCGGAGATCTACAAGGGCGGCAACGGCCTCGCCTACGGCAGCACCACGCTGGGCGGCGCGATCAACTTCACCACGCCGACCGCCCTGAACGCCGAGGCGCCGAACATGGCGCGCGTGGACGGCGGCAGCTTCGGCACGATCCGCGCGAGCGGGCAGGTGTCGCGCCAGATCGGCGCGTGGGACTTCCTGGCCAACCTGACCGTGAACCATTCGGAGGGCTACCGGAACCACGAGCGCGGCCAGTACGAGCAGCTCAACGCCAACCTCGGCTACCGCTTCAGCCCGTCCGTGGAAACGCGCTTCTACTTCGGCGCGTACATCGTCGATCAATTGCTGCCCGGCACCCTGAGCCTGAACGACGCGCTGAACAACCCGCGCATGGCCTCGGCCAGYGCGCTGGCGGGCGACCAGGCCCGCAACACGCGCACCGAGCGGCTGGCCAACGTGACGACCGTGAAGCTCGACAACGGCCAGCTCGACTTCAGCACCTGGGTCATCCACAAGAGCCTGTACCACCCGATCTTCCAGGTCATCGACCAGGATTACTGGACGTACGGCTTTGCGCCGCGCTACACGGGCAATTTCACGCTGGGTGGCATGCGCAACCAACTGATCGCGGGCGCGCGCTTCTTCGGCGGCAACAACGATGCGCGCCAGTACGTGAACGTGAACGGCAGCCGGGGGGCGCAGACGCTGAACGCGGCGCAGGATGCGTATAACTACGAGGCGTATCTGGAAGACCGGCTCTACGTGGTGCCCACCGTGGCGCTGATGGCCGGCGCCAAGGCGTACCGCAACCGGCGCGAGTACCAGGACTACGGCGGCCTGCCCGCCAGCCCCACGGCCAAGTCGGACGGCGCCACCTACAGCGGGGTGAACCCGAAGTTCGGCGTGCTCTGGGAACCGCGCAAGGACGTGCAGGCCTTCGTCGACATCACGCGCAGCGCCGATGTCCCGGATTTTTCCGATCTGAACCAGACCATCGGCGCGACCAACCAGTTCGTGCCGCTGGCCGCGCAGCGCGGCTGGACGCTGGAGGCCGGCACGCGCGGCCAGGTGGACCGCTTCGGCTGGGATCTGACGGTGTACCGCTCCCTCGTGCGCGACCAGTTGCTGCAATACACGGTCAGCCCCGATGTACCGGCTTCCACCTTCAACGCCAATCGCACCATCCTGCAAGGCGTGGAGCTGGGCGCCAGCGCCGACGTACTGCGCAACGTGGCCGGCCCCGGCGACAAGATCACCGTGTCGCAACTGTGGAATTTCAGCGATTTCAGATTCGACAACGACCCGGTGTACGGCAACAACCGCATCGCCGGCATCCCGAAGCACGTGCTGCGCACGACGCTCGCGTATAGCCAGGTGGCGGGATTGCGGGTGGCGGGAACGATCGACTGGGTGCCGACCGGCGCCTATGTGGATTACGCCAACACGATGAAGGTGCCGGCCTACGTGCTGTTCGGCATCCAGGCCAGCTACGAATTCCAGCGCGGCGTCACGCTGTTCCTCGATGCCCGCAACCTGGCCGACAAGCGCTATATCAGCGACTTCGGCACCGTGGCCGACGCACGCACCGCCAACACCGCGGTGTTCTACCCGGGCGTGGGGCGCGCGTTCTACGCGGGCGTGAAGTTCAAGTTCTGATGGGGGTGGGCCGCCGGTTCGCGCGTCAGTTCACGCGCTGCACGGCCGGCGGCGCCCACTTGCCTTCCAGCATGGCCTGGTCCGGCCAGTAGGCGCGCAGCACGAGGTTGAAGCCATCGGGCGGCGCCGGCAGCCAGTTGGTCGCGCGCGCGCCGTCGGGGCGCTCGTACTGGATATAGATGTCGAGCGAGCCGTCGCGGTTGTAGCGCAGGCGGTCGCGGCTGCCGAGCGCGTAGCGCTGGATCGCGTTGTTCACGAACGTCTGCTTGTTGTTATAGAGCGTGAGCGACCAGAACGCCTTCACCGGCGGCAACTGCCCTTTCTCGAAATGCAGCACGTAGCGGCTGCCGCCATCGAACGGCCGGCCCGTGGCATCGGCGCGCGTGGCGGGATAGACCGCGTCCTCGGGCAGGTTCGCGCCCAGGCCCACCATGGCGATGGCYGCGCGCTTGGTGTAGTCGGTGCCGTAGCTGCCGAGGTCACGCGTCACGCGCCAGCCGGTGCTGCCGGCCGCGCCCTTGCGCGCTTCGGCGGCAATCCCGGCCAGCGCCGCGGTGGCGCCTTCCTGCACGGCGCGCGCCGTGGACGGCTCCAGCACGGTGGTCTTGAACGGCTCGCCGGCCTCGATCCCCATCCGACGCATTTTCCCGACCATCGCCGCATCCTCGGGCGCCGGCGGGTTGGCCTCCAGCAAGTCGGCCATGCGTGTGAAGAACGCCTGCGCGTCCATGGCCGCTACCTGCTCGACGGGCGGCGTCTGGGTGTCGATCAACGTGGCACGCGGCGGCGCGGCCGGCGGCGCCACGCGAGCGCCCTTCTGCCAGGCGGAAAGCGGAATCAGGCGGTAYTGGTCCTGGAGMCGGTGCACGTTCGGGAAGTCCTGCTTCCCGTTGGTCTGCGTGCGGCCAATCAGCCAGACCATGGCGGTGGGCGAGCGAATCTCCTTCACGCCCTTGGGCAGCGTGCCCTGCCAGTCCGGCCCGACGATGGCGAACGCGCCGCGCTTGGTGCCCGAGGTGCGCTTGCCCGGCGACGCGAAGACATTGGTCCACGCATCCATCAGCGGCATCAGGTAGTAGCGGCCCGCGGTATCGGGCACGGACAGAATCACGGGCTCCTTCGACAGGTCCAGCCAGGCCGTCGAATACAGCGTATCGGCGTTGGGGCTGACCACGTCGGTGAACATGGCATCCGGGAAGTTGCGCTTGTGGACGAAGGTGTTCGCCGGCGTGCGGGCCGTCATCACCTCGCGTGTCACGTCCATCAGCACGAGTGGATAGCCGTACGTGAACACCTCCGCGGACAGGGCCTTCATGGCCTGATCGGAGGGCGGCTGCTCCACGGCCGTGGCGGTGGTCGCACGTTCGTTGGTGGACGAACATGCGGTGAGCAGGACGGCCAGCGCGACCACGCTGGCCAGATTGCGAATGGAAGGATTCATGACCCCGTTTCCCTTTGGACTGGCGGCCTTCCGGATAGACGGGCAAACGGACGGGTAAAGCGTCGCTTGTCGCCCCGGAGGCGCATCTCTTCCGGACGAATGATGTGCCCGCCGATCCGCCCGTGTCAATGTCCCGGCAACCCAATTAAGGGGGGAAACGAACACGCTTCGGGCGAATACCGGCAAGGGCTGCCAGGTCGGGAACCCAGCGCTACAGGTAGGTGGCGATCACGACATAGCCGGCGGGGGTGCCGACAGGGATRCCGGGGCCATCCGCCGGCCGGACATTGAGGTGATAACGGCCCACGGACTCGCCCTCCCCGGCTGCCGGCAACGCCAGGGTCCGCACGACGGCACCACCTGGCACCGGGCAGCGCGACTGGAGCGTCGGCCGCTCCCCGGATTGCGGCTGGATGTCGCAGGTCGGCGCGGTGACGGCCCCCTCGAACCGGATCGTCCCGCCCTCGGCGCACGCCACCCCCACCTGCCCCATCAGCAGCCCCGCCGCCACCGTCATCGCCGCCATCGGGAATGCCCACGTCTGCGCCTTCATGCTTCTCTCCTTGATGTCTGAGACTGCCTGAGAAATTTCCTAAGCGACCAGTGTAGCGACGCGACAGATCAGCGAGAAGTGAAGGATTTCGGGATKGTGTGAACGGAYGGGGGATGGYGGCTTCGCGAGGCGGAAGCCGAATAGCGGGAGGACCTGCAGGAGGATGTCCGAGGACAAAAGAAAAACGGGATTGGCAAACGCCAATCCCGTGTTCCTTGCAAATAGTGGCGCGGCTGGCAGGATTCGAACCCACGACCCCTTGGTTCGTAGCCAAGTACTCTATCCAACTGAGCTACAGCCGCACGCGAGGCCGCAATTGTATCGCAATTCGCCTTTCGTGCAAGCGTTTGATGAAAAAAATCGGCATGGTTACCAGCGGTACCGTGCGCCGAGCGTTGCGCCTGGGTTACGACCGGCGCGCCCCTTCATCCAGACCTTCAGGCCGGTGATGGAATTGCGCTGGGCGCCGACGTTGAACGACAGCAGTCCGCGCAGCAGGTCGGTGTCGATGCGGGTGCCGTTGATGTTGATGGTCTTGGCGCGGTTGTCCTGCCACCAGTCGGCTTCCACATAGGGATAGACGCCGGAGATGCGCGTCGGGCGGGAGCCGTAGAGGCGGACGGCCAGGCCGGTGGCGCTGGACTCGCCGGGCGGGGTGTCCCAGTTATTGCCGACGGGCGACATGCCGGGGCGATAGGCCATCTCCACGCGCGACTGCAGCGTCAGTCCTTCCGCGTTGCGCGACAGTGGCGTGTTCATTGCCAACGCCATGCTGCGCACGCTGCTGTCGACAAAGCCGGTGGCGGAGGTCACGTCGTCGAGGTGCAACCGGGCGGGTCGGGGCGCGCCGCGATAGGTCTCAACCTGGCGATCGATGGCGCCGGGGCCCGGCGCGTCGTCGACGGGCCGCGATTGCGCGGACAGCGAAGCGTAGTGCGGACGGGGCAGCCCCGGACCGTCATCGCCGTCCACCATGCGTGGCGGCGCGAGGGCATCGGGCTGGGCGGGGGACTTGGGATGCCCGCTGGCGAGTTCGGGCGGCGCGGCGCCTTCGCCGGTGGGCCCGGGCGCAGGGGCGGACGCGGCGGCGGGCGCGTTCCAACTGTCCGCCTCCTCCGCATGGACCACAACTGCGCCGGCCATCAACGCCATGAGCAACCACCATCGGAGCGACGGATGATGTGCCCAGTCTGTCGCGGCACAAGGTTTCCATCCGGGATGGCACCCGGACCGCTCCTCTCTCTCACGCAACGCCAGCTTTCTCATGGCAACCACCTTGCCGGGCGTTTCTGACCATGCCCGATCAGACTTGAGCATAGGTCAAACATCCGGCGATGGTGAATGCCTGTGTGAACTGCCGCGCAAGCCAAAACCCGCAGAGATCGTACAAGCGCCGAAAACGAAAAAGGCCCCGAGGGGCCTTTTCTTCCGTACAAATAGAAATGGCCCCGCTTTCGCGGGGCCATTTAAATATTGGTGCCCAGAAGAGGACTCGAACCTCCACAGTGTTGCCACCGCTAGGACCTGAACCTAGTGCGTCTACCAATTCCGCCATCTGGGCTTCGTCTCGCTGCATGTCTGCGGCGATGCGAAGAAAGAGATTATGCTGCGATGGTCAGCCTCTGTCAACAGGCTATCGAAAAAATCTTAGCGCAACTGGAAGTCCACCTGTGATGGCCGGCCGTCCAGCGTCAGCGTGGCGGTGGCGGCCGGGGTACGGGCCACCACCTTGCCGGCGCGCAGCACGGCCAGCCGCGTGGCGCGCAGGCGGAGGGCCTCCACCGGATTGCGCGCCTGCAACAGCACCAGGTCCGCCCGGCAGCCCGGGGCCAGGCCGTAGCCGTCCAGGCCGAGGATTTTGGCTGGCGTCTCGGTCACGGCGGCAAAGCAGGCGCGCATGGCGTCCTGCCCGGTCATCTGGGCCACGTGCAGGCCCATGTGGGCGACCTCCAGCATGTCTCCGGTGCCGAGCCCGTACCACGGATCCATCACGCAGTCGTGCCCGAAGGCCACCGGCACCCCCGCCGCCAGCAGCTCCGGCACGCGCGTCATGCCGCGCCGCTTCGGGTAGGTGTCGTGCCGGCCCTGGAGCGTGATGTTGATCAGCGGATTGGCGATGGCCGCCACGCCGGCCTCGTGCATCAGCGGCAGCAGCTTGGACACGTAATAGTTGTCCATCGAATGCATCGACGTCAGGTGCGAGCCCGTGACGCGCCCCTGCAGCCCAAGCCGCACGGACTCGCTGGCCAGCGTCTCGATATGGCGCGACATCGGGTCGTCGCTCTCGTCGCAATGCATATCCACCCGCAGGCCGCGCGCGGCGGCTTCCTCGCACAGCAGCTTTACGGACGCCGCCCCGTCCGCCATGGTCCGCTCGAAGTGCGGAATGCCGCCGACCACGTCCACGCCCATGTCCAGCGCGCGGCGCAGGTTGTCCAGCGCGCCGGGCGCCCGCAGCACGCCGTCCTGCGGAAAGGCCACCAGTTGCAGGTCGAGGTAGGGCTTTACGCGCTCGCGCACGTGCAGCAGCGCCTCCGTAGCCAGCAGGCGCGGATCGCAGACATCCACGTGCGAGCGGATGGCCAGCAGCCCCTTGGCCACGGCCCAGTCGCAATAGGCCAGCGCGCGCTCCACGATGGCCTCCTGCGTCAGCAGCGGCTTCAGTTCGCCCCACAGGGCGATGCCCTCGAGCAGCGTGCCGGACTGGTTCACGCGCGGCAGCCCATAGGACAAAGTCGAATCCATGTGGAAGTGCGCGTCGACGAACGGCGGCGTGACGAGCTGGCCGGCGGCGTCGATCTCCTCGCCCGCCGCGGCGGCCAGGCGCGGCTCCACGGCGGCGATCTTGCCGTTGGCGATGCCGATGTCGATGTCGGTACGGCCATCGGGCAGACTGCAGCGGCGCAGGATCAGGTCGAACATGTGGAATCTCTCTCTTATATATATAGGGGGCGATGGGACCGGATCAGCGCTCGCCCTTGCGGTACGGCTTCATCAGCGCCTGCGGATAGGCCGCGCGGCGCGCCACCAGCACCAGCGCCAGGATCGACAGCACATAGGGCAGCATCAGGTACACCTGGTACGGCAGCGGCGGCAGCCCCGGCAGGCTCGCCCCGCCCTGTTGCAGACGCAGTTGCAGGGCGTCGAACGCGGCGAACAGCACCGCGCCGAGCAGCGCCCGGCCCGGCCGCCACGAGGCAAAGACCACCAGCGCCACGCAGATCCAGCCGCGCCCGTTGATCATATTGAAGAAGAACGCGTTGAAGGCGGAGAGCGTCAGGAAGGCGCCRCCCACGGCCATCAGCGCCGAGCCGGCCATGATCGCACCGATCCGCACGGCCGCCACGCGGATACCCTGTCCCTCCGCCGCCGCCGGATTCTCGCCGACCATGCGCAGGGCCAGCCCCAGCGGCGTGCGATAGAGCAGCCAGCCGATCAGCGGCGCCATGCACAGCGCCAGCAGCGTCAGGGCTGTCTCGGCGGCCATCACRGGACCGATGACGGGTACCTGCGCCCACCASGTCATCGGCGCGAACGGGGTGATCGTCGGCGGCGACGACACCTGCGCGAAGTTCAGCCGGTAGGCGTAGTAAGACACGCTGGTGGCCAGCATCGTCACGCCCAGCCCCGCCACGTGCTGGGACAGCGCCATCGACACGGTCAGCCAGCCGTGCAGCAGCCCGAAGGCCAGCCCCACGCCCGCCGCCACCGCCACGCCGCCCCAGAGCGGCGCGCCGAGGTAG
Organism: Cupriavidus sp. KB_39; assembly: GCF_052114485.1. NCBI lineage: Bacteria > Pseudomonadati > Pseudomonadota > Betaproteobacteria > Burkholderiales > Burkholderiaceae > Cupriavidus > Cupriavidus sp. KB_39. Next base: position 19,422 of record NZ_JBFREV010000046.1, read on the forward strand.
ACCGCCAGCCAGCCGGAGAAGGCGCCGGCCACCATGATCCCTTCGATGCCGAGGTTGAGCACCCCGGCGCGCTCGCACAGCAGCACGCCCAGCGTGCCGAAGATCAGCGGCGTGGCCACGCGCAGCACGGCGACCCAGAACGGCGCCGCGCTCACGATATCGAGCAGTTCCATCAGGCGGCCCTCCCGATGCGGTCGAGCCGCACGCGGTAGCGCGTCAGCATCGTGGCTACCAGCATGGTCAGCAGCGCCACGGCGACGATCACGTCGGCGATGGCATTCGGCACGCCCACGGCGCGGCTCATGCCGTCCGCGCCCACCAGCACGCCCGCCACGAACACCGACGCGGCGATCACGCCGATCGGATGCAGCCCAGCCAGCATGGCGATGACCACCCCGGCGTAGCCGTAGCCGGGCGAGATGTCGAGGGTCAGGTAGCCGGTGCGCCCCGCCACCTCCACCACGCCGGCCAGCCCTGCCAGCGCGCCGGACAGCATCGCCGCCAGCAGGGTCACGCGCGTCACYGGCATGCCCGCGAAAGCCGCCGCGCGCGCGTTGGCGCCCACCGCACGCATCTGCAGGCCGAACACCGTGAAGCGGTTGACCGCCCACAGGATCACGGCCAGCGCCACGGCGATCAGCAGCCCGCTATGCACGCGCGARCGCTCCAGCAGCCGCGACAGTTCGAGTTCCGGCACCAGCGCGACGGACTGCGGCCAGCCCATCGCCAGCGGGTCCTTCATCGGTCCATCCAGCATCATCGACACGCCCAGCAGGACGATRAAGTTCAGCAGCAGCGTGGTGACCACCTCGTCCACCCCCAGCCGCAGCTTCAGCAGTGCCGGCACCAGCAGCAGCAGCCCGCCGGCCAGCATGCCGGCCGCCACCATCAGGCCGAACAGCAGCCCGTTCGGGAGCGAAGCCGCCCAAGGCACGGCAGCCCCATCCACCTGCCCGCCCACGGCCACCGCCGCCAGCGCGCCCAGGTACAACTGCCCTTCCGCGCCGATATTGAACAGCCGCGTGCGGAACGCCACCGCCACAGCCAGCCCGGTCAGCATCAGCGGCGTGGCGCGGGTCAGCGTTTCCGACCACGCGAAGCGCGAGCCGAAGCCGCCTTCGAGCAACAGCCAATACGCCTTGCCGACCGGCGCGCCGGCCCAGGCGACCAATACGGCACAAATACCAAGTGTGGCGACGATGGCCCCGAACGGCGCGGCCACCAGCGCGGTGCGCGAGACCGTGGTGCGTGCTTCAAGCCGCATGGGCCACCTCCCCGTGCGTTGCGGCGTGGTCCGCGCCGGCCATGGCCAGACCCAGCGTGCCGAGCGTCCAGCCGGACGCCGCGCGGGCCGGCGTCAGCCGTCCGCCATGGATCACGGCGATGCGGTCGGCCAGCGACAGCAGTTCGTCGAGATCCTCGGAAATCAGCAGCACGGCGGCCCCGGCCGCCGCCGCTTCCAGCAACTGGCGATGGACGTAGGCCACCGCGCCGATGTCCAGCCCCCAGGTGGGCTGGCTGGCGATGACCAGCCGAGGCGTCTGCGCGCCGCGTACCGACAGCGCGCGCCCCAAAATCAGCTTCTGCATATTGCCGCCGGAGAGCGTGCGCGTGGGGGCGTCGATGCCGCCGCCGCGCACATCGAATTTCTTGGCCAGCGCCGCCGCAAAGCGCCGCGCCGGTCCGCTGCGGATCACCCCGCCGCGCACGAACGCCGGGTTGCCCAATTGCTCGGCAATCGCGTTCTCCCACACGGCCAGGTCGCCCACGGCGCCTTCGGCATGGCGATCCTCGGGCACGCGCGCCACGCCGGCGGCAATCCAGCGCCGAGGCACGGCCGGCAGGTCGATGCCTTCCACGGTCACCGTGCCGGACGATGGCGCGAGCATGCCGCTCATCAGTTCGGCCAGCGTCACCTGCCCGTTGCCGGACACGCCGGCGATGCCGACGATCTCGCCCGCATGGAGCGCCAGCGTGACATCGTGCAGTGCCACGCGGCCCTCGGCCGCCGCCACAYTGGCGCGGCGCAGGGTGGCGACCAGTTCCCCAGGCGTCTCGACGGCCACGCGCCGCGGCATCTCCACACGCCGTCCCACCATCAGTTCGGCCAGCTCCTGCTTGCTGGTCTCGCCGACCGCGCGCATCGCCACCAGCTTGCCGCCGCGCAGCACCGCCACGCGATGTGATACACGCAGCACTTCRTCGAGYTTATGGCTGATGAAAATGACCGACAGCCCTTCGGCRATCAATTGCGCCAGCGTGGTGAACAGGCTGTCCACCTCCTGGGGCGTCAGCACGGCTGTGGGTTCATCGAGAATCAGCACCCGGGCGCCGCGATACAGCGCCTTGACGATTTCCACGCGCTGGCGCTCGCCCACGGACAGCGCGCCGACCCGCGCGTTGGGCTGGACGGCAAGGCCGAAGCGCTGGGCGATGGCCTGAACGCGCCCGAGCGCGGCGGCGCGCTGCTGGCGCCAGCGCCAGAGCGGCTCGGTGCCGATCAGGATGTTGTCGAGCACGGTGAGGTTGTCGGCCAGCGTGAAGTGCTGGTGGACCATGCCCACGCCAGCCGCCAACGCTGCGCGCGGGTTGCCGGGCGGCAGCGTCGCGCCATCGACCTCGACGCTGCCGGCATCGGCAACGTAGTGGCCGAACAGGATATTGACCAGCGTGCTCTTGCCGGCGCCGTTCTCGCCGAGCAGGGCGAGCACCTCGCCACGCTGGAGATCGAGCGAAATGTCGTCGTTGGCGGTCAGCGGGCCGAAACGCTTGGTGATATGGGAAAGACGGAGGACGGGAGGCGATGCCATTTCAATGTTCGTGGGTGTTCTCCCCTCTCCCGCACGCGGGAGAGGGGAGTAAAACCAACCTTACGGCGTGGACTTCGGCTCCGTTTCCACCACCTTGACCGTGAACTTGCCATCGAGGATGGCGCGCTCCTTGGCCTTAACCTTGGTCATCACGTCAGCCGGCACCTTGCCCTCGAAGGTGCCCAGCGGCGCCAGCTCGGCGCCCTTGACCTTCATCAAGGAATACTGGCCGTAGTCCTCGTTCTTGAACTGGCCGGCCTTGACCTTGGCCAGCGCGGCGCCAATCGTCGGCTCCATGTTCCACAGCGCCGAGGCCACCACCGTGGCCGGGTATTGCGGCTGGGTGTTGATCACGTTGCCGATGGCCAGCTTGCCGCGCTCCTTGGCCGCGTCGGAAACGCCGAAGCGCTCGGCGTAGAGCACGTCCGCGCCCTTGTCGATCATGGCGAAGGCCGCTTCCTTGGCCTTGGGCGGATCAAACCAGGAGCCGATGAAGCTCACCGTGAACTTCACCTTCGGGTTCACCTCGCGCGCGCCTTCCATGAAGGCGTGCATCAGCCGGTTCACCTCGGGAATCGCATAGCCGCCGACCATGCCGATGTGGTTGGTCTTGGTCATGCCGCCCGCGATCATGCCGGTCAGATAGGACGGCTCCTGGATGTAGTTGTCGAACACCGAGAAATTCGGCGCCTGCGGCTTGCCCGAGGAGCCCATCAGGAAGCCGACCTTCGGGTAGTCCTTGGCGACCTTGCGCGCGGCGGCCTCCACGGCGAACGACTCGCCCACGATCAGCCCCGAGCCCTGCTCCGCGTACTGGCGCAGCACGCGCTCGTAGTCGGCATTCGACACGCTTTCCGAGAACACATAGTCGATCTCGCCGCGCGCCTTGGCTTCGTTCAGCGCCTTGTGGATACGCGAGACCCACTGCTGCTCCACCGGCACCGTGTACACCGCGGCCACCTTCACCTTTGTCTGGGCATGGGCCAGCGGCGTGGCGCCGAGGGCCACGATACCCGCCAGCGCGGCCCCCGCCGCCGCCACTTTCAGCCAGGTGCGGCGATAGCTTTCAATAGGCATGACTTCACTCCCCTTTCGCGTCGTTGCGCGTGATCGAGTACTGCGTTGGAATTCTTTTTTTCTGGTCCAGCATCGGCCTCAGGCCATGCCATGCGCGCGGGCGGACGCTGGCTCGAGCCCGCAGCCGCGCAACAGCAAGGCCACCAGATGCTCGGTGGCCTGCTGGAAGTCCTGGGCGTCCAGCCGCTTCACGCCCAGCACGGCACAGATCTGGGTTTCGAAGTCGGCATAGGTCTGCGTGGCGGCCCAGATCGTGAAGAACAGATGCTGCGGGTCCACCGCCGCCATCTGCCCGCCGGCGATCCAGGCGCGGATCACCCCCGACTTGCGCGCCACCARCTCACGAAGTGCCTCACGCAGCACCCCGCCGATCTCGGGCGCGCCATGGAGCAGYTCGTTGGCAAACACGCGCGAGGCGTCCGGGTGGCTGGCGGAGAGCCGCATCTTGGCGCGGATGTAATGCTCCAGCGCCACCTCGGGCGGATAGTCGACGCTGATGATGTCGGTCTCGGACAGCCACAGTTGCAGCGTATGGGCCAGCACCGCGCGGTACAGCGCCTGCTTGGTGCGGAAGTAGTAGTGCAGGTTCGACTTCGGCACGCCGGCGCGCAGGGCGATGTCGGCCATCGTCGCCCCGGCGAAACCCGCGCGGGCGAACACGTATTCCGCCGCGCGCAGGATCAGCGCCTCGTTCTCCTGTCGAATGCGGCCCGCCGCTTCGCGGGCGGCGGGCGCGACCAGCGCGTCCATTACTTCGTGCCGTAGAGCCGGTCGCCGGCGTCGCCGAGGCCCGGCACGATGTAGCCGTGCTCGTTGAGCTGCTCGTCGATGGCCGCCGTGACGATCGCCACGTCCGGGTGCGCCGCGCGCAGCGCCTGGAGCCCCGGGCGGGAGGCAATCAGGCAGACATACTTCATGGTCGTCACGCCGGCCTCCTTGAGCCGGTTCAGTGCCGCGATGGCGGAGTTGCCCGTGGCCAGCATCGGGTCCACCACGATCACCATGCGCTCGTGGATGTCTTCCGGCATCTTGAAGTAGTACTCGATGGGCTCCAGCGTCTCGGGGTCGCGGTAGAGCCCGATATGGCCAACGCGCGCGGCGGGCAGCAGGTCCAGCATGCCGTCCAGGAAGCCGTTGCCGGCGCGCAGGATCGACACCAGACAGAGCTTCTTGCCCGACAGCACCGGCGACACCATCGGCGCGATCGGCGTCTTGATGGCGATGGTCTCCATCGCCAGGTCGCGCGTGGCCTCGTAGGTCAACAGTTGGCTGATCTCTCGCACCAGACGGCGGAAGTTATCGGTAGTCGTTTCCTCGCTGCGCGCGAGCGTGACCTTGTGCTGCACCAGCGGGTGATTGACCACCATCACCATGGCTGACGGCGACGTCTCTGTATCGGCAATGGCTTGCGCGGCCGTAGGCACGGCGGACAGGTCATTCATGGTGCGCTCCTTGGGTCGACTCGCTGGTTTCATCAGGCACGACGGGCCACTGGCCCGCCGCGCCCGGCTGCCTGCAAAAACGTGGGTGGTAAAAGGCTCTCGTCAGAACACCGTGCCGTCGCTCTGGATCGCGAACGGGGGCGTGCCGCCCGGCCTGCGCTGCGCGGCAATGCGCCGGCCCGCGGCCCAGGTGCCGCCCTCCAGCACCCGCGCCAGCGGAAAATCCTCCTGGGTGACGCCCAGCGCCTGCCGCACCCCTTCGGCCACGAGGTCGAGCCCGGTCACGGTCAGCGCGCGCCATTCCACGATCACCGGCTCATCCACCGTGTGCGTGCCCGCCGCGAAATCGGGGTTGCGCGGCACCATCAGCTCGAAATCGAACAGCAGGCCGCCGTTGCGGTACTCGGGCAGGCCGGTCAGGGCGTCCAGCCCGGTGACGGTGAGACCGGCGTCCTCGAGCGGCTCCAGCAGCGAATAGGTCAGCCACTGGGTGAGCTTGTGAAACGGCACCAGCCCGTCGGGCGCGGCTTCATGGTGCCAGCAGTCGCCCAGCGAGATGCCATCGAGCTGCACGCGGCCCGGCCAGACCGGCCCGAGCGCCACCAGCAGCGTGCGCAGCACGAAGCTGGCCTCGATGCGGCCATCGACGGCATGTTTGGCGAAGTAGTCGTACAGATTGCCGAGCCGGGCCGGCGTGCCGAAGACGGCCGGGGTGGCTTGCACCACCTCCCCCAGCCGGCGCAGCAGGCCGGCGCGGCCTTCCAGCCCCACCAGCGGGTTGTGCGCGGCCACCTGGAAAGCGGTGGCGATGGTCGAGGCGTCCATGCGCGCCAGCCGCTCGCCATCGGCACGCAAGGGGTCGCCATGCTCGGCGGAGAAGCCGCCGCGCGCGAAGAGATCGAAGCTGGCCACGCCGAGCCCCTCGGAGCGGGTCAGCATCAGGTCGCTGGCCGGATCGCGGTAGCGCCAGTCAGCGCCGGCACCGGCATCGAGCAGTACGCTCGGGATGACCAGGTCGATGCCGATGCGCGCGCGTTCCTCGCAATGATCGGCGCCGGACATGCCCGCCCGCTCGCACAGGATCTGCCAGCGGTCGAGCTTTTCCTCGCCCGGACCGCCGCTCTCGAAATGGCGCCAGCGGCTGTGATACGGCACCTTGAGGTCGCGGTAGCGGCGCCGGATGGTGGCCGCCACGTAGTCCGCCACGGCGTGCACCCGGTCTGGATGCCAAGTAAAGAGCGCAGAGTCGCCCGCCGCCACGTATTCCGTCACAATGGCGCACCGGCTGCGCACAGCCTCCGCGCTCAACAGCGCCGAGGCGGGATGGTCCGGCGGCACCGGGGTGTGCCAGCCGCTGCCATCGCCATCGATCCGTGCGTCCTGCCCTCCTTCGGAATGCTGGTTCATTCGTTCAACCCCCTGCCCTTTGCCAGGGCGAGTTCGTCGGCGTCCGGCGGCGTGTACCGCGTGAAGTACCCCGCCGCCACCTTTGCATCGATTTCCACGCGCGCGTCGGCCGGGATCAGCGCCTCGGGAATGGCCACCTGCTCCACCACCTCGATGCCCTGCGCGGTCAGCGCGCCATGTTTCATATTGCTCATGGACGCCCAGCGGTCGATCCGCCGGATGCCCAGCCAGTGGAAGACGTCGGGCATCAGTTCCTGGAACCGCATGTCCTGCACGCCCGCCACGCATTCRGTCCGCGCGAAGTAGGTTTCGGCGCGGTCGCCGCCCACCTGGCGCTTGCGCGCGTTGTAGACCAGGAACTTGGTCACCTCGCCCAACGCGCGGCCCTCCTTTCGGTTATAGACCACCAGGCCTACGCCGCCCTGCTGCGCCATCTCGATACAGACCTCGATGCCGTGCGCCAGATAGGGCCGGCACGTGCAGATGTCGGAGCCGAACACATCCGAGCCATTGCATTCGTCGTGCACGCGGCAGGCCACGCGGGTCTCCGGCTGGCCCAGCTTGGCCACATCGCCGAAGAAATAGAGCGTCATGCCACCGATGGGGGGGAGGAAGACCTTGAGGTCGGGCCGCGTGACGAGTTCCGGGAACATGCCGCCGGTCTGCTCGAACAGGCTGCGCCGCAGGATGCTTTCCTTGATATTGAAGCGCCGCGCCAGGCCCGGCAGGTACCAGACCGGGTCCACGGCGGCCTTGGTCACGCGCACATCGCCATTGGGATAGAGGATCTCGCCATCGGGCACCAGCCGGCCAGCGGCGATGGCCGCCGTCAGCTCCGGCATATTGATATGGGCGCGCGTGACGGCGATGGTCGGGCGGATGTCCACGCCGGCGGCGATGCGGTCTGCGAAGACGGTGGAGACGAGGTGGCCCCAGGGGTCGAGCGAGACGATCTTGTCCGGATCGCCCCACTGGGCATGGGGCCCGATGGACTCGGCCGGCGCSGTGTCGGTCAGGTCCGGCCGATGCGCGCGCTGCAGGCTGCCCGAGGCCACCGCCAGCGCGCGATAGATCGCATAGGCCCCGGCGTGGGTGCCGATCACGTTGCGGCGCGTGAGGTCCGTGAGGCTGGCGATGACCGGTCCCCGCTCGGCCGCCGTGGGGGCGCCCCAGTGGATCGGCTCGGCCGGCTTGTCGCGGCGCGCGTGCGAGGTCAGGACGATGTGATCGGACATGACAGCCTCTTCCCCGGATGCCCCGGTATCTGGAATCCTGACCAAATGGTCAGGTTTGTATCTCCATACTAGGCAACGTTCGTGCCATCGCCCAAGTGGGGTTGTTACGGTAGGTGTGGCGCCGAACGCACCGTGGCAGTGCGTTGCCCGCGCCAAGGCGAGGCGGTGGGCACCATCAGGGCGATGGGGTCAATTTAGGACTTCGGCTATGTCGAGGTCGACAGGCATTTTCCATACTGGCTGCATCGCGCCCCAGACGGGGCCAGCCACAGCATGGAGAACATCATGAAACTACTATCCGCCTTAGCGGCAGTCGCCGCATCCCTCAGCGTGTTGGCGCCTGTGGCGGCGCAGGCCGCGGGGACATCGGCCAGCCTGCTGCCCGCCTCCTGCGTGACGGTGTCGGCGCAGGCCGGCGAGGCCCAGCGGGCACCCGGGCCGCGCGTGCGATGTGTGCTGCCGTCCGGCAAGGTGTCGGGCATGGTGCCCGTGGGAGGGATGTCGCACGGGGCGCCCGCGGACTGGCGCCGGGTCATCGAGGACCCGGCCGCGCGCAAGGCGCTGGTGCCGACATACAGCTGAGAGCGCTAAGGCGCAAAGGCCCGGATCAGGCCTCGGAAGTGACCGACTTGTCACGCGCCGGCCAGATCGCCTCGCGCAACACATGGAGGACATCGACCGATTCCACATAGCGATGGAACACCGCCCCGGCCAGATTGCTGGCGACCCAGGCGGCCCCCATGCCCAGTGCGTTGAGCACGGGCTGCCCCGGCGCCAGGTGCGAGACCGCCGCATTGACTACCAGGCAAACCGGAAAGTGGACCAGGAAGACCGAATAGGAAATCTTGCCGAAATAGGCCGAGAGATCCGCCAGACGGCCGCCGGGCCAGCGCTCCAGCCAGTCCCCGCGCCGGGAGATGGCCAGCAGCAGCGCCGTGGCCAGCGCCACCGCGATGCGCAGCCGGAAGTCCACCACCAGCGCCGCCACGCCCAGCGAGGCCAGCAGGATCAGCGCCATCGGCGAGCGCCCCGGGTTCGACACCCAGTAGGCCAGCGTGCCCATGCCATAGGCACCAAAGAAATAGATCGCCCAGATATCCCAGCTGGCGTCGCGGTTGAACCAGAACAGCGACGCCACGGCCAGCGCACCCACCAGCGCCATGCCCCACGGCAGGCGCCGACGCGGCGCCGCGCGCGCCACCCACAGCACCATCACGAGCAAGGCGAACAGTTGCAGGTCGATGGCGATATACCAGACGCCGGCGGACAGCGCGTCCACATCGAGAATGTTGTGCAGCAGGAGCAGATGCGCGACGAACTGCGCCAAGTGCGGGGCGGCCGGAATGGAGTCATGCGTCATCCAGGTGCGCGCCAGCGCAGCCCCGGCAATCGCCACGAGAATGGCAACGGCAAACGGCACCACCAGCTTCTGATAACGGCGCCAGATGGTCCCCAGCGGATTCGCGGCCGTCAGAATCCCGCCCGGCGCCAGGCTGCGCGCGGCCAGGAAACCACTGACAACAAGAAAGACCTGCACGGCAATGCGCGCATAGTCGGCCAGCCAGCCAATCAGCCCCGGGGCAAGGGCGTGCGCGGCATCGGACATCGGCCCGTAGAAGGCCAGATGGTGCAACACGATCAGCTGTGAGCTGACCGCCTTCAGCGCGTCAATGCACGCCAAACGAGAAGGACGGGTGCCCATTTGTTATGAGAACGATACAAAGGTGCGGGATTGTACCTTGTTGGTGCAGGGACGGATGGGGGTCAAAGGTTACGGATGTAACAAGGATAGGTGGGATGGCGCGCCGGCCACGATGAAAGTCAAACCATGCCCAATTCTTGGGCGCGTCTGATAGACCTCTCAGACAATGCGCGGGTAGAACGTCTGCTGGTTCAACCCTAGTCATACAGACCAGCGCATGGAAAACGAAATCAAAAACAATCATTTTCTGCGGCGGGACCTCGAAGATCTCGTTCGCGAAGATTCGGTTATCGGCTTTTTGGCACGACGCCGACGCCACGGGAAATCATCGAACTTCTGGATCTCGAAGGAACTGTCCGGCGCATCGAAATAAGGAGTTTATGTATTATGCAAAAGACATGGAATTACAGGTTCGTTATTAAAATAATCGCTGGCATCATTCTCGCCTTCATCGTCGTTATTATGCCTGCAGATATCTGGGACGCATGGACTGTCCCTCATGAATACCCCTTTGGAGAGGAAGGCCCAGCCGCTTCGATGTGGGCTTATCGGTCCCAGCAGAATTATCTGATATCAAGCATCTCACTCTGGACCACCAGCACCCTCGCCCTCTGGTCCCTGCTTGCCAGGCGCGCCCGAATGCGGACCCGCGTCCTGTGTGCGCTCCCGTTTGTGGTGGTCTGGGCGTTGATGGCCTGCGACGGCTTCCGACTGACGTAGCGCGGCCCATTCCCCAAAACCGGGCATTTGCTTATGACGAGAATATCCTTCCTGCGCCGCAGGCCCGGGGTATACCCTTGCCGCTTTCGTCAGCACCCTCGGATCCCATGTCGCCGTTTGCCTCGTTTTCGTCCCTGCAACGCCTGATTGCCGCTGCTGCCCTGCTCGCCGGGGTAGTGGCGCCTGCTCTCGCCCATGCCGATAGCCCGGTTCTCAACAAGATTCGCGAGACGGGCACGATTACGCTCGGCTATCGGGAATCGGCGTTGCCGTTTTCGTTTGCCGACGACAAGGGCCAGCCGGCCGGGTATGCGGTGGATCTCTGCCTGCGTGCCGCCGAGGCCGCCCGCGTCAAGGCCGGGTTGAAGGAGATCAAGGTGCGCTGGCTGCCGCTGACGCCGCAGAACCGCATTCCGGCCGTCGTCAATGGGCTGGTCGAGCTCGATTGCGCGCCCAATACCAATACGCTGGAGCGCCAGAAGCAGGTGGCGTTCAGCGTTTCGCACTATGTATCCACGGTGCGGATGCTGGTACGGGCCGATTCGGGTATCAAGTCGCTCGAGGATCTGCGTGGCAAGACCGTGGTGACCAGCGCCGGCTCCACCGGCGACCGCCACGTGCGACGCCTGAAGGCCGACTATGGCTATCGGGACGTCTACGCCAAGGATCATGGCGAGTCGTTCCTGCTGCTGGAGACGGGCCGCGCCCAGGCCTTCGTCATGGACGATGTGCTGCTGGCCGGGCTGCGCGCCAAGTCGAAGGATCCGTCGCAGTTCGTGATTGTCGGCCCGGCGCTGTCGGTGGAGCAGAACGCGCTGATGATGTCCAAGGCGGACCCGGAGTGGAAGCGGCTGGTCGATCAGGCGCTGGCGGGCACCTTCGCCACGCCGGACGTGGTCGCGCTGCAAAAGCGCTGGTTCCAGCAGCCGATTGGCACGCGTGGCACCAACCTCGCGCTGGCGCCCTCCGCCGAGGTCACACAGGCCTGGAAGCACCCCTCTGACGCCGTGACCGAATAAGCACTTTTCGGCATCCATCTCGGGGCGGCACGCGGCTGCCGCCCCCGGAAAACCCCTGAGTTGACGGCTTCACCGGCCTTGGACACACTGGCCCGAGCGGGCTGACATGCTGTTTACTGGCCGGTAAGCCCGCACAACGCGAACCGCCGGAAGGCGGCACCACTCAGGAGATCCCATGAACAAGATCATCGCCACCGCAGTTGCGCTGGGCCTGGCTACCGCCTCCGTGGCGGCCATTGCACAGGACAAGAAGCAGTTCGACCCGTACTCGCAAGGCGCGAAGTCCGGCGAGAAATTCGACACCTACAGCCAGGGTGCGAAGTCCGGCGACAAGTTCGACCCGTACAGCCAGGGCGCGAACAAGAGCACCCGTGCGGATCTGGTGGATCAGTCGGGCCAGCCGAAGAAGGACAAGACCAAGAAGACCACCAAGAAGCCCACGCAGGGCAACTGATTGGCCGCTGGCCGGTCACGGATCTTCCCGTGCGGAAACAGRCCCCCCAAGACATTGGGGGGTTTTTTATTGGCCGGATGCGGGTGTCAGCGCTCCGCCGGGGCCTCGGGGTCCAGCATTTCCAGCCCGGTCACGTCCACGCGCTGGACCTTGTTGTTCTGGCGGACTTCGGTGCGCAGCACGAAGGCCTCCATCGGGCAGTACCAGTCGGTGACGTGCAGCACGCTCGGCTCCARCTGCAGGATCTCGTCGCCCACCATCAACGGGCCCAGCGAGGTGCGCTTCTCATAAGTGATGGGCATGCACTCCTTGCGTCCCATCACGGTATTGATCATCTGGCGTCGCCCCACCATGCGGGAGCCGACGATGATCGACGCATGCAGGGCCTGCATCGTGCCCACCACCTCGTCGGCGCCGAGCGGATAGATCTTCAGCGAGACGCTCGACTGGAAGGTCTCGCCCTCGAGCATCGCCCCCTCCTTGATCTCCACGCCGGCATAGTTGAAAACGCCGCTACCCGTAAACGACGCCTCGCCGAACATCCGCGCATATCGGGCCCGGGCGTTGATCACCGCGTTGCGGCTGTCGATGCGCGTGCGCATGGTGGCGCTGCTGCGGTCGATATTGATCTCGTGCACCTGGTCCATCACCACCGGGGGGCCCATCAGCGCCGACAGCGCCGACTTGGAGCGCACTTCGAGCTGGGCGCTGCAGCCGCGCGCCGTGCGCATCACCTCRCGCAGCGTCATGGTGATCGACATCGGCATCTCGCCGTCGCCTTCCATCTGCACGCGGGAGCCGGAGCGGAACCACGGGGCGTCGCACAAGGCTGCACCGGCCGGCATGGGCACGGGGGACATGCCGGCSACGGGCGCGGCGTCGGCGGCCGGGGCGGCCGGGGCGGCCGGGGCGGCCGGGGCGGTCTGAGCGATCTGGGCGATTTCGGCAGCCGGCTCCGATGCCTGTGAATGTGCTCCATTCGCCACTGCGAGCAGGCTGAAACAGAGACCGGACATCAGGGCCGTTTTCATCGTAGTTTCCTGAGGATTCGACAAACCGGCCTGCCGGGACTGATCGTGGCGCGGTGCAGCCGCCAGTATTACGCGAATCCGGCACATGGGGAATCCTGGCCGGCGGCGGCACCGGCGCGTCGTGCTAACATTGCGCGCCAATTTGGCGACCGGACGGGGGAGCCAATCGGCCATGGCCGGTCGTTCCAGGGGAACCCCTGCCCTTCCGCGAGGTTCTCACCGCGGCGGGGAATGCGTGTCCACCGAATCCGGCCCTGCGGCGTTGTGTGGTGTCTGCTGCACAACCGGGACCACATCGCTTCCGGTTCGCCGGCCATTTCAGGAGAGTTATGCGTAGTTCCACGCCCTCGCGCTATGCCGGGCTACCCGTCGGCATGATTGCCCTGGTCGTCATCGCAATCCTGCTGGTCTGGTTCGGCACGCTCGACTTCCGGCACCTGCTGAAGCCGGACGAAGGCCGCTACGCGGAAATCTCGCGCGAGATGTTCGCCAGCGGCGACTGGGTGACCATCCACTACAACGCCCTGAAGTACTTCGAGAAGCCCCCGTTCCATATGTGGGTCACCACGCTGGCCTACGAGGCTTTCGGCGTGGGCGACTGGCAGGCGCGGCTGTGCGTGGCGCTCTCGGGCATCCTCGGGCTGGGCGTYACGGTGCTCGCCGCCACGCGCTGGTTCGGCGCGCGTGCCGGCCTGCTGGCCGGGCTGGCCCTGCTGGCGGCGCCGATGTGGAGCATCGCCGGCCACTTCAACGCCCTCGACATGACGCTGTCCGGCGCGCTCGCGTGCGTGCTGGCCTGCATGATGCTTGCCCAGCATCCGGACGCCACGCCCGCCGCCCGGCGCGGCTGGATGCTGGCCTGCTGGGTCGCCATGGGCGTCGCCATCCTGACCAAGGGTTTGGTCGGCATCGCGCTGCCGGGCCTGGTCCTCGTGGTTTACTCGCTGATCACGCGCGATCTGGCGCTGTGGCGGCGCCTGCATCTGGTGTCCGGCATCGTCGTCATGCTGATCGTCACGGTGCCGTGGTTCTGGCTGATTTCCTCGCGCAACCCCGAATTCCCCCATTTCTTCTTTATCCACGAGCACTGGGACCGCTATACGTCCACCGTGCATGCGCGCAAGGGCACGCCGTTCTACTTCGTGCCGCTGCTGCTGCTGGGCTTCCTGCCGTGGCTGGGCCTGACGCCGCGCATGTGGACCGCCGTGCGCGAGCGCGCCGGGGCCGCGCGCGGGGCCGGCGGCAAGCCGTTCCAGCCCGCGCTGATGGCACTGATCTGGGCCGTGGCGATTTTCGTCTTCTTCAGCATGTCCGGCTCCAAACTGCCCGGTTACATCGTGCCGATCTTCCCCGCGCTGGCGATGCTGGCCGGCGTGGCGCTGGACGACATCACCGAGCGCTCCTGGCAACGCCAGGTCAACGCGCTGATGGCGCTGGCCGTGGTGGGCCTGCTGGCCACGCCGTATGTGGCCACGCTGCATCGCCCGTCCAATCCAAACGAGGTCTTCCGCACGTTTGCCGTGTACACGGGCGTCGCGTTTGCCGTACTCTTGGGCGGCACGATACTGGCGCGCAAGCTGTTGCAGTCAAGGGGCCTGTTCCCCAGCATCACGGCGTGTGCGCTGGCGATGTTCCTGACCTGCACCATCGGCCTGATGGGCCATGAAGTGATGGGCCGGCGGGCGTCCGGCGTGGATCTGGTGCCCGCCATCCGTGCCGTGCTGAAAGACGATATGCCCCTGTACGGCGTGCGGGTACTCGACCATACCCTGCCGTTCTACCTGGGACATCCGCTGACGATGGTGGAGGAGCCCGATGAGCTTGAATTTGGCGTGCAGCAGGCCCCGGACCAGTGGATTCCCACACTGGACCAGTTCATCGCGCGCTGGCGCGACGGCCAGCCCGCGCTGGGCATCATGGACCCGAGCCTCTACGACGAGCTGTCGGCACGGCAGGTCCCGATGCATGTGGTGGCGCGCGATAGTCGGCGCGTCGTGGTCAGCAACTTTCCGCCGTCCGGTGCCCCGGCACCGGCAGGCACTCCGGAACCCAAGCCCGCGTCATGACGCTTTCGACTTTCGCTTTCATCCTGACCGGCGTGATGCTCAACGCCGCCGCGCAGTTGCTGCTCAAGGCCGGCACCAATGCCGTGGGCGCCATCACGCTGGACCGCGCCACGCTGTTCACCACCGCRTTCCGCGTGCTGACGCAATGGCCGGTGATCGGCGGCCTGACGCTGTACGTGGTCAGCGTGGCGGTGTGGATCGTCGGGCTGTCGCGCGTGGACGTGTCCATCGCCTACCCCATGCTGTCGCTGGGCTACGTGGTCAACGCGCTGGCGGCGTGGTGGCTGTTCGGCGAGATGATTGGTCCCTTGCGCGTAGCCGGCATCCTGCTGATACTGGCCGGAGTCTTCCTGATTGCACGATCCTGAGCGTACGCGCCTGAGCCCACGTGCCCCACAAAGAACCATGACCGTTACCGCAGCCCAGCCCTTCCTGCCGTTCGTGCGGCCCGAGATCGACACCGAGACCATTGCCGAGGTCGGCAAGGTGCTTGCTTCCGGATGGATCACTTCCGGCCCGAAGATGCAGGCGTTTGAAGCGGCGCTGTCCGATGTGTTCGGCGGCCGGCCGGTGCGGACGTTCGCCAACGGCTCCGCCACGATGGAGATCGCGCTGCGCGTGGCCAATATCGGCCCGGGCGACGAAGTCATCACCACGCCGATCACCTGGGTGGCCACGGCCAACGTGGTCCTCGCCGTGGGCGCCCGCCCGGTGTTCGTCGATATCGACCCGCGCACCCGCAACCTCGACCTGGACGCCGTCGAGGCCGCCATCACGCCGCGCACGCGGGCGATCATGCCGGTCTACCTGTCCGGCCTGCCCGTGGACATGGACCGGCTCTACGCCATCGCGGACAAGCACCAGCTACGCGTGATCGAGGACGCCGCCCAGGCCATCGATTCCCGCTGGCGCGGCCAGCGCATCGGCGCGTTCGGCGACCTGGCCAGCTTCAGCTTCCAGGCGAACAAGAACATCACCACCATCGAAGGCGGCTGCCTCGTGCTGAACTCGCCCGAGGAAGCCCTGCGTGCCGAGCGCCTGCGCCTGCAAGGCGTGATCCGCACCGGCATGGACGGCATGGACGTGGAAGAACCCGGCGGCAAGTTCAACCTGACCGACGTCAACGCCGCCATCGGGCTGGCGCAGCTGCCGAAGCTGGACGCCATCACCGCCAAGCGCGCCGCGCTGGCCGAGACCTACTTCCGCTGCGCCGCCGACACGGGGCTGGCCGATCTCGGCATCGAGCTGCCGCTGCCGCTGGACCCCGCCGGCGCCACCACCAACTGGCACATGTTCCAGGTGGTGCTGCCCACGGACCGCCTGCGCGGCGGCCCGGCGGAAGCGCGCCGCCACGTGATGGAGGCGCTGCGCGAGCAAGGCATCGGCACGGGTGTCCACTATCCGCCCATCCACCTGTTTACCCACTACCGCTCACTCGGCTGGCGCGAAGGCATGCTGCCCCACGCCGAGCGCATCGGACGCGGCATCGTCACGCTGCCGCTGTTTCCTGCCATGCATGCCACCGACGTGGAGCGGGTATGCGCAACTCTCAGCGAAACATGCAAACGCCTTTCTCTCTAAGCCCCGTCGAGGTCTCGGTCGTCGTCCCCGTCTACAACGAGGAGGACGGCCTGCAGGCGCTGTTCGATCGCCTTTACCCGGCGATGGATGCCATGGGCGAGTCGTACGAGCTGATCTTCATCAATGACGGCAGCCATGACCGCTCCCCGCAGATCCTGGCAGCGCAGTTCCACAAGCGTCCGGACGTCACGCGCGTGGTGCTGTTCAACGGCAACTTTGGCCAGCACATGGCCATCCTGGCCGGGTTCGAGCACACGCGCGGGCGCATCGTCATCACGCTGGACGCGGACCTGCAGAACCCGCCCGAGGAAATCCCGCGCCTGGTGGCCGCCATGCGCSAGGGCCATGACTACGTGGGCACGATTCGCCGCCAGCGCAACGACACGGCGTTCCGGCGCTATGCGTCGCGCGCGATGAACCAGCTGCGCGAGCGCATCACCAAGATCAAGATGACGGACCAGGGCTGCATGCTGCGCGCCTATGACCGCAACATCATCGACACGATCAACGCCTGCCGCGAGGTGAACACCTTCATCCCGGCGCTGGCGTACACGTTCTCGTCCAATCCGGTCGAGATCGAGGTCGGCCACGAGCAGCGYTTCGCGGGGGAGTCGAAGTATTCGCTCTACCAGCTGATCCGCCTCAACTTCGACCTCGTTACCGGCTTCTCGATCGTGCCGCTGCAGTGGTTCTCGGCGATYGGCACGCTGCTGTCGATCTCGTCGGCGGGCCTGTTCGTCGTGCTGCTGATTCGGCGCTTCCTGCTCGGCTCGGAAGTGCAGGGGGTGTTYACCCTGTTCGCCCTGAACTTCTTCCTGGTCGGCATCATGCTGTTCGGCATCGGCCTGCTTGGCGAATACGTGGGCCGGATCTACCAGGAAGTGCGCGACCGCCCGCGCTACCGCATCCAGGCCGTGCTCGAGCGTGACCCGCTCCGGACGCCGTCGGACCAGACCGCCGTGGAGGAATCGTGCGCGCGGTAGTCTTCGCCTACCACAACGTTGGCGACCGCTGCCTGCGCGTGCTGCACGCGCGGGGCGTGGACGTGGCGTTGGTGATCACCCATCGTGACCGGCCCGACGAGAACATCTGGTTCCGCCGCGTRGCCGATACCGCCGTGGAGCTGGGCATCCCCTTCCTGCACGGCGAAGATCCGACCGACCCGGCACTGGCCGAGGCCGTGCGCGCCGCCCGGCCCGATGTCATCTTCTCGTTCTACTACCGGGCGATGATTCCGGCCGAGGTGCTGGCCATCGCGCCGCAGGGCGCATTCAACATGCATGGCTCGCTGCTGCCGAAGTATCGCGGCCGCGTGCCGGTGAACTGGGCGGTGATCCACGGCGAGACCGAGACCGGCGCCACGCTGCACGCGATGGAAGCCAAGCCGGACGCCGGCTATATCGTCGACCAGACCGCCGTGCCGATCCTGCCCGACGACACCGCCGGCGAGGTCTTTGAGAAAGTCACCGTCGCCGCCGAGCAGACGCTCTGGCGCGCCCTGCCGGCCATGATGAGCGGCCATACGCCCAAGCGTCCCAATCGGCTGGCCGATGGCAGCTACTTCTCGGGCCGCAAGCCCGAGGACGGTCGCATCGACTGGCACCAGCCGGCCTCCGCCGTCTACAACCTGATTCGCGCGGTGGCGCCGCCCTACCCGGGCGCGTTCACCGAGCTGGACGGCCATCGCCTGATCGTGGCCGCCGCGCGCCGTATCCCTGCCCTGCCATCGGTCCCGCTGCAGCCCCAGGGGCTGCGCGTGATCGATGACCGCATCGTCGCCGTCTGCGGCGACGGCGGCATGCTGCATRTCCGTACGCTGCTGGAAGGCGCCTCCGCCGATCACGCCGCGCCGGTTACCGTTTCTGCCCTTCAATCCATCATCGCAACTGCACAGTCCAGAGAGGAAAACCGATGAAAAAGGTCCTGATTCTTGGTGTCAACGGCTTCATCGGCCATCACCTCACGCGCCGCATCCTGGAGACCACCGACTGGGAGGTCTACGGCATGGACATGGCCTCCGACCGCCTCGGCGACCTGGTGAGCCATCCGCGCATGCACTTCTTCGAAGGTGACATCACCATCAACAAGGAGTGGATCGAGTACAACATCCGCAAGTGCGACGTGGTGCTGCCGCTGGTGGCCATCGCCACCCCGGCCACCTACGTGCGTCACCCGCTGCGCGTGTTCGARCTCGATTTCGAGGCCAACCTGCCGATGGTCCGCGCGGCCGTGAAGTACAAGAAGCACCTGGTGTTCCCGTCGACCTCCGAGGTCTACGGCATGTGCGCCGACGATGAGTTCGACCCGGAAGCGTCCCCGCTGGTCTACGGCCCGATCAACAAGCCGCGCTG
>NZ_JBFREV010000047.1:0-38069 GCF_052114485.1 Cupriavidus sp. KB_39
CATAGCGCGCCCCCTCCGGCAATCCACGCGTGAACGCGTTCTGCAGAATCTCGTCGCGCGAGGCATTGAAGGCGCTCCGCACGGCTTCGGCCGATGCGGGYTCCTTGAGCGCCTGCAGGCGTTCCTGCATGTATTGCGGGCGGTTGAACGGTGCRAAGTCGCCGACGATGATGGTCCGGGCGATGCTGGGCCGGTCGATGGCCGCCAGCAACGCCGGCAAGGCTGCGATGTCGGTGGCGTAGATCACCAGGCGGCTGCTGTCGATGCCTGCCGTGTCGATGTAGCGCGTCAGTACCGTGGCGTAGTCACGCGGCGCGTAGGCGAAACGCTCGGCAGGCGGACGTGAAGAATCGCCATAGCCCGGCCAGTCGAACGCGTGGACTTCGTATTCCTCCCCAAGCGTCCTGGCAATCTCTTTCCAGGCGAGCATGGTTTCGGGAAAACCGTGCAGGAACAGCACCGTGCCTCGCGGTGCCGCCGGCCCGACCACCATCCGCCGCAAACGCAGTTCGGGATCGACATCCACATAACTCACTTCCGCAACGGGCTCGCTGGCCGCTGCGATAGCGGCGCCTGTGCCGGCCATAAGCGCCGCGGAGACACTGACTGCAGTGGCCACCGACCGTGCCGACCGACGGATTGCTGATTTCGCTTTCATCTCGTTTCCTCCTGCACCGGCCAAGCCGCGCAATCTGTTGCATATGCAGCATTAGAGTGAGGCGATGTATCCAGTCTGTGGTCCCGAGACGGTCAAACGGTATCGCCGTGTATGGCGGCGCCGCGCAGATACATGCGCGTACAAAATGGCCGCGCACCTACTATTCCGTCAAGGCATCATCGGCGCCCTCGGGTTGTTTCCCAACTTCAGGAGTCAGACATGAGAGCACTTACCTATGTATTCGCCGCCGCCGCGCTCGCGACAGTGCAGATGACGGCCGCCGCACAAACCCCTCCGGACACGAGCCGTCCACCGGCCGTCCTGCCGCTCGACGCGGAGCCGGCGCCCAGGGTTGTGGCTTACCCGGCATTGCCGGAGCCGCTCGCGCGGGGCGTGGTGATCGTCCAGTTCCGTACCGAGAACTTCCGCGTGATCCCGGTGTTCGGCAAGGCTGCCACCCAGGTTTCGCCGCGCGTCGGCCATCTGCATGTGACCGTTGACGATGGCCCGGCCACCTGGGCGCACACGAGCGAGGATCCCATCATCGTGGTGGGGCTGCCGCCGGGGCCGCACAAGGTGCGGATGGAACTGGCAGATCCCACGCACAAGATCCTGGCGACGGAAGTGGTGAGCGTGACCGTCCCCGATACCCGGTCGCCGGGCACCGCGGCCGCGCCGCCAGCACATCGGCACTGAGTGCGGTACGCTGGCGGTACTTCATCGCTCCCCCTTCCCGTGAGACATGCGTACCGACAAGCGTTCTGTGGCCAGCAACCCGGGCGCCGAGATTYTCCAGCACTGCGTGATGACCCGTGCCCGGCAGATCTCGCGTGTCCTGACCGCTGCCTACGATCAGGCGTTGCGCCCGTTCGGCATCAACGCCACGCAGTTCACGCTGCTGGTGCTCGTGCATGAACTCGGCCCGATCAGCCGCGCCGATCTCGGGCGGCGCAATCATCATGACCGTTCCACGCTGACCCGCAACCTGCAGCCGCTGCTCGCAGCAGGATGGATCGMGGAAGACGCGGCGGAGGCCGCCGATGGCCGATCGCGGCCGCTCTCCGTGACCCGCGCCGGCAAATCGATGCTGAAAGCGGCCGCACCCGCGTGGGCACAGGCGCAGGCGGCCGCCAGGGCCATGATGGGAGACGACGGCGTGGCAGCCATCATGGGCATTGCGGGGAAGCTCCCGAAGCGGAGTGCGTAGCACGGCGGCGGCTGCTAGGATGTCCGCACGCCTCTCCCCTCCCTGGAGCGATCGATGTGCGTCAATTACGCCCCCATCCAGCGGCAAGTCCTGCGCGACATCTTCGGCATCGAGCCGCCGGCCCGGTTGTGGGCGGACGAGGCGTGGCCAGACACCCTCGCGCCCATTGTCACCGGCTCCGATGCCGGGCGCACCTGCGCGCTGGCCTCGTTCAGCATGGTGCCGAAGGGGAAGATCCCGCCCGGCACCCGCTACTTCCCCACCGCGAATGCGCGCGCCGAGACCGTGGGCACGCTCAAGTCCTTCGCCCGGTTCTGGAAGGCCGGCCAGCTGGCCCTGATACCGGCCAGCGCGTTCTACGAATACGCCTACCCCGAGGCCGGCACGCCGGAGCGGCCCGGCAAACCCGTGCGCTGGAAGCTCTGGCTGCCAGACGCGCCGGGGTTCGGCATCGCCGGCCTCTGGCGCGCGTGGCCGGACGACACGCTGTCTTTCACCATGCTCACCGTCAATGCCGATGCCCACCCGCTGCTGTCGCGCATGCACCGGCCCGGCACCGAGAAGCGCTCGGTGGTGATCGTGCCGGAGACTGAATGGGATGACTGGCTGCGCTGCCGCGACCCGGAGGTCGCCCGGACCTTCCTGCGGCTCTATCCGTCCGAACGCATGGCCGGGGCGCCCGCGCCGATGCCGCCGGCGGCAAGCAAGGCCGCCCCAGATGCCACCCCCGATGCCGCCCCCGATGCCGAGCCCGCGCCGCCCGCGCCCGAGTCCGGCTCGCTATTCTGACTCAGGCGCCCACGCGCGGCGCAGCCCCCAATTGGGTGACCGGAACGCCCCTCCGACAGAGGGTGTCGGGCGCTGCGCTTGTTSCCCATACTGACCTGCACCGGCCACCAGAGCCGTTCCTATATAGGGGTCAGACCATGCATAACGCCGTCTCTTTCGTCGGGTACGTTCTCGCTTTCCTCATCGCCCTCATCGTCGCCGCGCGCTGGATCTCGCGCCATCATCCCGGCCTGCGCGATGCCGATGCCGACCGCCTCGCGCGTGCGGAGCCGCCCACCCGGCCGTTCATGCCGGACTGAATCCGCCGCCCTCCGGAACTTCCCCGCCCCGCCTGAAACCTATCGCCGGGCGGCCTTCTGCTGCACAATGCCCCGTCAGTCGCCCGTCGTGCGGCAGCAGAAGAAAAAGGAACAAGGATGGCTACTTCGAACAAACTGCCCGCATGGACCGTCTGGTCGCCGCTGGCCGCCTGGGCCGCGTTCGGCGTCGGGCTGATGCTGCCGGGCCAGGGCTGGCTTGTTGCGATCATGGCCGCCGCGCTGGCGGGCGCGGTATTTTCCGCGGTGCACCACGCCGAAGTGGTGGCCCACAAGGTGGGCGAGCCGTTCGGCACGCTGGTGCTGGCGATTGCGGTGACCGTGATCGAGGTGGCGCTGATCGTCTCGGTGATGCTGTCGGCCGGGCCCGAGAAAGCCGGGCTGGCCCGGGATACCGTGTTCGCCGCCGTGATGATCATCTGCAACGGCATCGTCGGCGTGTGCCTGTTCGTGGGTGGCCTGCACCACCGGGAGCAGGAATTCCAGGCGCCCGGCGCCAAGGCGGCCATGGCCGTGCTCGTAGCGCTGCTGGTGCTGACCATGGTGCTGCCCAATTTCACCAGCTCCACGCCGGGGCCGATGTTGACCTCGTCGCAACTGGCGTTCTCGGGGCTGATGTCGCTCGTGCTGTACGGCTGCTTCGTGTTCGTGCAGACGGTGCGCCATCGCGACTACTTCCTGGTGGAGAGCAGCGACGAGAACGAGCACGCACCGCCGCCGCCGGGGCGCGTGGCCGCCGCGAGTGGCGTGCTGCTGGTGGTGTGCCTCGTGGCCGTGGTGGCGCTGGCGAAGATGCTGTCGCCGTCCGTGGAAGCGGCAGTGGCCGCCGCGGGCCTGCCGCCCGCCGTGGTGGGCGTGGTGATCGCGGCGCTGGTGCTGYTGCCCGAGGGGCTCGCCGCGCTGCGCGCCGCGCGGCTGGACCGCCTCCAGACCAGCATGAACCTGGCGCTGGGCTCGGCGCTGGCCAGTATCGGCCTGACCATTCCCACGGTGGCGGTGGTCTTCATCGCCCTTGGCCGCCCGCTCGAACTGGGGCTGGGYGCCAAGGAGATGGTGCTGCTGTTCCTGACGGTGATCGTCGCGTCGCTGACGCTCGGCTCGGGCCGCACCACGATCCTGCAGGGCGTGGTGCACCTTGTGATCTTCGCCGCCTACCTGTTCCTCACCATCGTTCCCTGACGGGGGCTCGCCCCCGTCCGCAATCCTCAATCGGCGCGAATGCCCTTTTCCTTGATCAGGGCGCCCCACTTGGTGGTTTCCTTCGCCAGATGGTCACGCAGCGCCGCCGGCGTGCTGCCGATGGGCTCCGCGCCGATGCCCGCCAGCCGCTGCTGCACGGCGGGCTTCTTCAGCGCCTCCAGCATGGCCTTGTTCAGCGCGTCGATGACCGGCTGCGGCGTCTTGGCCGGCACGAAGGCGGCGAACCACGGCGACAGCTCGTAGCCCGGCAGCCCCGCCTCGGCCAGCGTCGGCACGTTGGGCAGCGCCGAGGAACGCTTGGCGGTGGTGACGGCGATGGGCGTCAGCTTGCCGCTATCGATCTGGGGCTTGGCCGAGGTGATGCTGTCGAACATATAGTCCACCTGCCCGCCAAGCAGGTCGGTCATGGCCGGGCCCGACCCCTTGTAGGGGATGTGGAGCAGATCCACCTGTGCCATCGACGTGAACAACTCCCCCGCCAGATGGATCGACGTACCGTTGCCGGCCGACGCGTAGGTGTACTTGCCCGGCCGCGCCTTGGCGCTGGCGATCACCTCCGCCACGGTCTTGGCCGGCGTCTTCGCCTTGTTGGCGACCAGCACGTTTGGCACCACGGCCAGCAGCGAGACCGGCGCGAAATCCTTGACCGGGTCGTAGCCGAGCTTGCCGTACAGCGCCGGATTGACCGCCATGCCATTGGCCACGATCAGCAGCGTGTAGCCATCGGCCGGGGCACGCGCCACCAGTTCCGCGCCGATGTTGCCGCCCGCGCCGGGGCGGTTCTCCACCACCACGGCCTGGCCGAGCGTCCTGGACATGTCCTCGCCCAGCGTGCGGGCGATGTTGTCCATCGCGCCGCCGGCCGGGAACGGCACGATCCAGCGGATGGGATGGTCGGGATAGGCGGCGTGGGCGGTGCCCGCCACCAGTGCGGCAGCGGCGAAGAGCGCCGACAGCAATGACCGGTTCAGGGATTTCATAGTCTCCATTCCTTCTTTTATATGTCGATGATGCGGGGCGGCGGTCGCCGCTCAGGCGGCCGGGCGACGATAGTGCGCGAGCTTGTCTTCGTCCAGCGCCAGCCCCAGGCCGGGGCCGGTGGGCAGGTGCAGCGCGAAGTCGCGGTAGGTAGGGCGCTCGGCCACGATGTCGTCCTTGAGCAGCAGCGGGCCGAACAGCTCGGTGCCCCAGGCGAGCTGCGGCAGCGTGCAGAAGCCATGCGCAGCGGCGATGGTGCCGACGCTGCCTTCCAGCATCGTGCCGCCATAGAGCGCGATGCCAGCCGCGTCGCCCACGGCCGCCGTGCGCAGCATGCCGAAGATGCCGCCGGACTTGGCGATCTTGAGCGCGAACACATCGGCGGCACCCAGGCGGGCCAACTCCATCGCGTCTTCCGGGCCGGTCACGGCCTCGTCGGCCATGATCGGCACCACGAAGCGCGCCGCCAGCCGCGCCAGCGCCGTGCGGTGCTCGCGCGGCGTGGGTTGCTCGATCAGGTCGATGCCGGCCGCCTCCAGCATGGCGATGCCGGTGGCCGCGTCGGCCTCGTTCCACGCCTGGTTCACGTCGACGGTCACGCGGGCACGGTCGCCCAGCGCGCGCTTGATGGCGGAGACGTGCGCCACGTCGTCACGCACCGCGCGGCGGCCGATCTTGAGCTTGAAGGTGTTGTGGCGGCGCTCGGCCAGCAGGCGCTCGGCTTCCTCGATGTCCCGGGCGGTGTCGCCACTGGCCAGGGTCCAGAGCACCGGCAGCGTGTCGCGCACGGCGCCGCCGAGCAGCGTGGCCAGCGGCACATTCAGGCGCTTGCCCTGCCCATCGAGCAGCGCGGTTTCCAGCGCGCTCTTGGCGAAACGGTTGCCGCGCGCCACCTTGTTCAGCCGCGCCATCGCGCCGTGGACATTGGTGGCGTCCTGGCCGATCAGCGCCGGGCCAAGGTAGGTGTCGATGGTCAGCTTGATACCTTCGGGGCTTTCATCGCCATAGGACAGCCCGCCAATGGTGGTGGCCTCGCCGATGCCCTCCACGCCGTCGCTACAACGCAGCCGCACGATCACCAGCGTCTGCTGCTGCATGGTCGCCATGGCCAGTTGGTGGGCCCGGATGGTCGGGAGATCGACCAGGATGGCCTCGATGCCGGTAATCGTCGTAGTCATACTTTCTCGATGCTTGGTATCAGTTGCAATCGAGCATACGCCTTGACTTTACGGACGTCCAAGACCGATGATGTCTCGATCGATACCCTGTGGGTATGCATCGACCCGACAAAGGAGGCGCCATGGAACTCCGGCACCTGCGTTATTTCCAGACCGTTGCCCAGGAACTCAATGTGACGCGGGCGGCATCCCTGCTGCATATGGCCCAGCCGCCGCTGTCGCGCCAGATCCGCCAGTTCGAGGAGGAAGTGGGCGTGGCGCTGTTCGA
The DNA here is from genome assembly GCF_052114485.1 of Cupriavidus sp. KB_39. Taxonomy (NCBI): domain Bacteria; kingdom Pseudomonadati; phylum Pseudomonadota; class Betaproteobacteria; order Burkholderiales; family Burkholderiaceae; genus Cupriavidus; species Cupriavidus sp. KB_39. Next base: position 6,596 of record NZ_JBFREV010000047.1, read on the forward strand.
TCGCGTCGGGCGGGGCCTGAAGCTGACCGAGGCCGGCCGCTTCCTGCTCGAACAGTCGCTCCAGTTGACCCAGCGGCTGGAAGAGACGCTGGAAGGCACGCGGCGCATCGGCCGCAACGAGAAGCGCTGGTTCGGCATCGGCTTCGTGCCCTCGGTACTCTACGGGGTGCTGCCCGAACTGATCCGCGTGCTGCGCGACGACGCCAGCCAGATCGAAGTGGGCCTGACCGAGATGATCACGGTGCAGCAACTGGAGGCGCTCAAGTCCGGCCGCATCGACCTCGGCTTCGGCCGGCTCGCGCTCAACGATCCGGCCATCGCGCAGCGCGTGGTCCGGGCGGAGGCCCTCGTGGCCGCCCTGCCCGCCAGCGCAGCCGTGCCGGCCGCCCCACTGACGGCGGACGCCCTGGCCCGCCATCCGCTGATCCTCTACCCTGCCCGGCCCCGCCCCAGCTATGCGGACCACGTGCTGTCGCTGTTCCGCGCGCAGGGGCTCCAGCCCCGTGTCGTGCAGGAAGCCAACGAGTTGCAGACGGCGCTGGGGCTGGTGGCGGCGGGCATCGGCATCACACTGGTGCCGGCCTCGGTGCAGCGGCTGCATCGGGACGATGTGCGCTACGTGCCCGTGGATGCGGCCGGCTTCGTCTCGCCCGTGATCATGAGCTACCGTGCCGGCGATACGTCGCCGTACCTGCTGCGGGCGGTGGACTGGGTGATGCGGCAGAGCGGGGAATGACCGGCGTGGGACCGGGGTAGCTGCCTACCCAGCCGCGTGCAGCCGGGCCAGCAGGCGGCGGCCGGCGTCGATCGATGCCACGTCTGGCACCATCTGGTAGCGCACGATCATCCCTTCGATGCAGACCATGGCTTCCTCGGCCACCGCGTCGGGGTCGCTCAGCTTCAGTTCGCGGGCCACGTTCGCGACAAATTCGGCGAGCGATTTCTTGTGTTCCACCGCGTGCCCGGCCAGCCGGGGGTCATCCCCTGCGCCGCCGCCGGCCTCGGCCACCACGTTGATGAAGGCGCAGCCCCGGTAGTCGTCCGACTGGAACCACTCGGCGAGGGCATCGGCCAGCACATCGAGGTTCGGCCGTTCCGCGAGCCGGCGACGCACGGCAGCCTCGAACCACGCCATCCAGTTGTCATGCCGGCGGGCCAGGAAGGCCGAGATCAGATCGTTYTTCGATGCAAAGTGACGATATAGCGACATTTTCGCCACGCCGGACTCGGCGATGATCTTGTCGATGCCGGTGGCGCGATAGCCGTCGCGGTAGAACAGCCGCGCGGCGGTATCGAGAATGCGGTCGCGGGCGGAGGGAGTGGCCATGGCGGTGCGGAAGTCGGGTGCGGATGGYGACCATTATAGAAGACAGACCTGTCTACAACCTCAGAGCACGACGAAGGCAAACCACAGCACCACTGGCGCAATGATCGTGACCAGCGCGCCGTAGACCATCAGCTTGCGGAAGAAAGCCTGCCGATCCACGCCCTGGGCATTGGCCAGCACCAGCGCGCCGTTGGTCGAGAACGGGCTCACATCGACGATGGTCGACGACACGGCCATCGCGGCGATRAAGCCGATCGCGCTCACGTCGGAACCCTGCTGCAGGAACGGCACCGCGAGCGGGATCAGCGACCCCAGCACGGCGGTCGACGATGCGAACGCGGACACCACGGCGCCCACGAAGCACAGCAGCAGCGCGGCCATCAGCGGGGAGGTCAGGTGCGCCACGCTGTGGCCGACGAAATCGATCGTGCCCATCTTGTCCATCACGCCCACATAGGTGCTCACGCCGACGATCAGCATGATCTCCGGCCAGGACACCTGGCCCAGCGCCCGCTTCTGCAGGTCCGGGGCGATCAGCGTGAGCGCCAGCGCGATGGTCAGCGAGACGAAGCCGATATCGAGCTTGAAATAGAGCGTCAGCACGGCCAGCGCCACGAGGCCGGCCACGGTCAGGTACTGGTAGAGGCCGGCCGGCGTCTCCGTGCTGCTGGCGGCATCGTTGCCCCCCTCCAGCATCGATCCCCGGTCGCGCGTCATGGTCTTCTGCTCCTCCATGCCCGCCTCGGCCTCGGCATCGCCATAGATCTGTGCGCCCTGTGCCGCCACCGTGTAGGCGCCGAAGGGATGCGGYATGGCCAGCGCGTCGCCGGCCGGTTGCGGCGCTGCCGCAGCCGATGTTGCCGATTGGCGCATCAGGCGCAGSCCGCCRAASGCCACGAACAACCCCGCCGCCACGGCGAGATTGACGCCGAGGCTGGCGAAAGCCGTCGCCATCTCGCTCAGCGGCAGCCCGGCCTTCTGCACGATCTTGTTGGTGATGCCGCCATAGATGCTGATCGGCGAGAAGCCACCGCCCTGCGCACCATGGATCACCATCAGCCCCATCAGCAGCGGGTTGATGCCGTAGCGCGCGGCAAAGCCCAGCGCAATCGGCGCGATGATCGCTACCGCTGCCGGGCTGACCGCGCCGACCGAGGTCAGCAACGCCGCGATCAGGAACATGATCCACGGAATTGCCGCGATCCGGCCGCCCACGGCGCGTACTGCCAGCCGCACCAGCCAGTCGATGGTGCCGTTGTTCTGCGCCACGGCGAACAGGTAGGTGATGCCGACCAGCGTCAGGAACAGGTCAGCCGGAAAGCCGGCCAGGATGGCCTTGGCCGGCATGGCGGCCACCCAGGTACCGACCAGGAACGCGCCGACGAAGGCGAGCGCCCCCATATTGACCGGCAGGACCGTGGCGACGACGAACATCAGTCCCAGGACTGAGATGGCAATCAAATGTTGCGACATAGCGGCTCCATCGCGGCAGGCACGCATCGGCGCACCCCGCTTGGTAGGGAAGGCATGGGAATGGCATCGGCAGAACTGCCGGGAGGATTCGCCGCTAAGGCAAACGTTGGCGGGGGCTGGCGGTCACGAGTTGTCTCCGGGTGGTGGGGGTCGTCACCGGAAGAATTCCGCCGGCGCGCCGCTGATCTGGTTGTGATCCCACAATACGGCGCCGGGCGGCAGGCATCAATTAAGGTACCGGGCCAATCCTTACGCTAACCGGAACAGCACCGGGAGACCGCCGCATCACAAAGCGCGCGTAGGCGGATGGAGGATTGCAGGCCCCCGCTCCGCGAGCGAGAATCGGCCATCACACTGCCGGCCAACCTTCAGGAGCACGCGATGGACCTGTCCTTCCACCATTTCTCCGATCTGTTCGCACAACTCGGCCTGCCCGCCGAAGAGGCCGACATCCGCGCCTTCATCACCACGCATTCCCCGCTCGCCGAGGACGTCGAAATCTGGGAGGCGCCTTTCTGGACGCCCGCGCAGGCGGCACTGCTGCGCGACGAGTACATGGAAGACGCCGACTGGGCCGAGATGGTGGACCAGTTGAATCTGGCATTGCGTGGGGCGCCGGCCCCGGGGGCCTGAAGTCGGKCGGATGTAGGCGGCCGGCGGCCGGTATATCATCGGCCCTTCCGCAATATCTCCGGCCTCCTCACGATGTTCCAGCTTTCCGACGATCTCTCCGCCGCCCCCAAGTCCGACCAGTACGCCACGCTGGTGGACATGGCGCGCGGTCTCCTGGCCGATGAGCGCGACCTGATCGCCAATGCCGCGAATTTCTCGGCACTGGTCTACCACTCGCTGGCCGACCTGAACTGGGCCGGTTTCTATTTCTACGATGGCGCCGAGCTGGTGGTGGGCCCCTTCCAGGGCAAGCCGGCCTGCGTGCGCATCGCCATCGGGCGCGGGGTCTGCGGCACGGCCGCGCAGACGCGCGCCACGCAGCTGGTACGCGATGTCCACGCCTTCCCCGGCCATATTGCCTGCGATGCGGCCTCGCGCTCGGAAATCGTGGTGCCGCTGGTCGCGCCCGATGGCACGCTGATTGGCGTGTGGGACGTCGACAGCCCCCGCGAAGCCCGCTTCGACGAAGCGGACCAGGCGGGCATGGAAGCGCTGTGCGCGGTGTTCGTGGAACTCGCGTGGGCGCGCCGCATCGACGGCTGAGCGCCCGATAACGTCATCGGCGCGCCCTGGCGGCAGGCGTCAACTCACGCCAGCCGCTTCAACAAGGCCGCCGCCGCTGACGCCGAGGATGCCGGGTTCTGGCCCGTGATCAGCGGGCCATCCTCCACCACGTAGGGCGCCCAGTCATCCCCTTTGGAATAGAGGCCGCCCTTGGCCTTCAGCTCGTCTTCCACCAGGAACGGCACCACCTTCGTCAGTTCCACGGCGGCTTCTTCGGTGTTGGTGAAGCCGGTGACTTTCCTGCCCTGCACCAGCGGCTTGCCGTCCGGCGTGACCACGTGCCGCAGCACGCCCGGCGCATGGCAGACCAGTGCCACGGGCTTGCCGGCGGCAACGAACGACTGAATCAGCGCGATCGAGTGCTTGTCTTCCGCCAGATCCCACAACGGACCATGGCCGCCCGGATAGAACACCGTGTCGAAGTCCGCCTGCGAAACCGAATCCAGCCGCACGGTGGCGGCAAGCTGCGCCTTGGCCGCCGCGTCGGCTTCGAATCGATGCGTGAGTTCCGTCTGGAAATCCGGCTCGTTGCTCTTGGGGTCCAGCGGCGGCTGGCCACCCTTGGGCGAGGCCAGGACGATTTCAGCGCCCGCATCCTTGAAGGCGTAATACGGCGCAGCCAGCTCTTCGAGCCAGAAACCCGTCTTGCGGCCGGTATTGCCGAGCTGGTCGTGCGAGGTCAGGACCATCAGGATCTTCATCATGTTGCTCCATGGAGAGAACGAGAATGCCGCAGACCGGCGCTTCGGCCGGGCTGGGCGTGATGAGCCTGATGATTATAGGAATCCGCCAAATATTACGATATCATCACATTTTCATACTATTCCCCAATGGCGCCGTAGCGGCGTCGGCGTATCTTCACTCGATACCTGCGTCCGCAGGGRAGGCCTACAGGATGCTTCGGGGTAATGCATAACGGACTGCAGATCTTGTGGGACGACGGCGAGCGTGTCTTCTACCGGGGACGGCGCCCGGACGAGGCCGCCGGCGATTTTCTGCTGGCGCGGCCCGCTGCGGAACAGCCGTTGCCGGCCAGTCTGGACCGCCTGGCCCACGAATACCGCCTGAAGGACGAACTGGACAGCGCCTGGGCGATTCGGCCGCTGGAACTGGTGCGAGAGGCCGGCCGGACTGCGCTGATGCTCGAGGACCCGGGCGGCGAGCCGCTCTCCCGCCTGCTGGGCGCGCCGATGGAGATCGGGGCGTTCCTGCGCCACGCGGTGAGCATCGCCACCGCGCTCTGCGGGCTCCACCAGCGCGGGCTACTCCACAAGGATCTCAAGCCGACCCACATCGTCGTGAACTGCGCCGACGGGCAAGCACGGCTTACCGGCTTCGGCCTGGCCTCGCGCCTGCCGCGCGAACGTCAGGCGCCCAAACCGCCCGAAACCATCGCCGGCACGCTGGCCTACATGGCGCCCGAGCAGACCGGGCGGATGAACCGGTCGATCGATTCCCGCAGCGACCTCTACGCATTCGGCGTCACGCTCTACCAGATGCTGACCGGCGCGCTGCCGTTCACGGCCACGGATCCGATGGAGTGGGTGCACTGCCACATYGCCAAGATGCCAGTGTCGCCGCGCGCGCGGCAGGAAACCGTGCCGGCGACGATTTCACGCATCGTCATGAAGCTGCTCGCCAAGATGGCCGAGGAGCGCTACGAGACCGCTGTCGGGCTTGAGCATGACCTTCGCCAATGCCTGGAAGACTGGGAGCGCCAGCGCCGCATCGASGACTTCCCGCTCGACGCGCACGGCACGCACGACCGCCTGCTGATTCCCGAGAAGCTCTACGGACGCGAGTGCGAAGTCAGCACCCTGGTCGACGCCTTCACCCGGGTGGTCGAGACCGGCACGCCGGAACTGGTGCTGGTGTCGGGTTATTCCGGCATCGGCAAGTCCTCGGTGGTCAGCGAATTGCACCGGGTGCTGGTGCCGCCGCGCGGGTTGTTCGCGTCTGGCAAGTTCGACCAGTACAAGCGCGACATCCCGTATTCCACGCTGGTGCAGGCCTTCCAGGGTCTGGTGCGGATGCTGCTCGGCAAGTCCGACGCGGAGCTGGAGCGTTGGCGCAGCGCCCTGCTGGAAGCGCTGGGGCCCAACGCGGGGCTGATGACGGACCTGATTCCCGAGTTGAAGCTCATCATCGGCGAGCCGCCTCCGGTGCCCGAGCTTGAGCCGCAGCAGGCGCAACGCCGCTTCCTGCTCGTATTCCGCGCCTTCATCGGGGCATTCGCCCGCCCGGAACATCCGCTCGCATTGTTTCTTGACGATCTGCAGTGGCTGGACGCAGCCACGCTGGACCTGATGGAAGACCTGCTGACCCACGCGGACATGCGCCACCTGCTGCTGGTGGGTGCGTACCGCGACAACGAGGTCGGCGCCGCCCATCCGCTTACTGGCAAGCTGCAGGCCATCCGCAATGCGGGGGCGCGGGTCGATGACATCCAGTTGGCGCCGCTCGCCAGCGCGCATATCCGGCAGTTGCTCGCGGAGGCGCTGCATGGCGAGCCGGCACGGATCGAGCCCCTGGCGCAACTGGTGCACGACAAGACCGCCGGCAATCCGTTCTTCGTGATCCGGTTCCTGCACGCGCTGGTCGACGAAGACCTGCTCACCCCGGACCATGCCACGCGGCAATGGCGCTGGGATCCGGCGCGCATCCACGCCAAGGGCTACACCGATAACGTCGTCGATCTGTTGGTCGGCAAGCTGGCCAAGCTGCCGCTGCCGACGCAGCAGGCGTTGCAGCAGCTCTCCTGCCTCGGCAACGTCGCCGAGATCACGACGCTTGCAGCGGTGCTGGGCATGCCCGAGGCGCAGGTCCACACGACGCTGTGGGAGGCGATTCGTCAGGAGCTGGTCATCCGGCAAGAGACCACCTATGCGTTCGTGCACGACCGCGTGCACGAAGCCGCCTACACGCTGATCCCCGAGGCCTCGCGCGCCGAGGCGCACTTGCGGATCGGCCGGCTGCTGGCCGCCCGGACCCTGCCGGCGCAACGCGACGAGGCGATCTTCGAAATCGTGGGCCAGCTCAATCGCGGCACTGCGCTGATCACGGACGCGGCCGAGCGCGAGCAGYTGGCCGAATTCAACCTGCTGGCGGGCCAGCGCGCCAAGGCGTCCACCGCCTATGCCTCCGCGCTGACGTATCTCGGCGCCGGCGCCGGCCTGTTGCCGGAAAACGGCTGGCAAGACCACTATGACTTGATGTTTGCGCTGGAGTCGAACCGGGCCCAGTGCGAATTCCTGACCGGGCAACTGGCCGCCGCCGAAGCGCGCTTCATGACGCTGGCCGAGCGCGCCGTGGACGTGGTCGAGCGTCTGGGCATCGCTTGCTGGCAGATGGATCTGTACCTGATTCTCGGCCAGGGCGACCGSGCGGTCTCGGATTGCCTCGCCCTGCTCCGCCTGGTGGGCATCGAATGGTCACCCCAGCCGGACGAGAGCGTGCTACGCCACGAATACGACCGCATCTGGTCGCTGCTCGGGGACCGGCCGATCGAGACCCTGATCGATCTCCCGCCGATGGAGGATCCGGTCGCCCTCGCCACGATCCAGGCGCTGGCCAAGCTGTCCTCGCCCGCCTTGCACACGGCGAGGAAGGACGGGAACCTGGCCTGGCTGACGATCTGCAAGGCGATCAGTCTCAGCCTCGAACACGGCAACACCGATGCCTCTTGCGTGGCCTATACCAATGTCGCCCGGGTCGCCGGGCGGATTTTCGGGGACTACCAGGCGGGATTCCAGTTCGGGGAACTCGGCTGCCAACTGGCCGAACGGCGCGGCCTCAAGCGCTACGAGCCGCGCACCTACCTGTCGTTCTCGGTGTTTGTCGCGCGCTGGTCGCAGCCGGTGCGCACGTGTGGCGAGCAACTTCAGCGTGCCTTCGATGCGGCACACCGGGTCGGCGATGTGCCGTCCGGCGCGTTCACGCGCAACAACCTGGTATCGAACCTGCTGTTCGCCGGCGAGCCGCTGCCCGCACTACAGGACGAAGCGGAACGTGGCGTGGCGTATGCCCGGCAGGTGCGGTTCGGGATTGCCATCGGCTTCAGCGAGAACCAGCTGGCGCTGATCCGCATGCTGCGCGGCATCACCCCGACGTTCGGCTATCTGGATGGCGAACACTTCAGCGAAAGCCTCGTCGAACCGGGCCTTTCGCTCGCGTCGCCGGTATTCGCCTGCTGGTACTGGATCCGGAAACTGCAGGCGCGGTATTTTGCCGGCGACCTTGCGGCAGCCATGGATGCCGCCGCCCATGCCAAGGCGCTGCTCTGGTCCTCGTACTCGTTCCTCGAGGAAGCCGAGTACTACTTCTATGGCGCGCTGGCCCGGGCGGGCCTCTGCGATGCGCTCCCGGCCGGCGACCAGCAGTCGCATCTGGACATCCTGGCCGACCATCACCGGGAACTGCAAGTCTGGGCCGATCTCTGCCCCCAGAACTTCGCCAGCCACGCCGCCCTGGTGGGCGCCGAGATCGCCCGCATCGAGGGCCGCGAGATCGACGCGGAACTGCGCTACGAGCAGGCGATCCACGCGGCACGGGATGACGGCTTCGTSAACATCGAAGCGCTGGCGAACGAACTCGCCTCCCGCTTCTACGCGGCGCGTGGCTTTCAGAAGATCGCCCGGTCGTATCTGCGGGACGCCCGCTACAGCTAYCTGCGCTGGGGGGCAGATGGGAAGGCCCGGCATCTCGAGGCGCAGCATCCGTACCTGCGGTCGGAGGCTTCCACGCCCGGCGCCACGAATACGATGGCCACGTCAGTCGAGCAACTGGACCTCGCCACCGTGATCAAGGTGACGCAGGCCGCCTCGGGTGAGATCGTCCTGGAAAAGCTGATCGACATGATCCTGCGCACGGCCCTGGAGCAGGCCGGCGCCGAGCGCGGGCTGTTGATCCTGTCGGAAGGCGGCGAGCAGCGGATGGCGGCGGAAGCCACGAGCGACGCGACCCGCCTGCATCCGCACAACGTGCCGGTCAGCGCGGCGATGTTGCCAGCATCCGTGCTCAACCATGTGATGCGCACGCGGGAGCCTCTCTTTCTGGACGATGCCGTCGCCGAGCCGCTCTATGCCGCCGACCCGTACATCCATCAGCATCGCGCCCGCTCGATCCTGTGCGTGCCACTGATGACCCAGGCGAAGCTCACCGGCGCGCTCTACCTCGAGAACAATCTGGCGGCGCGGGTATTCAGCCCGTCCCGCATCGCCGTGCTGCGGCTGGTGGCCTCCCAGGCCGCGATTTCGCTGGAGAATGCGCGCCTGTACCGTGATGTGGCGGAGCGCGAGGCCAAGATCCGGCGGCTGGTGGAGGCCAATATCATCGGCATTGCCGTCTGGCGCGCCGATGGGGGCATCCTCGAAGCCAACGACGCGTTTCTTCGCATGGTGGGATACGCGCGCGCGGATCTTGTCTCGGGCCACATCGGCTGGCGGGACCTGACGCCGCCGGACAGGCAACAGGACACCGATCGCGCCGCAGCGGCGTTGATCCAGACGGGGCGCGTCGCGCCGCTGGAGACGGAATACCTCCGCAAGGATGGCAGCCGGATACCAGTCATCGTGGGCCTGGCGACCTTCGAACCGGGCGGGCGGGATGGTGTCGCCTTTGTGCTCGACCTGACCGAGCAGAAGCAGGCGGAAGACAGGGYGCGCGAGGGCGAACGCCGCTATCGCGAGGTGCAGACGGAACTGGCGCACGCCAACCGCGTGGCCACCACGGGGCAGCTTGCGGCCTCCATCGCCCATGAAGTGAATCAGCCGATTGCCGCGACCGTGACCAACGCCCAGGCCGCGACGCGGTGGTTGAACCTGCCGCGCCCCGATCTTGACGAGGTCGGCTTCGCGCTGACACGCATCGTCAAGGATGCCAATCGCGCGGCGGACGTGCTCGGCCGGATTCGGCAACTGATCAGGAAGGCGCCGCGCGGCAAGGAACTGGTCGACATCAACGCGGCCATCCGCGAGGTGGTGGAACTCACCGGCGGCGAAGCCCGGAAGAGCCGCGCCCGGGTGGAGACGCAGCTCGCACATGACTTGCCCCTCATCGAGGGCGAGCGCGTGGCGCTGCAGCAGGTGCTGCTCAACCTGATCGTCAACGCGATCGAGGCCATGCTTGGTGTCGATGGCGAACGGCACGTGCTGATCGCCACGCGCTGTACGGCCGATGGCTGCGTCCTCGTTACCGTGCGGGATTCTGGCCCCGGCTTCGGCTCCCTGAACCCCGACAGCATCTTCGCGCCCTTCTACACCACCAAGTCCACGGGGCTAGGCATGGGGTTGTCCATCTGCCGTTCGATCATCGAGGCGCACGGCGGCCGGTTGTGGGCCAGCGAGAACGCGCCGCACGGCGCCGTCATCCAGTTCACGGTGCCCACGCAGGCTGGCGAACCGTGACAGCCGGCGTTCAGGATCCGCCGAACCAGTTGTAGCCCTGATCCACCCAGTAGCCACCCGGGTAGGTGTTCGTCACGAACAGCTCCATGATGTGCTTGGGGTTCTTGTAGCCCAGCTTGGTCGGCATCCGGAGTTTCATGGGGAAGCCGTACTTGGGCGGGAGGCGCTCGCCATCGTACGTAAAGGTCAACAAGGTCTGCGGATGTAGCGCGGTGGCCATGTCGATGCTTTCGTAGTAGTCGTCGGCGCACCTGAATCCCACGTACTTCGCCGTGGTATCGGCGCCGATCCGCTGGAGAAAGCCGGCGAACGGCGTGCCGCCCCAGCGCCCGATGGCGCTCCAGCCTTCCACGCAGATATGCCGGGTGATCTGCTCCGCCTGCGGCAAGGCGTAGAGGGCATCCAGCGTCCAGCTTCGCTTGTCCTGCACCAGCCCCCCCACCTTGAGCCGGAAGTCATCGCCGTTCACCACGGTCACTTCGTCGATGCCGTAGAACGCATTGAAGGGAAACGGGCGCGTGATCTGCACGGCGGTGTAGGTGGGGGCGAGCCGGTTCGGATCGAACAGCCATGCCTGTACCTTGTCGTTCATGCGCGAGATGCGACCCAGGAAGGTTTCGACCGACGCCTCGTCGCGCAGACTGCATCCCGTGAGCATGGCAAGGCCGCCGAGCGTGAGGATGCGCTTGCCGAACAGGCGCCGCGCGGGCGCGTCGAGTTCTCGACATACGTCGATGATCAGCGACTGGCGATCGACGGCCAGACGTCGGGGAGGTTTGGGGTTCACGGCTCTACTCCAGTTTCGTGACGTCAGCGCCTGCGAATCATCGTCAGCAGGCTGCGCGGCACCAGCGCCACCATCACCAGATGCACGACGATGAAGGCGGCAAGCAGCGCCATGGCACAGAAATGCACCACGCGGGCGAAGTCATAGCCGCCCATCAACTCGCGCAGCAGCGGGAACTGCACGGGCTTCCAGATCGCGATGCCGGACAGCACYAGCACGACAAGCACCGCCATCACGAACAGGTACGCGAGCTTCTGCACGGCGTTGTAGTGACTGAGATCCGCATGCGAGAGGTGGCCGCGCAGCGCGGCGGCCAGATCGTGGAGCACGGCACGCGGCGCCAGTGGAAAGAACTTCCTGGCRAGCCGGCCTGTGATCACATTCATCGCCAGATAGAACAGGCCGTTGAAGAACAGCAGCCACATGGCCGCAAAATGCCATTGCAGCGCGCCACCCAGCCAGCCGCCGAGGGTGATGTCGGCCGGAAAGCTGAAGCTGGCGAAGACTGGTGAAGCGTTGTAGATGCGCCAGCCCGACAGCATCATCACCACCGCTGCCAGGGCATTGAGCCAGTGCGATATCCGCACCCAGACGGGCTGGATTGCACGTGGCGCAGCGCGGCGCGGCATCGCGTCATGTGTGGTTTCCATTTCGGCCTCCAGAACCCATGCGCCGCGCGGGACGGTCATCCCGCCTGCGGCGCAGGGGCGCGCTCACTTGCCCGGCATCACTTGCTCATGCCGCCGGACATGGCATCGCCATCCTTGCCCATCTTGTCCCCCGACTTCGACTTGCTCATCTTGTCCTTGTGCATGCCATCCTTGGACATGCTGTCCTTCGACATCGCATCCTTGCCCATGCTGTCCTTCGACATGGCGTCCTTGTGCATGCCGTCCTTATGCATGCCGTCCTTCGACATGCTGTCCTTCGACATCGAATCCTTGGCCATCGACCCGCTGGCCTGGGCGAATGCCGCCGTGCCGCTCATCAGGAAGGCGGCGGAAACCACGGCGATTGCGATCTTCTTCATCTTCACACCTCATAGTTTGGACATGGACCGGGAGCATCCCGGCATCAGAAACTTCGCGCCACGCCGGGACGGCTGGCGGTAGATCCACACGGCATGTGTGCGTCTGAAAGGAAATTCGCCCCGGCGGCGCATCCGGTTACAGCCATCGCAAAAAAAATTCCTCCCCAATGACGGTGCGCTGCTCACCACATCGCCGCCGGCGCGGCGTAGAATTCGCGCAAACTAACGTGGCCGGTGTAACCAACGCGATCGATGGAGCGAACTACAGGACAGGAAGCGCTGCAGCGGCGGGAGGCGCGCCTGCGCGAACTTTTTGCGGACGGGCTGGCAGGGGATCAGGCGGCCTACGCGCGGTTCCTGACCGAGCTGGCCGCGCTATTGCGCGGCTATTTCCGCCACCGGCTCCAGCAACAGGCCGGCGATGTCGAGGATCTGACGCAGGAAGTCCTGCTGGCGGTGCATAACGCCCGGCACACCTACCTGCCGGACCAGCCGCTGACGGCCTGGGTGCACGCCATCGCCCGCTACAAGCTTGCGGACCACTTTCGCGCCCATGCGCGGCACGACGCGCTGAGCATGCCGCTGGATGCCGCGGAGGACATCCTTGCGACGCCGGACCTGGAATCGGCCCAGGCCAGGCGGGATCTGAACCTCCTGCTCGACCAGCTGCCCGACCGGCAACGCCTGCCGATCGTGCACGTCAAGCTGGAGGGACTGTCTGTCAGCGAAACCGCGCGGATGACCGGCCTGTCCGAATCGGCGGTAAAGGTGGGCGTGCATCGCGGGCTGAAGGCGCTCGCGGCGAAGATTCGAGGAACGAAATGAAAACGGACGACCTGATTTCCATGCTTGCCACGGGCGCCGCGCCGGTGGACCGGCACGCGCTCAGCCGCCGTTTTGGTATCGCCGTGGCGGTGGGCACGGCGCTGGCGACCTTGCTGGTGGCCACGATGCTGCACGTCCGCGCGGATCTGGCCGACGTCGCCGCCACGCCGCTGTTCTGGGCGAAGGTAGCGCTGCCGCTCTCGCTGCTGCTGGGTGCGCTGTGGATGACAGCCCGGCTGGCACGGCCCGGAATGACCACGGGTTTCCGCTGGCTGGGCATCGCCGTGCCGTTTGGCGCCGTCTGGCTGGGCGCGATCACTGCGGTCGCACAGACACCCGCCGGAGAACGGGCGGCGGCCATCCTGGGGCAGACGTGGCGGGTCTGCCCGCTCAACATCACGCTGCTGTCGGTGCCGGTGTTCATCGCCGTATTCTGGGCGTTGCGCGGCCTGGCCCCGACACGGTTGGCCCTGACCGGCGCCGTCGGCGGTTTGTTGTCCGGTGCGGTGGCAACGCTCGCCTACTGCCTGCATTGCCCAGAGATGGGCGTCGCCTTCTGGGCGGTGTGGTACGTGCTTGGCATGCTGGTGCCAACCGCGATTGGCGCGCTGCTGGGGCCACGCCTGCTTCGCTGGTGATGTGGCAGGCGACAGCTACCCTGCCGCCACGATCACATGCGCCTGGATTTTCCCGCCCACCGGGCCGTCGCCATGGCGGCTGGCAATCGTCTCCGTCGCCCGGTCCGTCGCGTGTTGCAGCAAGCTGGCGTCGCGCGCCTCGATCTCGTTCCGTAGCGGCGTGCCCAGGCAATAGGCGGTGGCGACGTCGCGTGCCGAGTTCGCGCGACTTGTCTTCTCGCGTGTCTCGATCTGGACGCGGGCGAACCCTGCGCGGTTCAACTCGTCGCGGATCAGCGCCACATCGTGATAGCCGTGCGGCGTGCGCGCGAGGAATCTCGGTGGATCGTGCGGGAACACCGTGGCTACGGCGTCGGTGACGTCGCTGGCAAAGACGTTCTCTTCGATGCGGTCCCAGACATTGAAGATGAAGCGACCGCCCGGCCGCAACATGCGACGYGCCTCGGCATAGCCGGCGACCCGRTCGGGAAAGAACATCGCACCAAACTGGCAGCASACAACGTCGAACGACGCGGCCTCGAACGGCAGGTGGAGCGCGTCCGCCTGCTTCCATTCGATACGGCTGTCGGGCCCCTGCCGGCTGGCGGCATAGTCGAGCATGGGCTGGTTGAGATCGGTCACCACGTAGCGCGCGCCAGCGCTCAGCCTGGGCGCAAGCGCCCGCRTGACCACGCCACTGCCGGCCGCCGTCTCCAGCACCGCGCCGGGCGAGGCGGCTGCCATCAGCGCGGCCAGATCGACGGCATAGGCTTCGAAGATCAACGGGACCATGAACGTGTCGTAGAACTTCGGGATCGAGCCAGCAAACACCTGATCGCAATCCGTCATGATTCCCCCTTGAAAGCGCTTTATGGCGCGCTTGCCGAGGCATCCGCACGCCCGAAGTGGATTGCGCTGCGCGGCAACTGCCCACCAGTTTCCTGCATCGTGATCCCGCAAGAAATCCATGCGAACCCGAAAATCGCGCCGGCCGGACGCGCGCATGCTGACGCCAGACGCTGAGATGCGTCGTGGATTCATCCGGATCCACCCGTTAGTTCGCAAGGAGCACATCATGAAAACACTCGTAAGACTCACCAGCCTGGCCCTTGTCGCGTTGCCCGCACTGGCCTTTGCACAAAGCACCCCGGGCCCTGTGACCCGCGCGGAAGTGCGCGCCGACCTCATCCGTGTAGAGAAGGCCGGCTACAACCCGTTCGGCAACGACGCCAACTATCCCGTCGATATCCAGGCAGCGGAAGCCAAGGTGGCTGCGCAGCAAGGCACGCCGGCCATCCAGCCGGAGACGCGCGCCGAAGTCCGGCAAGATCTTCTGAAGGTGGAGAAGGCCGGCTATGACCCGTTCCGCGTCGGCAGCACGTATCCCGCCAAGCTCGAGGCCGCCGAGGCACGCGTATCCGGCACGACCACCGCCTCGCCCACGCCGGTGCAGAAGCCGGTGGCAACGATGGCCGCCGTGCCGGCAATCCCGCGCATTGATCGCCCCCGCAATGCGTTCTACGATGGCGCCTGAGGATGCAGGTATGTCCAGGCCCTAGCGCAGCCCACCCCAGTGGTTGGTCACGCGCAGCAGCGAGGCATGCGGGCCGAATTCGCCGAGCCCTGTCGATAGTTGCTCGGCTGCCTCGCACACGGCTGCGGCCAAATCGCGCAAACGCGTGGGCCGCAGCCGTGTGTCCGGCCCGGAAATACCAACCGCCGCGATGACCGCGCCTGTTCCATCGAAAATGGGCGCGGCCAGTCCGTTCACGCCCGGGCGCCATTCGCCCCGATTGATGGCGTACCCCATGCGGCGGACCTGCTGCATCTCATGCAGAAAGGCCTCGGGCTCCGTGATCGTGCGGGGTGTGGCGGCGCTGAGGTCATCGGCGATCTCGGCCAGCCACTGCGGATTTCTGAACGCCAACATGGCCTTCCCCGTGGCCACGCAATGCGCCTGCGAGCGGCCACCAATCTGGCTGTAGGCGCGAATCGGGTTCGGACATTCCACCTTGTGCACGTAGACGACCTCGCGGCCGTCCAGCACGGACAGGTGGACCGACTCCCCGGTGGATTGCATCAGCGCTTCCATCAGCGCGTCCGCGTGACGGCGCAGGTCGAAACTCCACAGCGCCGCCGACCCCAACTCCCATAGCTTGATCGACACCGTGTAGCCCGACGGCGGCACCCGCACCACATAGTGCTCGTCCACCAGTGCCTGCAGCAGCCGATGCGCGCCGCTCTTGGGCATGCTCGCCATCTGGGCGAGCTCGCTCACGCCGATCGGCTTGCCGTGGCGCGCCATGATGTCGAGTAGGTGAAGACCCTTAATCAGCGTGTTGTTCATGGCACCGAGCATCTGACGCCCGGTGGAGCCCGGGCAACTGTTCCAAAGTGTAGAACACCCGTGCCGGAATGAGGAACGGTTCTAGACTCGGTCCTGACGTCATGCACCCCAGCCATGACGACCCACGACACCCATCCATGACCGACGTCCAAACCGAAGACCTGCCGCTGCGCGGCATCCGCGTGCTGGAGTTCTGCTCCGTGGCCGCCGGCCCATTTTGCGCCATGTTGCTGGCCGATATGGGCGCCGATGTGATCAAGATCGAGCCGCCCGGCGGCGACACGCTGCGCACCTGGCCGCCGATTAGCGCCGGCTTCAGCGAGAACTTCGCATCGCTGAACCGAAACAAGCGCTCCGTGGTCCTGGACCTCAAGCTTCCCGCCGATCTCGACGTCGCGCTCGCCCTGTGCGCCAAAGCCGACGTGATCATCGAGAACAACCGGCCGGGCGTGATGGATCGGCTCGGGCTGGGCTACGCGCGACTGAGTGCGCTGCGCCCCGAACTCGTCTACTGCTCGATCTCCGCCTTCGGCCAGTCAGGCCCGCGCGCCGCCGAGGGCGGCTTCGACCTGACGATCCAGGCGGCTGCAGGCGTGATGAGCGTCACAGGCGATTCCGATGCCCCAGTCAAATGCGGCGTGCCGGTCTCCGATTTCGCCTCGGGCCTGTACGGCGCCTTCACGATCGCCAGCGCGCTGCTCCAGGCCAGGGCGCGCGGGCGCGGCGCGCATCTGGATGTACCGATGTTCGGCTGCACGCTGGCGATTGGTGCACTGCAAACCAGCGAATACTTCGGCACGGGCCGCAGCCCCGTCAAGCTCGGCTCCGCCCATCCCCGCAATGCGCCCTACCAGGCCTTTCGCGCCGCCGATGGCTACTTCGCCATTGCCGCCGGCAACGATGGCCTGTGGCGCGATGTGCTGCGCGCGGTGCAGATGGAGCCGCTGGCGGACGACCCGCGCTTCCTGTCGCCCACGCTGCGCGCCCGCCATCAGGTGGCGCTGAAAGCGCTGCTGGAAGAGGTCTTCGTGCAGCAAGGCGTCGACCACTGGATCGATGTCTTCCGCAGCGCCGGCGTGCCGCATTCGCGCATCAACGACTATGCGCGCGCACTGGAAGACCCGCAGGTCGACCACATGCGCTGGATTCGCGATATCGAACTGCCGGGCGGCACCCAGACGCGCACGTTCTCCTCGCCGATTCGCATCGACGGCCATGCGGTGCCGGTGCGCAGCGCGCCGCCCGCGCTGGGCCAGCATTCGGAGGAAGTCCGCCGCACGATTGGCAACCCGCAAGACAAACAGGGGTAAACACCATGCAGAACACATCCACAGCAGACACCCAGCCACTGCGGCGCTTCATCGCCCGGATGGACGCCATCGTCGCGGACACCAGCCAGCCCGAGGCGGCCACGCTCGAACAAGTCGGCCAGGCGCTGGGCGACCTCGTGGCGCAGGACAACTGGCTGGACCCGCAATTCGCCGTGCCGCATCCCGAGTACTACCGCCAGTACCTGCTCCACGCTGACCCGGAGGACCGCTACAGCGTGGTGAGCTTCGTGTGGGGGCCGGGCCAGAAGACGCCGATCCACGACCACTGCACCTGGGGCGCGATCGGCATGCTGCGCGGTGCCGAAGTGGGACAGGCGTACGCGCAGGGCGCGGCCGGCATGGTCGAGACCGGCGAGGCCGAACGGCTCGATCCGGGCGACGTGGCCTTCGTCTCCCCTGCAATCGGCGACATCCACGTGGTGCGCAATGCCTATGACGACCAGGTGTCCATCAGCATCCATGTGTACGGCACCGATATCGGCAAGCAGTCCCGGCATGTGTTCGATGCGGCTACCGGCGCGATGAAGACCTTCATCTCCGGTTACGCCAACGTGGAAAAGGCGTCCGCATGAGGGAAGCGCCGCTGCTGCTCCGCTGGGACGACAACGTATGCCGGCTGACACTGAACCGGCCGCAGCAGGGCAACGCCTTGTCCCGCGACCTGCTCGATGCACTCGATGCGGCGCTGGACGACTGCGCGGCCCGCCCGCCGGCCTGTCTTGTGATCGACGGCGCGGGACGCCATTTCTGCACCGGCTTCGATCTCTCCGGGTTGGCTGACGAAACCGGTGACAGCCTGCTGGCGCGCTTCACACGGATCGAACTGCTGCTCCAGCGCGTAGCACGTGCCCCGTATCCCACGATTGCCGTCGCCCACGGCCGCACCATGGGCGCCGGCGCCGACCTGTTTGCTGCCTGCGCGGTACGCATCGCAGTAGCGGGGGCGAGCTTCGCCTTCCCAGGCTGGCGCGGCTTCGGGCTCGTGCTTGGCAGCCGGCGGCTGGCCGCGCGCATCGGTACGGATCGCGCGCGGGACTGGATCGAGCGCGCGTGCGTCATCGCTGATACCGAGGCGCTTGCCGCCGGCCTTGCCACGGCACGCGTGGAAGCGGCCCCGGCTACGTTCACGGCGCCGGTTGCAAACGCGTTAGACGGCCCGCTCGCCGGTGCCCTCGATGGCAATGCCGAACTCGACGACGCGCGCGACCTTGCCGCGCTCGTGCGTTCGGCGGCATGCGCCGGCTTGCAGCAGCGGCTGACAGCCTATGTGAACCGGCAAGCCGAGGCACGGCAGGCACGATAACAAAGACAAAGGAGACAGACGATGAACGGGAAGATCCAGCGGTTTGCAACGGCCGTGGCCGTCGCCATGGCGGGGATGGCCGCCACGGGCGCCCACGCGCAGGGCGAGGGGCCCTATCCGTCCAAGCCGATCCATCTTGTGGTGGGCTACGCCCCCGGCGGCGGCACGGACATCATGGCGCGCCTGATCGGCCAGCAGATTGGTATCGCGCTGGGGCAGCCCGTCGTTGTCGAGAACAAGCCGGGCGCGGGACAGAACATCGCGGCAAGCTATGTSGCCCGGCARCCGGCGGACGGCTACACCCTGTTCCTCAGTTCCAGCGCGCTGGCCGTCAACATCAGCCTGTACAACAAGCTCGACTATGACCCGATCAAGAGCTTCGCGCCGGTCGCGGTGTTTGGACAGAGCCCCAACCTGATGGTGGTGCCCGCATCGCTCGGGGTAAGTTCGGTCAGCGAGTTCGTGGCCTACGCCAAGAAGAAGAATGACGATGGCGTGAACTTCTCGTCGTCGGGCGCCGGCAGTTCGCAGCATCTTGGCGGCGAGCTGTTCCGGCAAGAGACCGGCATCAAGGCCAGCCACGTGCCGTACAAAGGCTCCGCGCCGTCCATCGTCGCCATCCTGAGCGGCGAGGTCCAGTACACGTTTATCAATATCCCGTCGGTCATGGCGGTGAAGTCCAATAACCGCATGCGCGTGCTGGCCATCACCAGCGCCAGCCGCTCGCCGTTGATGCCCGATGTGCCCACCATGGTCGAGGCGGGCATGCCGCATATGACCATGGCCGCGTGGTACGGGGTACTGGCCCCGGCCGGCACGCCGGCGCCGATCATCAATCGGCTCAATGCGGCCATCAACAAGGCCGTGTCCGATCCGGCGTTCCGCGAACGCATGCGGAGCGAGGGCGCSGAAACCATGATGGAGTCGCCCGACTACTTCAAGCGCTTCCTGGCCGATGACATCGCCCGCTGGCACAAGGTTGTGAAAGCCGGCAACGTGAAGGTTCAGTAGGTTCAGTAACCCCCCGATTTTCCCCACCCCCCGACATCATCCAAGGAGATTCCGCATGTCGATGTTCATGAACTGGCCCGATCTGCTCAACACGCTGAAGCGTTCTTACAACCGTCTCGGCAATTCCAACCCGAAGATGCTGGAAGCCTATCGGAACCTGGCAGCAGCGCAAGGATCGAACGGCGCGCTCGACGCCAAGACGCGCGAGCTGATTGCGCTGGCCGTGGCCGTGACCACGCGCTGCGACGGCTGTATCTCGTCTCACGCCGCAGCGGCGGTCAAGGCCGGTGCCACGGAGGCGGAGATCAGCGATGCCCTTGGTACCGCCATCGCCCTCAATGCCGGCGCGGCCTATGTGTATTCGCTGCGCGCGATGGAAGCCGTCAGCCAGCTCAAGGAAGCCGCCTGATCCGGCGRATCGCGCGCACCAATAAGGAGGAGACAAACATGGCCGCATACGTCATCGACAGCGCCCTGTTCCGGGACCAGTTCAGTACCGCGCAGATGCGCGAGATTTTCAGTGATGAAACCACGGTGCAGCGGTGGCTCGATGTGGAAGCCGCGCTGGCCAAGGTGCAGGCGCGCCTGGGGATCATTCCCCAGCGCGCCGCCGACGAAATCTGCGCGAAGGCGCGGGTCGAGCTGATCGACCTGCCCGACCTGAAGCGCGAGATGGACCGTACCAGCCACCCGATCGTGCCGCTGCTGCGCGCCATGAAGAAGGTGTGCAGCGGCGACGCGGCCGAGTACATCCACTGGGGCGCCACCACGCAGGACATCATCGACACCGGCACCATGCTGCAGGTGCGCGATGCGCTGGAGGTCATCGGCACCCGCTACGCGGAGCTGGAGGGCCATCTGGTGAAGCTGGCGCAGACGCACCGCGACCTGACCATGGTGGCACGCAGCCATGGCCAGCAGGCGCTGCCCATCACGTTCGGCTTCAAGGCTGCCGTCTGGGTCGAGGAGATGCGCCGGAAYCAGGAGCGCTTCGCGGCCATGAAGCAGCGTGTGCTGGTGGGGCAGTTCTCCGGCGCGGTCGGCACGCTGGCGGCACTGGGCGACAAGGGCATCGCGGTGCAGGAGGCGCTGTTCGAGGAGCTGGGCCTGGGCTGCCCGCGCATCCACTGGCATGTCTCGCGGGATAGCATCGCCGAGCTGGCCTGCGTGCTGGCGATCTGCACCGGCACCATCGGCAAGATCGCGCATGAGGTGTACAGCCTGCAAAAGACCGAGACGGCCGAGCTGGAAGAACCGTTCGCGATGGGCAAGGTGGGCAGCAGCACCATGCCGCACAAGCGCAATCCGCCGACCTGCGAAACCGTGGTGGCGCTGGCCCGTCTGGTGCGCAATACCGCGCCGATGGCGCTGGAGTCGATCATGGCCGAGCACGAGCGCGACAAGATCGTGCTGCAGACGGAACGCGAGTTCATCTCGCGCCTGTGCTGCATGAGCGATGCGGCAGCGTTGAAGCTCGGCTACGTGTGTGCCARCCTGACTGTGCGCCCGGCCAATATGGAGAAGAACCTGTTCATCCAGCGCGGCCTGCTGATGTCCGAGGCCGTCATGATGGGSCTSAGCGACCGACTGGGGCGCCAGGAGGCACACGAGATCGTCTACGAGGTCTGYATGGACGTGTTCGAGCGCGGCGGTGACTTCCGCGAGGCGCTGCTGGCGAATCCGAAGGTGGCGGCCGGCATCRATGCGCAAACCATCGACAAGATGCTCGACCCGCACGGCTATACCGGCATGGCGGGGTTCTTTGTGGATCGGGTGGTGGGGCAGCAAGCGCGCTGACACGCGCTGCGCAAGCAAGAAGCGGGTGCCGGGATTTTTCCGGCACCCGCTTTGCATTGCGGCGGTTTGTGGATAGGGATTACTGGCGGAAGTGGATAAAGCAGTCGGCGGCGTCGGCAAGGCTCTCGCAGGACAGGACCGTGGCGATCAACGCTTCCGTGCGCTCGGCGCCCAGCCCCGGCACCAGCAGCGTGCGCGCCTTGCTGGCGATGCGCGCTTCCTGCCGGTCGAGATCGGTCTCGGGACGGCTCGCATCGCTATGGCAGGCATGCATGCGGCCGTTTTCCAGCGTCACGGTCGCCCGGGCGTTCGCGCGCGGCATCGCGGCTTCGCCATGCACACGAATGCGTTGGCGCAGCGCGGCCAGCGCAGGGTCGTCCAGCGCGGCGGTGAAGCTTTCCGCCGCAACGGTGCTGTGGCCGGCCAACGCCAGCGCGGCCATATGGGCGATGCTGAACTTGGCCTCCGATGGCGTGCTGGGATTGGCGATACAACACACATCCAGATACTGCGGCTCGATGGCGATCTCCACCGTCCCGATCTCGGCTGCTGCAGCACCGAGCTGCTGGCGCAATTGCAGGCAGGCCTCGATCGGCGCCTGCGTGCCGTAGCAGGACGCGTGGTACTTGTAGACGATGCCGTGCACGCGCGAGGTGGTGGCATCGCACCAGATTGCGTCGGCATCCCACGCGCCGGCGTACAACGCCGCGAAGCCCTGCTCGCGCTCAAGGATGTCTGGCACTGCCTGGAAGCCTCGCGCCGCCAGCCGGGCGGCGCGCAGGCCAATCGCGGCAGCCTGCCCGGCGTGCAACGGCTTGCACATTGTGCCGAACAGCGCGCGCATGCCGCCCGCCTGCGTGGCGGCGATACCCAGCGCATGCGCGGTGCGGTCGACATCGAGTYCGAGCAGTGAGGCCACAGCCACCGTGGCGCCCAGTGCGCCGAGCGTGGCGGTGTTGTGCCAGCCCAGCCGGTAGTGATCTTCGCCCATGCAAGACGCCACGCGGCTCTGCAACTCGACGCCTGTGGCAAAGGCCGCCAGCACCGCGATACCGTGATGCCGGCCCCCTTCGGCCTGCGCAAGAATCGCCGGCCACAGCGGCACCGACGGATGGACGCGGGACTGCAGGTGCGCATCGTCGAAATCGAGCACATGGGACGCCGTGCCGTTCACCAGCGCGGCCTGCACCGCGCTGCCGCGCGAGCCGTCGAGCAAGGTGGCGCATGGGTTGGCGCCCTCCTCCCGCACTTCGGCCAGCAGGATCTGGACCGGTGCCTCCCGCCACGCGGCATGCGCCACGGCGAACCAGTCGAGCAGGCTGTGACGGGCGATACGCCCCACGTCAGTCGGCAGCCCGCCCGATGCCACGGACAGGCTGTGTGCCACCAGTTCCCGCGTCAGCCCTTGCGGCAGGCCCACGGGATGCAATGGAGGATGTGGCGCGTTCATTTCACCTCCATCGTCTTCAGCAGCTTGTCGCTGATGCCGGCGCGGTAGCGGGCGATGTCATCGACAATGTACTGGCGGAACTTGCTGGTCGGCATGTCGACTTCACGGGCACCATCCTGCCGCACCACGCGTTGCAGTTCGGCATTGCGCAGCCCTTCCGACACGGCCTTGGACAGGCGCTGCACGATCGCATCCGGCGTGCCGGCGGGCGCCACSAGGCCGTACCACTGCGTCACYGTCACATCGATGCCCAGTTCGCGGAAGGTCGGCACATCGGGAAATGCCGGGGTGCGCTGCTCGCCCGTCAACGCCAGCAGCTTGAGCTTGCCGGACTTGACCTGCCCCATGATCGGCGGCGCGGTGGCGAAGAACAGGTCGGTATGCCCGCCCAGCAGGTCCGTGATGGCGGGRCCGGAGCCACGGTAGGGAATCGGCGCGATCTCGACGCCGGCCTTCGCCTTGACCATCTCCATGGTCACATAGCCCACGCTGCCGGGCCCGGACGACCCGTAGCTGATCTGCCGCACCTTGGMTTCGGCGAACGCRGCGGAGGCGTTCTTGTAGCGATCCGCGGCGGCGAACAGGCCATGCGGCGCCTGGACCAGCATGCCGATGGCGACAAAGTCCTCGGGTACCTTGTAGGGCAGTTCGCTGCCCCGGATCGCCGCCGCCAGCGACATGTTGCTGCTCATGCCCATCAGCAGCGTGTAGCCGTCAGGCTTGCTGCGCGCCACCTGCTCGGCCGCCATCATGCCGCCGGCGCCACCCTTGTTCTCGACGACCACGGGCTGGCCAAGCTTGCGCGAGAGCTGATCCGCGATGAGCCGGCCGTACAGGTCGCCACCGCCGCCCGGCGGGAAGCCCACCACGAGCTTGATCGGCCGATCCGGGTACTCCGCGTGCACAGCAGTTGCCGTGATGCATACCATCATGCACAGCAGCCAATGCACGCCACGCCATGCGCGTGTGGCCGCGCTTTCCCTATGCAAAGTCATCGTTGTCTCCTCCAGTCGTTATGCCGGCTGCCGCTGACGGCAAGCCTGCAACGATTCTGGACGAGCCCCTGCAAAGCGCATGGATGTTCCACGATTCGGAACGACGCGGCTTGGGGAGGTACGGCAGGGGGATTCGTGTCGCCTTGCGCGAAGGCGACACACGCGGCAGGGGTGCGACGGGCTAGTGCCCGTCAYCCCCGCCGRTCAGCCACCGCGTTGCACGGCGGCCGGAGGTATTACGAAGGCGATTACGAGCCRACCTTGAGTCGGCCGCCGCGGCCCAGGCCGCCCTTCACTTCCTGCGCCTTGTAGTTGCGCAGCGAGACCACCATGTTGTTGTAGGCGTCCATGAACGCTGCAACCGTGGCCTTGCCTTCCGGCGTGCGGGAGAAACCGCCAAGCCCGCCGGCCGCGCCGCCGCCAAAGGCGCCCAGTGCGGCGCCGAAGTTGGTGGCCGTGGCGTTGCCTTCGGAGATGGAGAGCTGCACGCCCGAGCGGATGTCGAACATGGTCAGCGTCACGACCGATGCCTTGCTTTGCATCGCACCGCCAACCAGTGCGCCGGCGGCGCCGAACAGGCTGCCCACGCCGGCAGCCAACTGGCCCGTGGCGTCGTTATCGATGATGATGGCCGGCTCCATGTAGAAGTCGGCGGCCACGCGCTGGCCCTTCTGCTGCTTCGAACCGGCCCGGAACTCGCCCGAATTGCGCTGCTTGTCGGTGATCGACGACAGCTTGCTTTCGGTGCGGTTATTGCCAACGGACGTGATCACGAAGCAGTTCGAYTGCTGCACGGCCAGGCGGATCAGCGGCTCGATGGTCGTGATCTTGGTGGTGGCGCCGAAGCTTGCGTACCACTCCTTGCCACGGCCATCGTCCACGGCGAGCGTGCCCAGGGGCGCGTCGCAGCGCTCCAGCGACGGATTGGCATTCACGCTGCTTGCGCCGCCCGCGGCGCCGGTGGCGGCCGTCGGTGCCGTGCCAGTGGAGATGCTACCGCCGCCGCCCGGGACGGCACAGCCAGCCAGAACCAGGGACGCGGCCAGTGCGGCCAGGCGCAAAGAAGTCTTCTTGGGCATGAAATCGCCTGTTATTGGAAGTGATGGAAAGAGGAAGGGTGGGACGGCTTAGCGCAGATGCCAGCCGGAAGGGCCCCAGACCCAGTAATACGGGTAGCCGCTGTACCACGCGTACCAAGACTTGCGATACGCCTCACGCACCTGATACAGACTCTGTTCGTCCTTCTTGGCGGCCTGRGCTTGCGGAATCAGRTCGCGGGCTTCCTTGTTGCCCTTGGAGGCAGCRCGCGTCAGCCAGGCCTCGGCTTCCGCCGGGTCCGATCCCATTTCCTCGAAGCCCATCAGATAGATTCGCCCAAGCGCGAGCTGGGCCTGCACGTGGCCGTTGTCGCCGGCCTTGCGCATCCACTCGAGAGCTTGATAGCTGTTGCGCTCGACGCCGTCGCCGCGCAGGAGGCGCAGGCCCAGGTCATAGGCCGCGTTCGGATTGCGCTCCGCCACTTCGGTCAGGGCCTGCATGCGGCGCTCGGCCTCGGCATCGACGGGCGCGTCCCGGAATGTGCTCACGCGTCGGTCTTGTTCGGTGCAGGCATTGCCGTTGCACACGCGTACCGTGGGCGAGCGCGACAGCTGCCCTTCTGCCGACTGCGCGGCGCAGCCCGCCAAGCCCAAAACTGTCACGAACAACAAAGGAACTGAAAAACGCATAGCAACCCACCCCGAACATATTTATTTTTTTTGCAATACCTCGAATACTTAGCTTTGTAAGTAAACGTGTAGATTGTAACGGCATTGCATGTGGGGATTGCAACACATCGTAATGCGAATCAGTGCTTTTGTTGCGTCGCGGACACGTTCTTGTCAGGGTAAACCCGGGAAAAGGCAGGAGGCAGGGCCTCCCGCCGCCCCGGATCAGTCGATCTTCGCGCCCGATACCTTCACCGTCTGGCCCCACCGCTGTTGCTCTTTGATGATGGTCGCCGCGAACGCTTCCGGCGATTGCCACGCCGGCTCGGCGCCCTGCGCTTCCAGCTTGGCCTTGGTATCCGGGTCGGCCAGCACGGTGCGCAGCGCGCCCGACAGCTTGTCGACGATCTCCTTCGGCGTACCCGCCGGCGCCAGCACCCCATAGAAGCCCACCACCTCGAAGCCCTTCAGGCCGGACTCCTCCATCGTCGGCACATCGGGCAGCGCCGGCGAGCGCTTGCCGGACGTCACCGCCAGCGCGCGGACCTTGCCTGCCYTGATGTACTGGGTGAAGAGCGGAATCGAATCGGCCATCATCTGGGCCTGCCCGCCCATGACGTCCGTCAGCGCTGGCGCACTGCCCTTGTASGGGATGTGAACGATGAAGGTGCCCGATGCCTGCTTGAACATCTCCGGCATCAGGTGCGAGATCCCGCCGTTACCGCCCGAAGCGAAGTTGAGCTTGCCCGGGTTCGCCTTGGCATAGGCGATGAATTCCTTGAGATTCCGTGCCGGCACGTTGTTGTTGATCACCATGACCAGCGGGATCAGCGCGGTGCGCGCCACGGGCGCGAAGTCCTTCGGCATGCTGTACGGCAGCTTGGGATACAGCGAATTGTTGATCGACATCTGGCCCGTATTGGCGATCAACAGCGTATAGCCGTCCGGCGCCGCCTTGGCCACGCTGTCCGAACCGATATTGCCGGCCGCGCCGGCCTTGTAGTCCAGCACCACGGACTGGCCCAGCAAGGGCTGGAGCTTCTCCGACAGAATGCGCGCGTGCGTGTCCACCGGACCGCCAGGCGGAAATCCCACCACCATCCGGATCGGCTTCTCGGGCCAGGCGGCGTGGGCAACGCCGGCCGCGAAGGCCAGCGGGGTAAGGGCCAATACGGCCAGGGCTTGCCGGGCACGGCGGGCAGCGAACAACGTCATCGTCTTGTCTCCGGAGGCGGCCCCGCTCTACACGGCGGCGGACCGAAGCGCTATTGTGACGTTAATGTGACATTTTTGTGAAGGTCCATTTTTGTGAAGATCAGAACGCCTCATTGATCTGGAAATACACGCCTTTCGTGTTGCGCCCCACGCCGGCATCGAAGCGAACATTGACCCGCGGCTTGAACTCGAAGCGGTAGCCRATGCCGCCATTCGGCAGCCAGTGCCCCCGGAACAGCGCCCCCACATTGGGGCTGACCGCCCCGGTGCCGAGCCAGAACACCATGCCCTGCCGCCCCGCGATGTGCCAGCGGTATTCGGCCTGCACCCCCGCCATCACCTTGTCCCGGAACTGGCCCGAGAAGTAGCCGCGCATCCGCTTGTTGTTGCCGAGGGTAGCCATCATGTCCCAGGGCACGTCGCCCCAGTTCATGTTGGCGTAGGCGTCGAAGGCCAGCACATCGCGCTCGCGCATGCGGAAGTACTTGTTGAACGTGAGTTCCACGTTCTCCATATCGGTGTCGCTGCCGAGTTCGCGGCGGTAGACGGTGACGTTKGCCAGCAGCGATTCGCCCCGGTAGGGATTGGGGATGAAGTCCCGCGTGTCGTACGAGAAATGCGCGCTGACCCCGGAACTGAGCACGCGGGGGCCATGCGGGTCGGTCGCCAGCTTGCTGTCGGCGCCGCGCTCCAGCTTCACCGCATCGTCGTACTGCAAGCTCCATCCCGCCCCCACGTAGATGTTGGGACGCACCCGCATCATGATCTTGGGCTGCAGTACCACCTCCTTGCGCGTGAAGGCTTCCTTGTTGGCGTTGTCGATGGCACTGCCGTAGCCGATGCCCCAGTAGGCGGTGGGCATGTTGATGAGATCCGCCTCGATGAGAAAGCGGTAGCTGTCGTCGGCAAAGAACGTGTTGTTCTCGATCGAGATGCCGTAGGCGCCCTTCACGGTGCCGAAGCCGCGGATCGACAGCGTGGATAGCTGCGTCTCCTCTGCGGCGTTGCCCGGCTTGTAGAGGCCGATGGCCGCCGCGCCGATGCCGAAGCCCATTTCCGGGTTGTAGAACGGCCCCGGCAGCACGCCCCAGTCGATGCCCTGGCTCACGTCCACGGCGTCCGATGCGCCGAGCTTGGTGAGGATCCGGTCGATCCAGCCCTGCTTTTCTTCCTTGCTGGCCGGCGCGCCCACCGCTTCCACCACTTCCACCGGCTCGTCCGCCCGCCCGGGCATGGCGGCGCCTGCCAGGCCAATCGACACACATATCGACACACACAAGCGGCGGAGGTAACGGACATGCATGATGGAACCCCGAGATACTGCATCTTGGTGGAGCCACCGGATGCATCCAAGTGAATCCTTTCGAAGCCGCCCTGCGTGTTTTTTTGCGATGTCCCGGGGAGGACTCGAATTCACTTAACGCGCCGCCCGAAAAGACTGAATTCCCTTGCCGGGCGGGCCGTCGCACAATCCGCGAATTGTCAGCCCCCGCGTGTGCCTGCGCGGGTTCGCCGCAAGGAGACCCCCACGATGAGCGCGCGCCGCTCCCGCCGCCGGACGCCTGCGCTGGGCCGCATCCTCGGCATGCTGCTGATGACCGGCGCCGCCACCACGGCGACGGCCTCTCCGTTCGACCTGCCGAGCACCATCCCGAACATGTTTGGGGTTGGCGTGGGCTCCACCACCGAGTACGCCGGCGGCAACGAACGCATGATCGGGGTGCTGCCGGGCCTGCGCTACACCACGGAAAGCGGCCGGCTGCTGGAATGGTATGGCCCCTACGCCCAGTTCAACTTCGGCAGCCTGACGGGCTTCCAGTACGGCCCGGCCGTCTCCCTTCGCCTGGGACGGAACGATGTGGATGACGCTGTCGTCTCCAAAATCCACGAGATCGACACCACCGGGGAAGCCGGCGGCTTCATCAGCTACGAGTACATCCATCCCGGCAGCATTCCGTACCGGCTGCGCGGGGGGATCAATGTGCTGACGAATGCGGGGATCGTGTATGGCGGGGCCCGCGTGTCGGCGACGGGCACCTTCTGGGTGCCCGTGCACACGCGGATGATGCTCGGGCTCGGTGTGGGCCTGACGTGGGTGAGCGGCAGTTTCAACCGGACCTACTTCGGCGTGACTGCGGAAGACAGCGCTGCCAGCGGCCTGCCCGTCTACACGCCCGGCGGCGGCCTGCAGCAGGGCACGGGCTGGCTCGGGGCGATCTATCGGATCGACCAGCACTGGTACGCGGGCGCGATGATCTATTACCAGCGCATCACCGGCAGCGCCGCCGACAGCCCGATCGTCACGCAGCGCGGCACGCGCAACCAGGTGACCTACGGCGCCGGCATCGCCTACGCCTGGCGCTAGGCCGCACCGCCTTTCATCACTTGGGAAACAGGAAGGTCACCACCGCGCGCCCGCCCCAGCCGTGCGGGCCGCTGACCGGCCCCTCGGCCCAGTACGTGGCGAACAAGGCGAAGCTGACCGGCCGATCCTTGAACTTGACGAGCTTGCTGATGCCCGCGTGAATCGGCACGCTCCATTGCGACTGCTTCCAGCCCTGCTGCCGTAGGCTGCCTCGGCGAAAAGAACAGGCTTTGCAGCGTATCGCCAAGGCCGGTCTGTGTGCCGGAACCGGGGGTGAGGGACGATTGGTGCGTCACGGGCAGGATGGTGCGCGAGATCACGTTCCAGTCCGCGTTGAGCGTGATCGGCACCACCGGCTGGATGTTCATCGTCAGCCGCTCGCCGTCATGCACGGGGCCGATGCCCCGGTCGTAGTTGAATTGCAGCGGCACGCTGATCAGGGCGGCCACCGGATTGCTGAGTTTCTTTGCCAGCTCCGCGGAGTCTTCGGCATGGGCAGGCAGCAGCGGGGCGATCAGGATCAGGCCGGCAGCCAGCCGGCGGTCAAAAAGGGAAATTCGCATGCCCGTCAGTAAGGTGGATTCACAACCACGTATTGCGTGCCTTGCGGCTGATACCACGTGGTGCCGCACTGCTGGTACACCATGCCGCCATAGTTGACCGGCGCGCAGCCGGGCGGCACGGTGCGAACCATGGAGCCAATCACGGCGGAGGTCACGGCCACCGTGGCGGTCACGGCGGCGGCCGTCGCCACGGGGTGGTAGTCATTGTCCCAGCCGTTGTGGCAGCACCCGCCGCCCCCTTCCACGTTCACGTTTACGTTGCGGTTCGAATTGACGTTCACGTCGCGGTTGGCATTGACGCTGTTGACACTGTTGCTGCGCACGTTGTTCGCGCGCGCATCCACGTTCTGGTTGTTGACGTGCTGCGCGCCACCGCCGCCCCGCGCCGGCGCCGCCGCGGCACGATTGCCGCCGCCCGCGTGCCCGCCTCCACCTGCGTGCCCGCCTCCACCTCCGGGACGCGCGTCCGCCAGAGGGGCCCACGCCGTGGCTGCGGCGAGGAAGATCACGGCCATCGACAGCAAGAAGCCCTTCCCAATAGCGTGATGCATGATGCAGCTCCTTTACTGAGACTTCAGCGGAACGAACTTCGCCTCGGTGGCACCCTGGGGCGGCGTGAASGCGAAGCGGGATKCMTTGAAGCCCGGATTGATGCGCCACCGGATCAGCGAGACCGATTGCGGGCGTGCCTCATCGGCCCGATTGGTGATGACCAGCTTGCGCGGCAGGGGCCGCGCGCCGGTGGCGATCCAGATCTGCCAGTCGACATTGCCCTGGCGGAAGGCATAGTGGTCGCAAACCTCGCCCTCCACCACGTCCTGGCCGGCATTCATCGCCGAGGTCATGTTGTCGAGCGGCGCCTGGGGCGTGCCCCAGAGGAACAGGTCCGCCACCGGCAGCTCGATGCCGTACCGCTCCTGCAGCCGGTTCCCCAGCGCGTCCAGGTTCTCCGTGAACGGCGCCTTCGAGTAGTACTTCTGCTCGGGCAGGTAGAGCACGACCGTCTTGCCGTCGTAGATCAGGTCGCGCGCGGACCGTGCACTGCGCATCTCGGCGCGCAGCATGTTCGGGCGTTGCACGTCCACCTTGGCCGTGGCCATGTGGAGCAGCTTCTGGCCGTCCTGGAGCACCCGCTCGCCGGAGAGGTCCACCTGCGCCTCGAACGTCCGCAGCGTCTGGAGATAGGCGCCCATCTTCTGCAGCGCCTGCACCACAGCCGGGTCCACGGCATTGGCCGCTGGGGGCGCGGACGAAGACGCAGCCGGGGCCGGGGGCGGCGCCGCGTTCGATTTGGAAGCGCTGGGGGGCGCAGGAGCCGCCGGAGGCGTCGATGGCGCGTGGCTACAGCCCCAGAGCGAAACGGCAAGCAGGCTCGATACCGCAATGCGTCTCATGGCAGGCTCCCTGAAATCTGGTTTCGTGCCTGATCCTTCTCCACTTCGCGGTCTTACGGAAGTCAATTTTTCTTTCATCGAATTAACAACTATCGATAATCGGCATGAAAAGTGTTGCGCTGTGACGCATGCCGCCCACCAGCGGGAAAAATGCAAAAAAAAGCCATCCCGGAAAACAGGATGGCCAGAAAAGCTCCTAAGCGGAGCACCATTTGCTGATGGGGCGCTGCGGCGCCGTCTAGGCCACGGCTATCGCATTGACTTCCAGTTCCGCGCCATAGTGGATGGTCGGGCACGG
>NZ_JBFREV010000048.1:0-38073 GCF_052114485.1 Cupriavidus sp. KB_39
ATCGACATCACCCGCGAGAAACCGGCGCAGATTGCGCGGCGCGGCGTGATCCGTTCGTTCCAGATTTCCGCCGTGTTCCCGCACCTGACCGTGCGCGAGAACGTGCGCATCGGCCTGCAGCGCCAGCTCGGCACCTCGTTCCAGTTCTGGCGCAGCGAGCGATCGCTCGACGTGCTCAACGACCGGGCGATGGACCTGCTCGAACAGGTCGGCCTGACCGAGTTCGCCGAGACCGTCACCGTCAACCTGCCGTACGGCCGCAAGCGCGCGCTGGAGATCGCCACCACGCTGGCGATGGAGCCCGAGCTGATGCTGCTGGACGAGCCCACGCAGGGCATGGGCCACGAGGACGTGGACCGCGTGACGCAGCTCATCAAGAAGGTGTCSGCYGGCCGCACCATCCTGATGG
Organism: Cupriavidus sp. KB_39; assembly: GCF_052114485.1. NCBI lineage: Bacteria > Pseudomonadati > Pseudomonadota > Betaproteobacteria > Burkholderiales > Burkholderiaceae > Cupriavidus > Cupriavidus sp. KB_39. The sequence continues at coordinate 410 of NZ_JBFREV010000048.1, forward strand.
TGGAGCACAACATGAACGTGGTGTCCTCCATCGCTGACAAGATCACCGTGCTGCAGCGCGGCGCGATCCTGGCCGAGGGGCCGTACGCGGAGGTATCCAAGGACCCGCGCGTGATGGAAGCCTATATGGGCACGGTCGAGGCGGAACTGCAGGGAGYGCATTGAGATGAACACCAACACTCCCGCCCTTGAGATCAAGGACCTGAACGCCTGGTACGGCGAGTCGCACATCCTGCACGGCGTGGACCTGACCGTAAATCACGGCGAAGTCGTCACGCTGCTCGGCCGCAACGGCGCGGGCCGCACCACCACGATGCGCGCCATCATGGGCCTGACCGGCGCCCGCAAGGGCTCGATCAAGGTCAACGGGCACGAGACCATCGGCCTGCCGACGCACAAGATCGCGCATTACGGCATCGGCTACTGCCCGGAAGAGCGGGCGATTTTCTCGAGCCTGTCTTGCGAAGAGAACCTGATGCTGCCGCCGGTATTGAAAGGTGCCGACGCCAGCCGGGGCATGAGCGAGGCCGAGATCTACGAGATGTTCCCCAACCTGGCCGAACGGCGCCAGAGCCAGGGCACGCGACTGTCTGGCGGCGAACAGCAGATGCTGGCGGTGGGGCGCATCCTGCGTACCGGCGCGAGCCTGCTGCTGCTGGACGAAATCTCGGAAGGCCTGGCACCGGTCATCGTGCAGGCACTCGCGCGCATGATCCTGATGCTGAAGAAGAAGGGCTACACGGTGGTGATGGTGGAGCAGAACTTCCGCTTCGCYGCGCCGCTGGCCGACCGCTTCTACGTGATGGAGCACGGGCAGATCGTCGAGCGCTTCGCCGCCGCCGAACTGCAGGCCAAGATGCCGGTGCTGAACGAACTGCTTGGCTTCGGCCTGCTCAACGTGATCAACTTCGCCCATGGCGCGCTGTTCATGCTCGGCGCCGTGCTCGCCTGGGCCGGCATGGAGTACGCCGGCCTCAACTACTGGGTCATGCTGGCGCTCTCGCCGCTGGTGGTGGCCGTGCTYGGCGTGGTCATCGAGAAGACCATGCTGCGCTGGATCTACAAGCTCGACCACATCTACGGCTTGCTGCTGACGCTCGGCATCACGCTGGTGATCGAGGGCGTGTTCCGCTCGATCTACGGCGTGTCCGGCCTGCCCTACTCGCCGCCGGACGCGCTGCAAGGCGCCACCGACCTCGGCTTCATGATCCTGCCGAACTATCGCGGCTGGGTCGTGGTGGCCTCGCTGGTGGTCTGCTTCGCCACGTGGTTCGTCATCGAGAAGACCAAGCTCGGCGCCTACCTGCGCGCCGGCACCGAGAACCCGAAGATGGTGGAAGCGTTCGGCGTGAACGTGCCATTGATGGTGACGCTGACCTACGGCTTCGGCGTGGCGCTGGCGGCTTTCGCCGGCGTGCTGGCCGCGCCGGTGGTGCAGGTCTCGCCGCTGATGGGCCAGAACCTGATCATCGTGGTGTTCGCAGTGGTGGTGATTGGCGGCATGGGCTCGATCATGGGCGCCATCCTCACCGGCCTGGGCCTCGGCGTGATCGAGGGCCTGACCAAGGTGTTCTATCCGGAAGCGTCCTCCACGGTCGTGTTCTTCATCATGGTGATCGTGCTGCTGCTGCGTCCCGCCGGTCTGTTCGGGAAGGAAAAATAAATGCTGGATTCGCAAAACCCCCGCGGCCGCGCCGCGCTTTACGGCATCGCGCTGCTCGTCGTGGCGCTGGCGCCGATGCTCGGCGCCTACCCGGTGTTCGTGCTCAAGGTGCTGTGCTTCGCACTGTTCGCCTGCGCCTTCAACCTGCTGATCGGCTACACCGGCCTGCTGTCCTTCGGTCATGCGGCCTTCTTCGGCGGCGCCGGCTACGCGGCCGGTCACGCCATGAAGGTCTGGGGCGTGACGCCGGAACTGGGCCTGCTGATCGGCACCGCCGGCGCCGCCGTCACGGGCTGGGCGATGGGCGCGCTGGCCATCCGTCGCCAGGGCATCTACTTCTCGATGATCACGCTGGCGCTGGCGCAGATGCTGTACTTCTTCTGCCTGCAGGCGCCGTTCACCGGTGGCGAGGACGGCATCCAGGGCATTCCGCGCGGCAACCTGTTCGGCCTGCTGCCGCTGGGCGACGACCTCGTGCTGTATTACGTGGTACTCGTTATCGTGGTGGCGGCGTTCGCGCTGATCGTGCGGATCATCCATTCGCCGTTCGGCCAGATCCTCAAGGCCATCAAGGAGAACGAACCGCGCGCCGTGTCGCTCGGCTACGACGTAGATCGCTTCAAGCTGGCCGCCTTCGTGCTGTCGGCGGCGCTGTCCGGGCTGGCCGGCTCGCTGAAGGCGCTGGTGCTCGGTTTCGAGACGCTGACCGATGTGCACTGGTCGATGTCCGGCGCCGTGATCCTGATGACGCTGGTGGGCGGCCTCGGCACGCTGACGGGCCCTATCGTGGGCGCRCTGGTGGTGATCGCGCTGGAGAACAAGCTGGGCGACCTCGGCACGTTCCTCGCCAGGCTCACCGGCYTCGACTGGTTCAACACGCTCGGCGAGTCCGTGACGATGGTGACCGGCGTGATCTTCGTGATCTGCGTGCTGACGTTCCGGCGCGGCATTGTCGGCGAGATCATCGCCAAGGCGGCGCAGTGGCAACAGCGCCGCCGCGTCGCCGCGCCGCTCGGTTCACATCTCGTCGATCGCGGTTGAGGCCGTGACCACGCCGGCCTCTTTCTCCAGCGAGAAGCGGTCGCGCGTGGTCACGTAGAAGCTGGCGCCGAAACGCCCCACGGGGAAGTAGTCCTGCAGGCGCACGCGCCAGCGTTCGGTGTCGATCAGCCCGTCCCGCGCATGCAGGCGCAGCACGCGGCCGATGAAGATCTGGCGGCTCGCGGTCTCCAGCGTCTCCCACAGCGTGCATTCGAACGCGACGGGCGCCTCGGCAATCCGGGGCACCGCCACCTGGGTGCACGGCGCCGCCGTGAGGCCCACCCGTGCCAGTTCGCTCACATCGGGCGGCAGCCGTTCGCCGCAGCGATGCATCTTCTCGGCCATGGCCTCGTCGCTGAGGTGCACCACGAACTCCTTCGTGCGCACGATATTCGCCGCCGTGTCCTTCAGTGCGCCGTCGCCCAGGCGGTTGACGCTGATCATCACGATCGGCGGCTCCTCTCCCAGCATGTTGAACATCGAGAACGGTGCGGCGTTGGCCGTGCCGTCTGGCCCGAGCGTGGTCACCAGCGCGATGGGCCGGGGCACGATCAGGCTCGCCATGAGCTTGTAGCGCTGGTATTCGGTGATGGCGTTGAAGTCGATTTCCATGGGGTGTTCCGGTCAGCCCTTGCTGGTCTTTGGCAATCCCAGCATCTGCGCCAGGCTCTTCTCGCCCTGCATGCGCGAGGTTTCGATCCGTTCCTCGAGTTCGCGCARATGGGCTTCCATGCGCGCGACGGCGCCRGCCGCATCGCGGGCCTCGATGCAGGCGACGATGGCCGCGTGCTCGTCGTGCTCGCACGGCGCGTGGCCGGGCGGCTCGTAGAGGCCCACGATCAGCGAGCAGCGCGAGACCAGTTCGGTCAGGTAGCGTTGCAGCACCGGGTTGCGTGCCAGCGCCGCAATGCGCAGGTGGAAGCCGCTGGCCAGCCGCGCCCACGAGGGCTGGTCGAAGCGGTGCATGGCGTCGTGCTCCTCGGCCAACTGGCGGCGCAGGTCGCGCAGATCGGCTTCGGTCACACGCGTGACGGCGAGTTCCACCAGCACGCGTTCCATCGCCCGGCGGGCCTCGAAGATCTGGCTGGTTTCCTCGGGCGTGGGCTCGGCGATCACCGCGCCCTTGTTCGGCCGCAGCGCCACGATGCCATCGTGGGCCAGCTTCTCCAGCACCCGACGCACCACGGCACGGCCCACGCCGAACAGTTGGCACAGCTCCGGCTCGGGCAGCTTGGTGCCCGGCGTCAGCCGATGGTTGAGCACGCCGTCGAAGATGGCCTGATAGATGCGCGTATCGGCGTCCTCGGCGGTCTCTTCCTCGATCGGATCGACGGGCTTGACGGTCTCGGAAGTCCGCTTGGCGGCGGCCTTGGCGGCCGCGGGCTTCCTGGCAGCTTTGGTGGACATGACTTCGGTCAGGGAAACGATGGCCATGATATTAGCGTGAAGGGGTCACTGCGACAGGGTCCACGGCATCCATCGCGTCGCAGATCGCACCCGGCGTGGTCAGCCAGACCTCGCCATGGGAGCGCCGCGCCGCGATATGCGCCAGCGCCCGGCGCAGGTGCCGCAGCCGGTACGGCTGGCCCACCAGGTAGGGATGCAGCGCGATGCCCATCACSAGCGGCTGCGGKTGCTGCGGATCGTTGGCCTGCGCCAGCATCTCGTCGAACTGGTCGATGATCATGTCGGCGAAGGCGGCACCGTCGAGGTGGCGCGCGATGATCATCGGGATGTCGTTCAGTTCCTGCGGATAGGGAATCGACCACAGCGGGCCGCCGCGCGTGGCCATGCGCACCGGGCGGTCATCGTGTGCCCAGTTCAGCGTGTAGCGGTAGCCAGTCTCGGCCAGCAGGTCCGGCGTCACCATCGTCTCGGAGATCCACGGCGACAGCCAGCCGCCCGGCGCCCGCCCACTATGCGCCGCGATGCGCTCCCGGCAGTGCACCAGCAGCGCCCGCTCGCCCGCTTCGTCGAACTCGCTTTGGCGATGGGCATTGGTGTGGCCATGGCCGATCAGCTCGTCGCCGCGCGCCAGGCAGGCGTCCAGCACTTCGGGGCAATGGTCATAGAGCGCGGTGTTCAGCAGCACGCCGGCCGGCATCTCCAGCCGGTCGAACAACTCCAGGCAGCGCCACACGCCCACGCGGTTGCCGTACTCGCGCCAGCTGTAGTTGAGCACGTCCGGCTGCGGCGAAACTGGCCCGAGGTTCGCGCCCAGCCCCTCGCCAAAGGCGAAGTGCTCGATATTGAAGCCGAGGTAGACCGCCAGCCGCGCGCCATTGGGCCAGCGGAACGGGTCGGCGTCGGTAATCGGCCGGTACGGAAAGCGGCCATGGTCGCGCAGCGGGCCGAAGGTGGGAAGCCCGGCGGTGGCCTGCGTGGCCGCCAGCGGACTCGGGTTTTGCGTCATGGAGGGATGCCTCTCATCAAATGTGCCCCGCTTTGGCTCATCGCGCACCGGATTCGTGCGACATGAACCATGACGGATCGTATGCAGCCAGGTTTGCAGATCGTTCGCAAAATGCGGGCCAGATCGTCTGCATCTTGACGKGTCAATCGCTCCGGGATCATTTTCGGTTTTGTCGACGGATTGGCACGGCTCTTGCGAGCCGGGTGGATCGAAGCACCCATCCCCATCGATCCGCCCATCCGGAGAACTGCCATGTTTCGTCCCCAACGCCGCGCCCTCCTCGCGACCGCCGCCGCTGCCTGCGTCATGACGGCGCTGCCCGCCCAGGCCGCCGACACCATCAAGATCGGCCTGATCACGGCGTTGTCCGGCCAGTCGGCGCGCGCCGGCGAGTCGCTGACGCGCGGCATGACCGTCGCCATCGACGAGATCAACGCCAAGGGCGGCCTGCTGGGTGGCCGCAAGCTGGAACTGGTGCGCCGCGACGACGAGGGCAACCCGGCCAAGGGTGTGCTGGCCGCGCGCGAGCTGATCTACAAGGAGAAGGTGGCCGTGCTGTTCGGCGGGCTCGACACGCCGGTGTCGATGGCCATCGTGCCGATCGCCAATCAGGAGAAGGTGCCGTTCATGGGCCCGTGGGCCGCCGGCACGCCGATCACGCGCAATGGCGCCAACCCGAACTTCGCCTTCCGCGTGTCCGCCGTGGACGAGGTCGTGGACAAGGCGATGCTCCAGTACGCCCAGAAGACCTTCAACGCCACCAAGCCCGGCCTGATCCTGGTGAACAACCCGTGGGGCGAGTCGAACGAGAAGGGCATCGTCGCCGCGATGGCCGCCAAGGGCGGCAAGCCGGTGGGCGTGGAGAAATTCGAGGCCAATGACGTGGATGTGGTGCCCCAGCTCGGCCGCCTGAAGGCCGCCGGCGCCGACGTGCTGCTGATGGTGGGCAACGTAGGCCCGTCCGCGCAGGTGGTGAAGTCGCTGGACCGCATGGGCTGGAAGGTGCCGGTGGTCTCCCACTGGGGCCCGGCCGGCGGCCGCTTCACCGAACTGGCTGGCCCGAACGCCAAGAACGTCCACTTCGTGCAGACGTACAGCTTCTTCGGCGCACAGACTCCGGTCAGCACGCGCGTGGTGACCGACCTCAAGGCGAAGTACAGCGACATCAAGGGCCCGGACGACATCACCCCGGCCGTGGGCGTGGCCAACGCCTACGACGCCACGCAGCTCGCTGCGCTGGCGATTGCCAAGGCCGGCAGCACCAAGGGCGATGCCATCCGCGAAGGCTTCTACAAGATCGACCGCTACGAGGGCCTGATCAAGACCTACGTGAAGCCGTTCTCCCCGACCGCGCATGACGCCCTGAGCGAAAACGACTACGTCTGGGCGCAGTTCATCGACAACCGCATCGTGCCGGTGGCGAAGTAAGACAGGCGCTTCGTAGAAGCAATATCGATCGTTCAAGCGCCTGCCCTCTCCCCCGCCCCTCTCCCAGAGGGAGAGGGGMGAACACCGTCGGTTTGCTCCCCTCTCCCGCGTGCGGGAGAGGGGCCGGGGGAGAGGGCCGGCGCATCGTCGCGCGATATCGATTGGCAAGCAAAATCAAGGATTCACCATGCTTTGGATCTCCGCCCTCATCAGCGGGCTCGGCCTGGGCAGCATGTATGGCCTGATGGCCCTGGGCTTCCACATCACCTACGCGGTGTCCGCCACCGTCAACTTCGCGCAGGGCAGTTCGATGATGCTGGGAGCAGTGCTGACGTACAGCTTCGCGCAGACGCTCGGCTGGCCGATGCCGCTCGCCATCGTGCTGGCCCTCGGCCTGTGCGCGCTCTACGGGCTGGCCGTGGAATTCCTGGCCGTGCGCCCGTTCGCGAGCCGGGGCTCCAATGCGTGGCTGATGGCTACCGTCGCGCTCGGCATCGTGCTCGATAACCTGGTGATGCTCGCCTTCGGCACCGAGCCGCGCAGCCTGCCCTCCCCGCTCGCCGCRCAGTCCGTGCAGCTGGGCGATACCGGCGTSGGCGTCTATCCGCTGCAACTGGTGATTCCCGTGGTCGGCCTCGCGCTGGCGGCCGTGCTGCACTACGTGCTGCGCCGCTCGCGCTGGGGCGTGGCGATGCTGGCCGTGGTGCAGAACCGCGACGCCGCGCGCCTGATGGGCATTCCCATCCGCCGYACCATCGCCGGCGCGTTTGCCATTTCCACGCTGCTGGCCGGCATTGCCGGCGTGCTGATCGCGCCGCTGTTCAACGTACAGGCGGACATGGGCACCGTGTTCGGCCTGAAAGCCTTCGCCGTGGCCATTCTCGGCGGGCTCTCCAGTGCCTGGGGCGTGATGATTGCCGGGCTGATCTTCGGCGTGGCCGAGGCRCTSATCACCGCATCRCTGGGCTCCAGCTACACCCAGATCATCACGTTCGCGCTGGTGATTGCGCTGCTGGCCCTGCGGCCGGACGGCCTGTTCGGACGCGCGGAGGTACGCAAGGTATGAACGATTCGATGGTTTCTTCCAATCCGCCGGCTTCCCCTGCGCCGCTGGCCCGGCCGGCGCGCGCCGCCGCCCCGCTGCTCGGGCTGGGCACGCCACTCCAGATCCTCGCCATGCTGGCGGTTCTGCTGGCCGCCGGCGGGCTCGTGCTGTCGCTCAACGGCTATTTTGTCTTCGTGATTGCCGGCGTGGCGATGCTGGCCATCTGCGGCGTGGGCCTGAACCTGCTGCTCGGGCTCACCGGGCAGGTGTCGTTCGGCCATGTCGGCTTCTATGCGATCGGCGCGTACACGGTCGCCATCCTGACCGGCCAGGCCGGCTGGAGCTTCTGGGCCGCGTGGCCGGTGGGCGCGCTGATCGCCGCGCTGCTGGGCGGCCTGCTCGCCCTGCCCGCGCTGCGCGTGAAGGGCCCCGGCCTGGCGATGGTCACCATCGCCTTCGGCTTTATCGTCGAGCACGGCGCCGTGGAGTGGCGCGCGCTGACCGGCGGGCAGAACGGCCTGATGGGCATCGCGCAACCGTCGTTGCCCGGCGTGGAAGGCGGCGAGCGTGCACTGGCGCTGATCGCGCTGGCCGTGCTGGGCGTGGCGCTGGCCGCCTATGCCCGCATCGCACGCGGTAGCTGGGGCGCGGCGATGCGCGCGGTGCGTGACAGCGAAACCGCTGCGGCGTCGATCGGTGTCAATCCGCTCGTGGTCAAGACCGTGGGCTTCGCGTTCTCCGCCGCGCTGGCGGGGCTGGCTGGCGGGCTGTTTGCGCCGCTGCAGGGCATGGTCACGCCGGGGATGTTCTCGTTCCTGCAATCGATCCTGTTCGTGCTGGTGGTGATGATTGGCGGGGCGGGCACGGTGGTCGGCCCGGTGGCGGGCGCCGTTGTGGTTGGCCTGCTGCCCGAGTTGCTGTCCAGCCTGGAGAACCTGCGCCTGCTCTGCTTCGGCATGCTGTTGCTGGTGGTGCTCTGGGTGGCCCCCACGGGCATGGTGGGCGTGGTGACGGACCTGCTGCGCCGCCTGCGGCCGGCCCGCGCGGCTGCCGCCCATGCTTCCGTGGCTGGCGCGCAGCTGCCGGTGCGACCGGAGGAGACGCGCCGGGGCCTCTCGGCGCTCGGCCTGTCGATGGTGTTCGGCGGCGTGCGCGCCGTGGACAACCTGTCGTTCGATCTGCCGCCGGGTCAGGTGACGAGCCTGATCGGCCCCAATGGCGCCGGCAAGTCCACCGTGCTGAACATGCTGTCCGGCTACTACCGTCCGCGCGAGGGCGGGCGCCAGCTTGGCACGGCGCCGCTGCCGGCGCGCGGCGCCTGCGACAGCGCCCGGCAAGGCATCGCCCGCACCTACCAGACCACGCAGCTCTTCGCCGGCATGAGCGCCACGGACAACGTGGCCATCGCGCTGACCAAGGGCCGCCTCGGCACGCTGCTCGGCATCGCCGGTTTCACCGCCCCCGCCGTGCGCGAGGARGCGCGCGCACTGCTGGCCGCCTGCGGCTACACCGGCGACCCGGACGCCAGCGCCGCCGATCTGGCCCACGTGGACCGCCGCCTCGTGGAAATCGCCCGCGCACTGGCTACGCGGCCCGCCGTGCTGCTGCTGGACGAACCGGCCGCCGGCCTCTCGCGCGAGGACAAGGCCACGCTGGGCCGCCTGCTGCGCAAGATCGCCGATAGCGGCGTGGCCGTCGGTCTGGTCGAACACGACATGTCGCTCGTGATGGATGTCTCCGATGGCATCGTCGTGATCGATGCCGGCCAGCGCCTGGCCGTGGGCACGCCCGAGGCGATCCGCACCGATCCAGCCGTGCGCCGCGCCTATCTGGGCGACGCCGCCAACGCGCCGGCTCGCAAACCCTCGGCCAGCCAGCCGGTGGGTGGCGCGCCGCTGCCGGAAGTGCTGGGCGTGAGCGCGCTGCGCGCCGGCTATGGCGCCGCGCCGGTCCTGCACGATGTGGACCTGCAAGTGCGGGAGGGCGACATGGTCGCGCTACTGGGCGCCAACGGCGCCGGCAAGTCCACGCTGATGCGTGCGCTGGCGGGCCTGCATCGCCCGGTGCAAGGCGGCATCACGTTCGACGGGACCGACCTCGCCCGGCTCGACGCCGCGCGCATCGCCGCGATGGGCGTGGTACTCGTGCCGGAAGGCCGGCAGGTGTTCCCGGAGCTGTCCGTGCTCGACAACCTCCGCCTTGGCGCCTTCCCGTCCGGCCCGCTCCCGCGCGTGGAGATGATGCGCCGCGTGGAATCGATGTTCGCCCGCTTCCCGCGCCTGCGCGAGCGCCAGCACCAGCGCGCCGGCCTGCTTTCCGGCGGCGAACAGCAGATGCTGGCCGTGGCGCGCGGGCTGATGTCGCAGCCGACCGTGCTGCTGCTCGACGAACCGTCGCTCGGCCTCGCGCCGAAGGTCATCGACGAGCTGTTCGCCTCGCTCGATACGCTGCGCGAGGCGTCCATCACCATCCTGCTGGTCGACCAGATGGCCGCGCTCGCGCTGTCGCTGGCGGACCGCGCCTATGTGCTGGAGGAAGGCCGCGTCGTGGCCAGCGGCCCGGCCGACGAACTCGCGCGCGACCCGGCGCTGGTGCAGGCCTATCTGGGAGGACATTGAACCCACGATGACGCCAAACCCGCATACCCCCGCCCTCGCCCCCAATCTCGCCCATTCCCGCGAGGGCATGGTCACCAGCCCGCATGCGCTCGCCAGCGAGGCGGGTCTCGAGATCCTGCGCGATGGCGGCACCGCCATCGAAGCCGCCATCGCCATCGGCGCCACGCTGGCCGTCACCTATCCGCACTTCACGGGGCTGGGCGGCGACGCCTTCTGGCTCATCAGCGACCGCGCGGGCAACGTGCGCACGCTGTCCGGCATCGGCCAGGCCGCGCAGGCGCTGCCGGCGTTTGGCGAGTCGATTCCCACGCGCGGCCCGGGCGCCACGCTGACCACCGCCGCCACGGTCGATACCTGGGACCGCGCCTTCACCATCAGCCGCGACACCTGGGGCGGCCGGCAGGACTGGTCCGCGCTGTTCCGCCGCGCCATCGCCTACGCGCACGAGGGCTTCCCGGTCACGCCATCGCAACATTTCTGGCAGAACTTCCGGGCCGATGAGCTGGGCAACTGGCCCGGCTTCGCACAGACCTTCATGCCCGATGGTGCAATCCCGGCCATCGGCACGACATTGCGCCAGCAGGCGCTGGGCCGCAGCCTCGAACGCATCGCCGGCCATGGCGCGCGCGAGTTCTATGAAGGCGAGCTGGCCGAGCGCATCGTCGCCGGCCTGCGCGCCGTGGGCTCGCCGTTGCGCATGGCGGACCTGGCGCGCACCGCCGCGCGCGACGCGCTGCCGCTGCGCGTGCCCTATCGTGGCGGCGAGCTGCTGAGCCTGCCGCCGCCCACGCAGGGCGTGACCACGCTCCAGATCCTCGCCATCCTCGATCGATTCGACCTCACCGGCATCGCCGAGGGCAGCGCGGACTACTACCACCTGCTGGTGGAGGCCGTGAAGGAGGCGTTCATCGAGCGCAACCGCTACGTGGCCGACCCCGAGTTCGTCGACGTACCGGCCGAAGCGATGCTCGCCCCCGCGCGCCTGGACGCCATGGCCGCGCGCATCGACCCGGCGCGCGCGCTCGACTGGCCGCACGTCTACCAGCACGGCGACACCGTCTTCCTGAGCGCAGTGGACCGCGAGGGCCGCTGCGTGAGCGTGCTCCAGACCGTGTATTTCGACTGGGGCAGCGGCGTGATGGCCGGCGATACCGGCATCCTGTGGCACAACCGGGGCGCGGCGTTCAGCGTCGATCCCACCCATCACAACGCGATTCAACCGGGCAAGCGTCCGTTCCATACGCTGAATCCGGGCATGTATCTCAAGGACGGGAAGCCGCGCCTGCTGTACGGCACGCAGGGCGCCGACGGCCAGCCGCAGACGCTGGCCGCCGTGCTCACGCGGCTGATCGACTACGGCATGGACCCGCTCACGGCGCTGGCACGGCCCCGCTTCCTGCTCGGCCGCACCTTCTCCGATGCCGCCGACAGCCTGAAGCTGGAAGCCGACGCTGGCACGGACGTGATCACGGCCCTGGCACGCCGTGGCCATGAAGTCAGCGTCATTTCGCCGCAGAGCCCGCTGGCGGGGCATCCGGGCGTGATTGCCATCGGCGAAGACGGCGCGCTGGCGGGCGCGCACGATCCGCGCAGCGACGGTGTGGCGATGGGCGTGTAACACGGCACGGTGGGGATGTATCGGCTTTGTATCGGTGTGGAACCCACCCCGATGGGGCTCGTCAAAGCAATGACTGTCGCAAACTGTCGACCTCCGATCACGATGCGTTGCAGCGTGAAAGCCGGGCCGCGATAGTCCACAATCCCTAACGGAGGCCGCTACTGCCAGGCGACCCCCGAGTCCCCAGCAACCGCTCCCCTCTCGCCAAGGAGAACACCGTGCTGAGCCCACACGAACTGGCCACGCTGATGCTGATCGGCAACGGCCCCCATACCCGCTCSGATACTGCGGACGCACGCGAGATCGATCCCGTCGACCTCGATGCACTCGTCGCCCGCGAACTCGTTACCCTGCAAGCCGAACAAGGCCGACGGCCTTGCCCTCAAATCACTGCCCATGGCCGCTCGATGCTGAAAGCCGTCGGCCGGGAATGCTGAACCTTTCGCACTGACCTGACCGCTGACCGCTGGCGGCATCAATGGGATGCCGCCGGTCGATAGCCATCGGAGACGCTTATCGCCGGCTGGCAGTCTGACATCCCCGCGCGCCTCGACCGCCTGCCCTGGTCCGCCTGGCACTGGCGCGTGGCTCTCGCCCTCGGCATTGCCTGGGTGCTCGACGGGCTGGAGGTCACCCTCGTCGGCTCCGTGGGCGCCGTGCTGGAGCGGCCCGACACGCTCGGGCTCTCCGCCTCGCAGGTCGGCTGGACCGGGTCCCTATATATATTAGGGGCCGTCACCGGGGCGCTCGTCTTCGGCCGCATGGCCGACCGCCTGGGCCGCAAGCGCCTGTTCCTCGCCACGCTGTTCGTCTACATGACGGCGACGCTGCTGACGGCGTTCTCGCCGAACTTCGCGTTCTTCGCGCTGTGCCGCTTCCTGACCGGGCTCGGCATTGGCGGCGAATACGCGGCCATCAATTCCGCCATCGACGAACTGATCCCGGCGCGCGTGCGGGGGCGYGTCAACCTTGCCATCAACGGCAGCTTCTGGCTCGGTGCGGCGCTGGGTGCGGGRCTGAGCCTGGTGGTGCTCGATCCGCGCGTGCTCGGCCCGRTCTGGGGCTGGCGCGCCTGTTTCGCGCTGGGCGCGGTGCTGGCGGTGGCCATCGTCCTGATCCGGCGCCACGTACCCGAAAGCCCGCGCTGGCTGGCCACGCACGGCCACCGCGCGGAGGCGGAGCGGGTGATTGCCGGCATCGAGGCCGAGGTGGCCGCGCGCCACGGCCCGCTGCCGCCGCCGGACCCCGCCGCGCACGTGGCCTACGCGGGCCGGCCCGTGCCGACCGTGCGCGAGATCGTAGGGCTGCTGGTGCGGCGCTACCGCACGCGCAGTGTGGTCACCTTCGCGCTGATGGTGGCGCAGGCCTTCTTCTACAACGCCATTTTCTTCACCTACGCGCTGGTGCTCACGCGCTTCTACGGCGTGGCGGAGGAACGCGTGGCGCTCTATATCTTCCCGTTCGCCATCGGCAATGCGCTCGGCCCGCTGATCCTGGGGCCGCTGTTCGACCGCGTGGGCCGCCGCAAGATGATCGCGGTGACCTATGTGCTGTCCGGCATCGGCCTCGCCGCCACAGGCTGGGCGTTCATGGAAGGCTGGCTGGACGCGCGCGCGCAGGCGCTGTGCTGGTCGGCGGTGTTCTTCCTGGCCTCGGCGGCGGCCAGCTCGGCCTACCTGACGGCGAGCGAAGTCTTTCCGCTCGAAATGCGCGCGCTGGCCATCTCCATCTTCTACGCGGTGGGCACTGGCACGGGCGGGTTTATCGCCCCGGTGCTGTTCGGCATGCTGATCGAGACCGGCAGCCGGGGGGCGGTGGCCGTGGGGTACGCCATTGGCGCGGCGCTKGTGATCGTGGCGGGATTGCTGGCGCTGCGGTTCGGCGTGGATGCGGAGCGGCGCCCGCTGGAGCACATCGCCCCGCCGCTGGGCTCGGAGGTGGATGTTATGTCAATCCATAATAAGGATCGATAAATGATGAAATAGCATAATTTTTGGACGACTGCTATGCTATGACATAACACCACCCTCGGTTTGACCTATGTCCTCCTTCGCCGCCCAGTTGGGCCAGCTTCGCAAGGCGCGCGGCCTCTCGCTCGGCGCTGTCGGCCGTCTGATCGGCATGGCGGCGCCCAACCTGTCGGTGGCCCTGAGCGGCAAGCAGGATGTGCGCGGATCAACACTTGAGGCCATCGCCACCGCCCTCGACGCCGAGTGGGTCCTCGTACCGCGCGAGCATCTGGCCGAAGTCCAGCGCACCGTGAGCGGCAAGGCCACCGGCCCGGACCGCGCCGCGCCCACCTCGGTCGACCTGCTGCTCGGAGACGCCGATGCCTGACGGCCTGCGCCCGCGCTATCTCACCGTCCACCTGCACAACATGCTGTGCGGCTATCTTTGCGAGGCCGGCCGCACCACGCGCTTCGTGCCGGGCGAAGCCTTCCGGGGCGATGCCGGACGGCCGACGCTGAGCCTCTCGCTGACGATTCCGGGCAACGAGGCGCTGACCGCCACGATCCTCGCCAACCCGTTCCATCCCGCGCTCTACAACACCCATGGCGAGCTGCCGCCTTACTTTGCCGGCCTGCTGCCTGAGGGCGAGCTGCGCCGGCGGCTGGAAGCCACGCGGCACCATCCGGACGACCGCGACGACTTCGGCGTGCTGGCCGCAGCCGGCGAAGACCTGCCCGGCGCGCTGATCGTCCGCCCGGCGGACATTGACGCCCTGCCTGACACCGTGCGCACCGTGGGCGTGACCGGCGGCGCGGACAACCTGGAAATCGCCGTGGTGGAAGGCGCCACCGAGGGCGCGGCATCGGTGTCCGGCGTGCAGAACAAGCTCGCGCTGTCCACCGCGCACGCCGGCAAGCGTTACACCATGCCCACCCACGGGCGGCTGTCGGACCTGATCGCCAAGCTGCCGGCCCGCAACGACGACAGCCAGATCTTTAACGAATATGTGTCGATGCAGCTGGCGCAGGCGGCCGGCGTGGCCGTGGCGCCGTGCAAACCGCAGCCGCTGGCGACCATCGACGTACCCGGCCTGGCCGAAGCGCTCGGCGCCGACCTGCACTTCCTGGCCGTGGACCGTTTCGACCGCGAACCCGGCGGGCGCGTGCATGCGGAAGACGGCTGCCAGGTGCTGACGCGTATGCCCTCGCGCAAGTACGCCGGCAACGACGCCTACGTGGCCATCGTCCGCCTGCTGGAGCGGCTCAGCGTGCGCGGCATCGAGGACGTGCGGCAGTTCTTCATGCGGCAGGCCGTGAACACGCTGATCGGCAACAGCGACGCCCATCTCAAGAACTTCTCTTTTCTGTATCGGAACGGGACCATGCCCGAGCTGTCGCCCGCCTATGACATCGTCAGCGTGGCGGCGCTGTCCGGCTTCGCGGCCTTCGGCCAGAACGTGGCCATCGACGGCCTGCAGCGCAAGCAAACCCTGGAGACCTACCGCGACTTCGCCCGCGAGGCCAAGATCGCCGAGCGCATCGCGCTGGCGGCCGTGAAGGACGCCGTCAGCCTGGCCCGCGAGCGCTGGCCGGCCCTGCTCGACACCCTGCCCACGCCGCCGGCCATGCGCACCGTGGTGCTGGAGCGGCTGGAGACGCTGCCGCTGGCACGGCTGGCCCGGCGCTGAGGGCTTCCCCGGAAGGCTTCCCCTGAAGGCGTCCCCTATCGCCCCGTGGCCGCTGCAGCGTCGGCCTTTTTCGGATCGGCGACGATGGTCGCGCCGGCATCCTTCAGCAGCCGCTGGAAGTCCGGCGAGGTCATGATGATTTTCCCGGCCGCCGCACGCAGGCGGTCGACGGCCTCGGGCGGCAGGGAGAACGATGTGGGAAGTTCATTGAGGTAGGCCAGTTCCTCCTTGYCCTCCAGCCGGGCGAACGACACGTCGATGGCGTAGATCGTCGCGTCTGGCGTGCGTAGCGCACGGGCGACCCCCGCATCCTTGTTCGCAGCGAACGCCGCCGAGCGGCGCACCTCGYCCATGGCCCGCCAGCGCGCCTGACTGTCCTTCAGCAGTTCGGTCGCCTCATAGGAATAGTGGTCGATCGGCACGCCGGCAGCTTTCACCAGGATTTCGATCATGCCCGGCGGAGATTCGGACTTGTCCCATTCCGTCTTGGGCACGGAAAGCGAATTGACGACAAAGACCACGATGTGGCGCACCTGATCGAGCGGCGTCTGGAGGCCGACCAGATGCAGCGCTTCCATCAGTTCCAGGGTATCCAGCACGCTGCGCATGCCGAGGTTGTCGGACACGCCGCCATCCACCACATGGAGATAGGGTCGGTTGATGCTGTCGCCAAACTCCGCCTCTTCCTTGATATGGCGACTGGCGCGCGCGGCGGGCCGGGGCGGCTCGCTGTCATGGATAAACGGCTGGATCCAGTCCGGCGGCGTGTAGTGGCAATTGCCGCCGTAGTTGTTCAGGGTGATCGGCGTGAGCACCACCGGCACGGCGGACGAGGCCGCCGCCGCCCGCGACAGCCGCACGGCGTTGAGGTCCGAACACAGCACATCGAACGTGGCCTGCGTAAAGGGCAGGCGCGCGCCCGTGGTGATATCGGTGGCCGAGGCCACGATAAAGGGGCCCTGCCCCCGGTTGAGGTCGCCGAACGTCGCCCCGTTGAACAGGATTTCATCGTAGAGGTCCGCCGCCAGTTCCGAGCGGCCCCATCCGCTCGACCACAGGGATGGCCAGTAGGCCGGATTGAARGTCCGGCGCGTGATCGTGCCTTGCACATCGCGCTTGAGGAAACGCTGCTCGTAGTCATCGAACAGCTTTTCGCCGTAGAGCCCATAGGCCAGCGCCGTAAAGCTGCCGCCCGACACCCCGGTCACCACGCTCACATGATCGAGCAGGCGCGACTTGCCGCGCGGCCCGACGACTTCCGTGTTGCGCAGGAACTCCAGGACGCCATACGAAAAGGCCGCCGCGCGGGTCCCCCCGCCCGAAAAGGCCAGGATGACGAGGTTTTCCTTGCTGGCCGCGAACTGGGGCCGCGTAAAGAATCGATAGCCGGCATTCTGGTCTGCCTGGGCGATCGGCGGATTGACTGGCCGGCTCGCACAGCCGCCCAGCAGGAGGGACAGGCCAGGCAGGAGCCAGAACGCAAGCGCCAGCCATATGGAGGTGGCGGGGGTGGCGGGGGTGTTCTTCATCCCTAGCTCAGCCCATCCAGCACAAGATGCTGCCCGTGGATCGCCTGAGCGCCATCGGAGGCCAGGAACGCWACCGCACGCGCTGCCGCGCCAGTAGACACCCAGAGCGTATGCTCCGCCGCCGGCATGGCATTGCGGTTGGCCGGCGTGTCCAGGATGCCCGGGGCGATGCTGTTGACGTTGATGCCCGCCGCGCGCACCTCGCGCGAGAGGCTTTCCACCAGCCGCTGCAGGGCGCTCTTGGACGCGCTGTAGGCCCCCATCGTGGCCGCGCCGGCCGTGGCGCCGCGCGCCGAGACGGCCACGACCTTGCCGCTGCGCTGGAACATCATCGCCGGAATGAAATGGCCGGTCACGGCGACGAAGGACCACGCGTTCAGATCCATCATCCGCAGCCAGGATTCCCGGCTCAGCGTGTGGGTGGGCTCGCCCATTTCGAAGCCACCGGCCACGTGGACCAGCACGTCGACCGCGCCGAAGGCATCGAGGATGGCCGCCGCCACCGGCGCCATGGCCGTGTCGGACGTGACGTCGGCCGCGTGGAGCAGCATGCCGTGCTGCCCGGGCTCCGGATGGGCAAACACGGTTTGCAGGTGCTGCAGGTCACGGTCGATCAAGGCCAGCCGGGCGCCCTCGGCGGCGAAACGGCTGGCCACGGCGCGGCCCAGCGCGCCGGCGGCGCCGGTGATCACGACATGACGGGGGGGTGCGGTCGCATCCATCGATGGCTCCATGAAAGTTGCCCTTCCACCATAGAACCCGCGCGGCTGGACCGCAAAATGTTGCCGCGCGCAAAACTGTACAGCGCCGGCTGCGCCCATCTGTGCATGGCGGGCCACAACCGGCTCGGGCATGATGCGGCTCCGGCCATGCCGGCGGGCGTCGCGCGGCGCCCGGCACCACACTGTTCCAGGACCCGAATTGCCGCTTACCCGCCTCAAACAAAGTCAGACACTGCTGGCCGTGCTGGCCCTGATCGGCTCCATGGCCTCGCTGTGCGTGGGCACATCGTTCGCCAAGAGCCTGTTCGGCGTCCTGGGCGCCCAGGGCACCACGGCGCTGCGGGTAGGATTCTCGGCCCTGATCCTGCTCTGCGTCTGGCGGCCGTGGCGTTTTCCGCTCACGCGCGCCAATGCCCGCGCCATCGCGCTATACGGCGCCGCGCTGGGCGCCACGAACCTGCTGTTCTACATGTCCCTGCGCACGGTGCCGCTGGGGCTGGCCATCGCCATCGAATTCACCGGGCCGCTGACCGTGGCCGTGCTGTCCTCGCGCCGGGCGATCGACTTTCTCTGGATCGGCTGTGCCGTGACGGGCCTGCTGTTGCTGCTGCCGGTCGGGGCGACCGCGACCCACCTGGACCCGGTGGGCATCGGCTATGCGCTCGCAGCCGGGGTAGGCTGGGCGCTCTATATCGTATTCGGGCAGATGGCGGGCAATGCGCATGGCGGCCAGGCCACCTCGCTCGGGCTGACCATGGCCGCGCTGGTGACGCTGCCGTTCGGACTGGCCCATGCGGGGACGACGATGTTCAGCCCGTCGCTGCTGCTGGCCGGGCTGGCCGTGGGGCTGCTGTCGAGCGCGATTCCCTATTCGCTGGAGATGGTGGCGCTGAAACGCCTGCCGCGCCGCACCTTCGGCATCCTGCTCAGCATGGAGCCGGCCATGGGCGCGCTGGCCGGGCTGGCCTTCCTGCATGAGCAGCTCACGCCGCTCCAGTGGGTGGCGATTGCCGCGATTATCGTGGCGTCGATCGGCTGTACCGCGACCTCCCGGCGCCAGGCGCCGATCTGACTTACCACCTGACTTAGTTAGCGGCGAACCAGTCGCGCGGGAGCCATTCGGCCGAAGGGGCCGGGGCCTTGCGCGGTTCGGCCAGCGTCAGAGTCACTTCGTGGAGCAGGCTGTCCTCGGGATTGCGCCGCGTGGCAAAGCCGCAATCGCGCATGATGGCCAGCATGCGGCGGTTTTCGCTGAGTACGTCGCCCCGCATGCCGCGCAGGCTGGCGGCGCGGGCCAGCTGCTGGAGCCGCTGGATCAGGCGCCGGCCCAGTCCCTGGCCCTGCCAGTTGTCCGCCACCACCACGGCCAGTTCGGCCTGCCCCTCTTCATTCACCACATATTCGGCATTGGCGACGATGACCTCGCCGAAGGTGACGACCAGCGCCACATCATGGTTCTGGCGACTCACGAACTGCGCGAGCGTCTCATTCGCCACCGGGCCGCCGGTCAGGAAGCGGTAATAGCGGCTTTCGCGCGACAAACCATCCACAAACGTGCGCAGACGCCCGTGATCGGACGCCCGGGCGGTGCGCAGCGTGACCTGCACACCACCCCGCACGGTCCAGCTTTCTTCACTGATGGTTGCTTGCGCGTCGCGCTGCTCGTTCATCCACTTCATGACGCGCTCCTGACTACGTTTTATGTAGCCAGGAGTATAGGCGATACCCTGACTTTTGCAAACGTAGTTAGGGTGCTATGCTGGATTCACCATGACCGAGCCTACCCATCCCGCCCTGCTGCCTTGCTCCATCGCCGCCACCCTTTCCCTRATCGGGGAAAAGTGGACGATGCTTATCTTGCGCGATGTGTTTTCCGGGGTGCGACGGTTCGACGATTTCCTCCAGCGCCTGCAGTGCTCGCCGGCCGTGCTGTCCGCGCGGCTCAAGACCCTGACTGAAGCCGGCCTGCTGCGCCGGGTCAGCTATAAGGAACCGGGCGAGCGCGAACGCTTCCAGTACCACCCGACGCGCGCCGCCGTGGACCTGCTGCCGGTGCTGGTCGGCCTGATGCAATGGGGCGACGATCACCTCGCGCCCAGCGGCCAGGGGCCGGCGGAGGTTCGCTCGAAGCTGTCCGGCCTCAAGATCCGCGCCGCACTGATCGATGAATCGGGGGCCCAGGTCGCGCCGAACGACATGCAGTTGCTCTCCCCCTACGCCGTCACGCCAGACACCCGCAACGGGGGCTGACCGCCTTCCCCACTCCCGSTTGCGCCCTCCCCGCGCGCACCGTGCGGAATCATTGCACTGCACCATCCCCGTGCCCACGCCCCATGCTGGCGCCGCACCATGATGCATAAACGTGCATCAATCGCCGCTTTTCGTCCGAAAACCGGCTTTCCACGCGCCTGATACGTCCCAATCCCGGCTGGCACACCGCTTGCGATAAAGAGCACGGGCCGGTCAACGGCGACCTGCCCACCCCACATCAAACGCCGGCTATTTCAGGTAGCCGAGCGTCAGGACAACGGCGTCCCCAGAACTGGCTTCTTGCCAGCCTCTCGGGACGCCATTTGTTTTTGGAGCCCAAGCATGAACGGTAAAGCCACCCGGATCGACCTGCTGAGTCTCAAGACTCCGCAGATGCGCGCCTTCCACCTGACCTGGATGGCGTTCTTCGTCTGCTTCTTCGCGTGGTTTGCCTGCGCACCGCTGATGCCGGTGCTCAAGGGCGAGTTCGGCCTCACGCCGGGCCAGATCGCCAATATCAATATCGCCGCCGTGGCGGTGACCATCATCGTGCGCCTGATCATCGGCCCGCTGTGCGACCGCTTCGGCCCGCGCAAGACCTACACCGGCCTGCTGGCCATCGGCGCGCTGCCGGTGCTCGGCGTGGCGCTGGCGCAGAACTACGAGACCTTCCTGTTCTTCCGCCTGCTGATCGGCGCKGTGGGCGCGAGCTTCGTCATCACGCAGTACCACACCTCGGTGATGTTCGCGCCAAACGTGGTGGGCACGGCCAACGCGGCCTCGGCCGGCTGGGGCAATGCCGGCGGCGGCGCGGCGCAGGCGGCCATGCCGCTGCTGCTGGGCGCGATCCTGATGATTGGCGTGGACCACACGCTCGGCTGGCGCCTGGCGCTGGTGGTGCCCGGCGTGCTGATGCTGATCATGGCCGTCGTGTACTGGAAGTTCACGCAGGACTGCCCGGAAGGCAACTACTCGGACCTGCGCGCACGCGGCGTGGCGGTCAGCGGCGCTAAAGGTGGAAAAGGCGGCGGCGGCTGGGCCAGCTTCAAGGCGGCCAGCGCCAACTACCGCGTCTGGCTGCTGTTCATCACCTACGGCGCCTGCTTCGGCGTGGAGATCTTCATCCACAACGTGGCCGCCACCTTCTACGTGGACCACTTCGGCCTGTCGCTGTCGGCCGCCGGCATGGCYGCSGCGAGCTTCGGCCTGCTGGCGCTGTTCGCCCGGGCGCTGGGCGGCTATGTGTCGGACCGCTTCGCCCGCCGCCGCGGCCTGGACGCCCGCTCGATGGTGCTGTTCGTCTTCATCCTCGGCGAAGGGCTGGGCCTGCTGTGGTTCGCGCAGGCATCCAGCGTCACGCTGGCCGTGGTGGCCATGCTGATCTTCGGCCTGTTCACCCACATGGCCTGCGGCGCCACGTACGCGCTGGTGCCGTTTATCGATCGCAAGGCGCTGGGCGGCGTGGCCGGCATCATCGGCGCCGGCGGCAACGTGGGCGCGGTGGCAGCCGGCTTTCTGATGAAGGGCCTGGGCGACCTGCAGCAGACCCTGACCTACCTCGGCGTGGCCGCCACGATCGCCGCCGTGTGCGCCATCGCCGTGCGCTTCAGCGCCGAGCACAAGGCCCAGGAGCAGGCCCTGTACGACAGCGCGCTGGCCAACTGAATTCGCATACGAAGAACCCCGGACAAGGAAAGCATCATGAAAATCATCATCGTCGGGCACGGCATGGTCGGCCACAAGTTCCTGGAATGCCTGGCGGATGCCGGCGCGCAGGACCTCGAAGTGACGGTGCTGTGCGAGGAGCCGCGCCCCGCGTACGACCGCGTCCACCTCTCCGAATTCTTCGCCGGCAAATCCGCCGAAGACCTCTCGCTGGTGCCGGCCGGCTTCTTCGAGCAGCACAACAACATGCTGCTGCGCCTGAACGCCAAGGCGGCGGCCATCGACACCGCCGCGAAGACCGTCACCACCTCCACCGGCGAAACGCTGGCCTACGACAAGCTGGTGCTCGCCACCGGCTCCTACCCCTTCGTACCGCCGCTGCCGGGCAAGGACCGCAAGGACACCTTCGTCTATCGCACCATCGAAGACCTGGAAGCGATGCGCGAATGCGGCAACCGGGCCAAGACCGGCGTGGTCATCGGCGGCGGCCTGCTCGGGCTGGAATGCGCCAAGGCGCTGCGCGACATGGGCCTGGAGACCCACGTGGTGGAGGTCGCCCCGCGCCTGATGGCCGTGCAGGTGGACGAAAGCGGCGGCCGCATGCTGCGCCAGAAGATCGAGGAGCTGGGCGTCAAGGCGCACACCGGCAAGAACACCAAGGAAATCGTCGATGGCGTGGAAGGCACCCATCGCATGAACTTTGCCGACGGCACGCACCTGGACACCGACATGATCGTGTTCTCGGCCGGCATCCGCCCGCGTGACGAACTGGCGCGCGAGAGCGGCCTGGCCGTGGGCGAGCGCGGCGGCATCGCCGTCGACAACAACTGCCTGACCTCCGACCCGCACGTCTACGCGATTGGCGAGTGCGCGCTGTGGCAAGGCAAGATCTACGGCCTGGTGGCCCCCGGCTACGACATGGCCCGCGTGGCCGCCCGCCACCTGCGCGGCGAGGCCGCCGAGTTCGCCGGCGCCGACATGAGCACCAAGCTCAAGCTGATGGGCGTGGACGTGGCCAGCATCGGCGACCCGCACGGCAACGTGCCGGGCAGCCGCTCGTACCAGTTCATCGACGAGCGCAAGCAGATCTACAAGAAGCTGGTGGTGTCCGACTGCGGCAAGTACCTGCTCGGCGGCGTGCTGATCGGCGATGCGGAGGAATACGGCACCCTGCTGCAGATGATGCTGAACCGCATCGAGCTGCCCGAGTCGCCCGAATTCCTGATCCTGCCGTCCTCGGACGGCCAGGCCAAGCCGGCGCTGGGCGCCGACGCGCTGCCGGACACCGCCCAGATCTGCTCGTGCAACAACGTCAGCAAGGGCCAGATCTGCGCCGCCGTGGGCGATGGCGCCACCAGCATCGGCGCGCTGAAGACCTGCACCAAGGCCGGCACGGCGTGCGGCGGCTGCGTGCCGCTGGTCACGCAGATCATGAAGGCCGAAATGAAGAAGCAGGGCATGGCCGTCAACAACCATGTCTGCGAGCACTTCCCCTACTCCCGCCAGGAGCTGTACCACCTCGTGCGCGTGGGCAACTTCAAGTCCTTCGAGGACCTGCTGGCCGCGCACGGCAAGGGCCTGGGCTGCGACATCTGCAAGCCCACCGTCGCCAACATCCTGGCCTCGTGCTGGAACGACTTCGTGCTCAAGGAAGAGCACGCCAGCCTGCAGGACTCCAACGACTACTTCCTGGCCAACATCCAGAAGGACGGCACCTACTCCGTGGTGCCGCGCATGCCGGGCGGCGAAGTGACGCCCGACGGCCTGATCGCGGTCGGCCAGGTGGCCAAGAAGTACGGCCTCTACACCAAGATCACCGGCGGCGCGCGCGTGGACATGTTCGGCGCGCGGCTGGAAGAACTGCCGATGATCTGGGAGGAACTGATCGCGGCCGGTTTCGAGTCGGGCCATGCGTACGGCAAGTCGCTGCGCACGGTGAAGTCCTGCGTGGGCTCCACGTGGTGCCGCTATGGCGTGGATGACTCGGTCGGCCTCGCCATCGAGATCGAGAACCGCTACAAGGGCCTGCGCGCCCCGCACAAGATCAAGTTCGGCGTGTCCGGCTGCACCCGCGAATGTGCCGAGGCGCAGGGCAAGGACGTGGGCATTATCGCCACGGAACGCGGCTGGAACCTCTACGTCTGCGGCAACGGCGGCATGAAGCCGCGCCACGCCGAACTGCTGGCCGGCGACCTGGACCACGACACGCTGATCCGCTACATCGACCGCTTCCTGATGTTCTACATCCGCACGGCAGACCGCCTGCAACGCACCAGCACCTGGCGCGACAACCTCGAAGGCGGCCTGGACTACCTGAAGTCGGTGGTGATCGACGACAAGCTGGGCGTGGGCGCCGAACTCGAAGCCGAGATGCAGCACGTGGTGGACACCTACGAGGACGAGTGGAAGAAGGCCGTCACGGACCCCGAGACCCGCAAGCGCTTCCGCCACTTCGTCAACAGCGACCTGCGCGACGACAACCTCGTCTTCCTGGAAGAGCGCGGCCAGGTCCGCCCGGCCACGCCCGAGGAACGGAACTTGCAGCGTTCACGCCTGAGCCACATCCCCGTGGTTGCCGTGCCCGCAAAAGCAGCCTGATAAAAGGAGAACGTGATGCATCATTCCCATCATCCGGAAACCTGGACCGCGATTTGCACCTTGCGCGACATCGTGCCCAATACTGGTGTCTGCGCACTGGTCGATGGCCAGCAGGTGGCCGTGTTCCGTATCGGCCGGGGCGAGGAGGTCTTCGCCATCGACAATTTCGATCCGAACTCGCAGGCGTCGGTGCTCTCGCGCGGGCTGGTGGGCAGCCTGGGCGAGCGCGTCGTGGTGGCCTCGCCGATCTACAAGCATCATTTCGACCTGCGTACCGGCGAATGCCTGGAAGCCCCCGAGCACTCGGTGGCGGCCTACGCGGCCCGGGTGTACGACGGCAAGGTCTGGGTAGCCGCCAGCGAAGTCGCGCGCCAGACCGAGGAAGAAATGGCGGCCTGAGCCGCCTCCCGCCTCCTGCATTGCCCCTCGCCCACGCCCAAGCCACCTGAGACGCCCATGACGCCCACCGCCACCCCCCACGCCAAACCCCGACTGGTTGTCGTCGGCAACGGCATGGCCGGCATGCGCACGGTCGAGGAACTGCTGAAGCTGGCGCCGGACCTGTATGACATCACGGTGTTCGGCGCCGAGCCGCACGGCAACTACAACCGCATCCTGCTCTCGCCGGTGCTCGCCGGCGAGAAGACCGTCGACGACATCATGCTCAACACGCGCGAGTGGTATGCCGCGCATGGCATCGAGCTGCTGGCGGGCGACCCCGTRGAGGCCATCGACCGCCCCCGCCGCACGGTGCGCTCGGCCTCCGGCCGGGAGGTGCGTTACGACCGCCTGCTGCTGGCCACGGGCTCCAAGCCGTTCATCCTGCCGGTGCCGGGCCATACGCTCGACGGGGTGATCGCCTTCCGCGACATCCAGGACGTGGAAACCATGCTCCACGCCGCGCGCAACCATCGTCACGCGGTGGTGATCGGCGGCGGCCTGCTCGGGCTCGAGGCCGCCAACGGCCTGCTGCGCCAGGGCATGGACGTGACCGTGGTCCACCTCGCCGACAGCCTGATGGAGCGCCAGCTCGACAAACCCGCCGCCGCGCTGCTGAAGCTGGCGCTGGAGCGCAAGGGCCTGCGCTTCCTGCTCGGCGCGCAGACCGCCGGCATTCTGGGCGATACCCGCGTGACCGGCGTGCTGTTCAAGGACGGCAGCCAGATCCCGGCGGACCTGGTGGTGATGACCGCCGGCGTGCGCCCCAATATCGAACTGGCGGCCGGCGCCGGCCTGCGCTGCGAGCGCGCCATCGTCGTGGACGACACGCTCCAGACCTTCGACCCGCGCATCTACGCCGTGGGCGAGTGCGTGCAGCATCGCCAGGCCACCTTCGGGCTGGTGGCGCCGATCTGGGACCAGGCGCGCGTCTGCGCGGCCCACCTGGCCGGCGCCGGGCATCGCCGCTACGTGCAGCAGGCCACGGCGACCAAGCTCAAGGTCACCGGCGTGGACCTGTACTCGGCCGGCGATTTCATTGGCGCCGATGGCAGCGAGGATCTGGTCCTGCGCGATCCCCGGCGCGGCGTCTACAAGCGGCTGGTGCTGCAGGACGGCCGGCTCGTGGGCGCGGTGCTATACGGCGACGTGCAGGACGGCCCGTGGTACTTCGACCTGATCCAGAGCGGCAAGCCGGTTGGCGCCCTGCGCCAGCGCCTGCTGTTCGGCAAGACCCAGTGCGAGGCCCTGGCCGCCTGATTTACCGGCTGGGTTGCCACCGGCGTTGCCGGCTGGCATCCACCGAAAGAGAGACATCGCTGTGAACCTGTCCGATATTGCGGTGGTTTCCTCCACCGCCACCACCACAACCGCCACCACCTGCCCCTATTGCGGCGTGGGCTGCGGCGTGCGCGCCACCGTGCGCGCGGACGGCCAGGTCGAAGTCAGCGGCGACGCGGACCATGCCTCCAACTTCGGCCGGCTCTGCGTCAAGGGCTCGGCGCTCGGCGAAACCCTCGACCTGGACGGCCGCCTGCTGCATCCCCAACTGCGCGAGGCCGATGGCGCGCTGCGCCGCGTCTCCTGGGACGAGGCGCTCGACAAGGTCGCCAAGGGCTTCTCGGACATCGTCGCCGCGCACGGCCCGGACGCCGTGGCGCTCTACGTCTCCGGCCAGATCCTGACCGAGGACTACTACATCGCCAACAAGCTGATGAAGGGGTTCATCGGCACGGCCAATATCGACACCAACTCGCGGCTCTGCATGTCATCCGCCGTGGCCGGCCACAAGCGCGCCTTCGGCGAAGACCTGGTGCCGTGCAGCTACGAGGACCTGGAGACCGCCGATCTCGTCGTGCTGGTGGGCTCGAACACCGCGTGGTGCCACCCGATCCTGTTCCAGCGGCTCACGCGCGCCAAGGAAGCCCGGCCCGAGATGAAGATCGTGGCGATCGATCCGCGCCGCACCGCCACCTGTGAACTGGCCGACCTGCACCTGCCGCTGCGCGCGGGCACCGATGTGCGGCTGTTCAACGGCCTGCTGAGCCATCTGGCCCGCGCCGGCAAGACCGACACGGCCTTCGTGGCCGCGCACACCGCCGGGCTGGAAGCCACGCTGGCCGCCGCCGAAGCGGACGACATCAGCGTCGCCGCCGTGGCGCGCGCCTGCAAGCTCGACCCAGCCGACGTGCAAGCCTTCTTCGACCTGTTCGCCAGCACGGAGCAGGTCATTACCGCGTTCTCGATGGGCGTGAACCAGTCCTCGTCCGGCACGGACAAGGTCAACAGCATCATCAACTGCCACCTGCTGACCGGCCGCATTGGCCGCCCCGGCATGGGCCCGTTCTCGCTGACCGGYCAGCCCAACGCGATGGGCGGGCGCGAAGTCGGCGGGCTGGCGAACATGCTGGCCGCCCATATGGAGCTGGCCAACCCGGTCCACCGGGACATCGTGCAGGACTTCTGGCAGTCCCCGGCGATGGCCGACCAGCCCGGCCTCAAGGCCGTGGACCTGTTCGACGCCATCGAGCAAGGCAAGGTCAAGGCGGTCTGGGTCATTGCCACCAACCCCGTGGTGAGCCTGCCCGATGCCGATCAGGCGCGGCGCGCGCTGGCCAAGTGCGAACTGGTGGTGGCGTCGGACATCGTCACGCACACCGACACCAACGACGCCGCCCACATCCTGCTGCCGGCGCTGGGCTGGGGCGAGAAGAACGGCACGGTGACCAACACCGAGCGCCGCATCTCGCGCCAGCGCGCCTTCCTGCCCGCGCCGGGCGAGGCCCGCGCCGACTGGGACATCCTCTGCGACGTGGCCCGCCGCATGGGCTTCGCCGGCTTCGACTACGCCGGTCCGCATGAAATCTTCGACGAACACGCCCGCCTGAGCGCGTGGCGCAACGACACCGCCACCGAGCGCGACGCACCGCGTGCGTTCGACATCAGCGGGCTGGCCGGGCTGGCCCAGGCCGACTATGACGCGCTCGCGCCGGTGCAATGGCCCGTACGTGCGGACCTGACCGAAGGCACGCAGCGCCTGTTCACCGACGGCCGCTACGCCCATCCCGATGGCCGCGCCCGCTTCGTGCCGACCGCGCCGCGCGCGCCGGCCCACGCCACCGACGACGACTTCCCGCTGATYCTGAACACCGGCCGGGTGCGCGACCAATGGCACACCATGACCCGCACCGGCAAGGCCGCGCGGCTCTCCGACCACCTGCCCGAGCCCTTCGTCGACATGCATCCGCAAGACGCCCTGCTGTGCGGCGTGGGCGAAGGCAAGCTGGCACGCATCACCAGCCGCTGGGGCGCGATGGTGGCCCGCGTGCGCCATGGCGGCGGCATTCCGCGTGGCAGCGTGTTCGTGCCGATCCACTGGAACAGCCAGTTCAGTTCCGATGCCCGCGTGGGCGCGCTGGTCAATCCGGCGGTCGATCCGGTCTCGGGCGAGCCCGAGTTCAAGCACACGCCGGTGCGCGTGGAGGAATTCCGCGTCTCGTGGCACGGCTTCGTGCTGAGCCGCGCCGCCCTGCCCGCCGATGCGCTGACGTACTGGACGCGCATCCAGGGCAAGCAGTTCCAGCGCTACGAATTCGCCGGCCGGGAGRCCATCCCCGACCGCGCCGCCTGGGCCCGCGCGCTGCTGGGCGTGCAGGACCCCGAGGCCGACTGGCTCGAGTACGAGGACCGCACCGCTGGCGTCTATCACGCGGGCTATGTGGTCAACGACCGGATCGAGGCCTGCGTGTACGTCTCCACGCGCCCGGACCTGCCCTCGCGCGCGTGGCTGTCGCAGTTGTTCGGACAAGAGCGGCTG
This sequence comes from Cupriavidus sp. KB_39, assembly GCF_052114485.1. Lineage (NCBI taxonomy): Bacteria > Pseudomonadati > Pseudomonadota > Betaproteobacteria > Burkholderiales > Burkholderiaceae > Cupriavidus > Cupriavidus sp. KB_39. The sequence continues at coordinate 28,891 of NZ_JBFREV010000048.1, forward strand.
GAAGACACCGACCGCATCGGCCTGCTGCTGGGCCAGCCGATGGAGAAAGGCGCCGACGCCGGCCCCACGGTGTGCTCCTGCTTCGGCGTGGGCCGCAACACGATCTGCGACGCCGTGCGCAAGCACGACCTCAAGACCCCGGCCGAAATCACCGCCTGCGTGAAGGCCGGCGGCAATTGCGGCTCCTGCGTGCCGGAACTGAAAAAGCTGCTGGTCGAAATCCGGGTGGCCGAAGCGGCTTAAAAGCGTGCCTTTCTCCTCTCTTCCGCTATCGGGCGAGAGGAGATATTAGGCACCCTTATCTCTGATATTAAATAATTCCCACAAACAGTTCATTCATTTCACCTACGATGACCTGATTGCACYGTAGCGAGGTGACGCTCCGTCATTCGCCCGCAAAAATAATAATGGGCATGCTTGTCGTCATCAAGGTTGACCACCCGGGAATCCCAGGTGCTCGCCTTGATCGCCAAGGGGATGAGCACCAGTGATATCGCCAGGTATCTGGGCGTTACCGAATTCACGGCCCGCAAGCACCGCACCAATATCTCCGCAAAACTCGACATTCATTCCACGTCGCAGCTGGTTGCCTTTGCCACCGCGCACGCCAATACGGCGACCCACGCGCCCATCCCGATTCTTCAGCCGGACACATTAAGCCAGCGTGAAAAGGACGTCTTGCAGAAACTGAGCCTGGGCCTGACGGCCAAGGAAATCGGCAGGCATCTCAGCATCAGTCCCCGCACCGTCAGCAAACATCTGGAAAACATCCGCGCCAAAACCGGGCTGCAAACCCTGGCGGATCTCATGACGATTTCCAGACAAATCAGAATTCCCGTYGATTCCARCCCGCCGAATACGCATTCTGAGTAATGGCGAATACCCCTCCRYGGCATCAACACTGGTTATGCGATACGTCACCAAGCGAAATCGCGACATCCGCAAAATGCCAACAACTTAATAAGGGGTAACACCATGAATTGGAATCGATCTTTCACGGACTTGATACGCAACGGGCGCCCCGCATACTGGGGTAACTGGACCCTGACGCCCAATATCAAACCGGGCGCCGTGGGCTTTGTGTCGCCGGACACCGGCGATTTCACGCTGGTCAAGGAAGAGACTCCGGGGCTCACGCTGAGCACGCGCGGCATTCCCAACCAGTGGAAGCTGTCGTCCAGCAACGTGCAGCGCAGCGAATCCAACGTCAACCTGGACGGCTCCGCCACCGACCCGGATACCGGCGTCAAGGTGACGGCTGGCGTCGAGGTGAAGTGGGATTTCTCGTCGGTGGGGTCGATCGCGTCCGAGTTCGGCATCGCGTCGGAAACGTTCATCAGCGACCTGACCACGCTTGGCAAGTCGGACACCTACAAGTGGCTGTACGACCAGGCGCAGTCGGTCAGCATGGGGTCGAACGGGCAGATTGCGCAGGGATTCGGCGTGGTCACCAGCGCCGTCTACGCGCACAGCGGGCTGAACGTGGGTTCCCAGGACAACAGCTCTTCCTTCTCGCTGACCGGCTCCGCCGGTGCCGTGCAGGAGATGCTGGGCGGCGCCAATGGCAAGGGCTCGTTCGTCTCCACCCGCCAGAACAAGAGCGTGGATCAGCATCTCTGGCCTTACCAGTCGGATCAGCTCGCGCCCTCCCCGATTCCGATCGCCTACACCTTCGCCTCGTTCGACGGGCCGCTGCTGATYCCGAACTGGATCAACCGGCTCGGCGCCTTCGAGGTGGTCTTCGACAACAAGCCCGGGTGCACCTACGTGACCCACATCCAGATCGGCTACGACTCGCCGGCGGGGCGGCARCACGACGAGTTCTCGCTGAGCGGCGGCATTTCCAAGACCGTGAGCAATATCCCGCTTAGCGCGACGAATATCCGCGTGGACGTGAAATTCCAGGGGGTCATGAACAGCGACCACTACGCCTTCAACTGGCCCAGCCCGCTTGGGCAATGGCTGACGGGGCGTCGCGCCATCGAGATGACTGGCGTCTGGCCGGGGCAGACCCACGCGCGGGAAGTCTGACTTCCCCCTCCATTGCAGARACCTGAAGTTTTCCAAGGAGAAACACCATGGCAACGCTCGTCAACATCACCGCCAAGACCCCCACCGCCGTGCAGATCTGGGGATTTCACGATCCGTCCGACGTCGACGACGTGGCGGCGGCACTCAATACCATCGCCAGCGGCCTGACCGGCAGCGGCCACACGATTCACGTCATGTCCGGCACCCACGGCTACTGCGAGGGGAAGATCGGCGCCGTGGCACAGCGCGAAGAGAAGTTCGCGGAGGAGGACCGSGGCCTTGCGTCGCCCAAGACCAAGGACCAGAAACCCGTCGCCMTCGCCGTGCATGACTTCAATAACGGCAACCTGCCCGGCCCCGACCGCGTAACGGCAGCCATGGCCAAGCTGAACGGGGACATGCGCCGCATCGTGGGCAATCTCCCGGGCACCCACACCTTCCTGCTGGCCTACTGCTGCAGCGCCGGCACGCGCTAGCCTGCCGGGGTCTTGAAAGGCTCACGCCGCGATGCGCACGCGGCGTGRGCGGGCAGTTCCTGTATCTTGACATTTCATCTACTGYTGGACAAAATGTCCAGCATGAAGACCCGCACGCCGGAGCAGCGCCAGTTGCTCGACCAGATCAAGCAGATTGCCGATGGCCTCGGGCAGACGCTCGCGCCGTTCTGCGAGGTCGTGGTCCACGACCTGCTCGAGCCCGAGCAGTCGATCCTCGCCATCCACAACAACCTGTCCGGCCGCGCCGTGGGCGACCCCACCACCGAGTTGGGCCAGGCCCGCATCACCGATCCGGACTACCCTCAGATCATCGCCAATTATCCGAACCAGTTCGCGGATGGGCGGCAGGCCAAGAGCACCTCGGTGGGCGTCAAGGACAGCAACGGGCGTTATATCGCCGCACTGTGCATGAATGTCGACCTGACGCTGTTCCGCAGCCTGCAGATGGCGATGGGGCAATTCGTCCAGACTGCCGTCGAGGGGCCGCAAGAGTCACTCGACCCCGCCGGCACCGATGCCCTGCGTGCCCGTATCGACACTTTTGCCGCCCGGCTGGCCACCACGCCCCGTGCGCTGAAGACCGAAGACCGGCGCGCGCTGATGCATGAACTCAAGGCGTCGGGCCTGTTGGAGGTCCGGCGCGCCATGGAAACCGTCGCGGCACATCTCGGCGTGTCGCGCGCCTCGGTCTATAGCTATGCCCGCTGACACCCATCTGGCCCAACTCCTGCTGCTCGACAAATTCGACGTCGAAGCGGCCCTGCAACCGGACGATGTGCTGGCTGCCGTGCGCGAAGCCTTCGTGCTGCACAGCCACCGCGAAGGCCGCGTGTTCCCGCTGATCCGCGAGAAACTGGCCACCGGCGGCGTGTTCGGCATCAAGGCCGGCGATGTGCCGAAGCAGAACCTGCTCGGCTTCAAGGCGGCCGGGTTCTGGCCGGACAACCGCGCCCAGGGCGGCGAGCCGCATCAGGCCACGGTGCTGCTGATCGACCCCGCCACGGGCCGCCCGCTCTGCGTGCTGGACGGCAACGCCATCACCACCGCGCGCACCGGCGCGGCCGGCGGCATCGGCCTGCAACTGCTGGCGCGACCCAACAGCGAGCGCGTCTGCGTGTTCGGCACTGGCGTGCAGGCGCGCGTGCAGCTGACCTATGCGCTGCGCCTGCTGCCGTCGCTGTGCCATGTTTCCTACGTCCCCTTCAGCCGCCAGCGCGATCCGGCGTTCGAGGCGGCGTTCTCCGACCGCTGCCAGATTGAACTGGCGACGGACGCCAGCGCGGCGGTGTCGAAGAGTGACGTCGTCATCACCGCCACACCCGGCGGCGGCGCCCTGTTCGAGGCCGACGCCGTGCAGCCCGGCACCCACCTGAACTGCGTGGGCGCCGATACGCGCGGCAAGCGCGAACTGCCGGACGGCGTGCTGGCCCGCGCGCGCGTCTTTGCCGACGACCGCGAGCAGGCCCGCGGCATCGGCGAGTGCCAGTGGGCCGCCCAGGTCGACTGCACCGAGATCGGCGACCTGCTGACCGGCAACGCCATGTTCGACCGTGCCTCCACCGACATCACCGTCTTCGACATGACCGGCCTGGCGCTCCAGGACCTGACCGTCGCCCGCTTCCTGCACGAGCGCGCCGTGGCCGATGGCACCGGCAAGCGCCTGGCCTGGCCCTGGTAATCTCCTTCAMCTCCATCGCACCCCTCGCACCCTTCCCTGCCATGACGACCCTGCAACTGCCCACCTACGCCGATGTGCAAGCCGCCGCCCAGCGCCTGGACGGCCACGCCAACCGCACGCCCGTGAACACCTCGCGCACGCTCAACGACATCGTCGGCGCGGAAGTGTTCATCAAGTGCGAGAACTTCCAGCGCATGGGCGCRTTCAAGTTCCGCGGCGCGTTCAACGCCTTGTCGAAGTTCTCGCCCGAGCAGCGCAAGGGTGGCGTGGTGGCGTTCTCGTCCGGCAACCATGCCCAGGGCATCGCCCTCTCGGCCAAACTGCTCGGCATGCCGGCGACCATCGTCATGCCGCACGACGCCCCGGCCGCCAAGGTAGCCGCCACCAAGGGCTACGGCGCCAACGTGGTGACCTACGACCGCTACACCGAAGACCGCGAGGCGATTGGCCGCAAGCTGGCCGCCGAGCACGGCATGACGCTGATTCCGCCGTACGACCATCCSGACGTGCTGGCCGGCCAGGGCACGGCCGCCAAGGAACTGTTCGAGGAAGTCGGCCCGCTGGACGCCCTGTTCACGCCGCTCGGCGGCGGCGGGCTGCTCTCCGGCACCGCGCTGGCCACGCGCGCGCTGGCGCCGGACTGCAAGCTCTACGGCGTGGAGCCGGAGGCCGGCAACGACGGCCAGCAGTCGTTCCGCAAGGGCGAGATCGTCAACATCGACACCCCGAAGACGATTGCCGATGGCGCGCAGACCCAGCATCTGGGCGAGTACACCTTCGGCATCATCCGCCGCGACGTCACGGACATCGTCACCGCCTCGGACGCGCAACTGGTGGACGCCATGCGCTTCTTCGCCGAGCGCATGAAGATGGTGGTGGAGCCCACCGGCTGCCTCGGCCTGGCCGCCGTGCTGGCSATGAAGGACCAGCTCAAGGGCCAGCGCGTGGGCGTGCTCATCAGCGGCGGCAACGTCGACATCGCACGCTTCTGCGAGTTGCTCRCGGCGTAAGCTTCGCCCCRCCCCGGCCGGGGGGCTACATCTCCCCGGCCTGCTTCACCTCTTCCTTCGTATCGCGCGCCGGCTCCGGGCTGAGCTGCATGAAGATCCATGCGGATGCCGAGGTAATCAGCCCCACGCAGATGAAGGTGGCGTGGAAGGCTGGCAGCACTTCCATCTGGTGCGCACCGTTCGCGCCAAAGCCGGCCTGGAACGTGGCCAGCAGCGCGCCGGCCGAGGTCACCGCCAGGCTCATCGACAGCATCTGCACCATCGACAGCATCGAATTGCCGCTGCTGGCACTGGCTCCCGACAGGTCTTTTAGTGCCACGGTGTTCATGGCCGTGAACTGGATCGAGTTGACCATGCCGAAGATGGCCAGCTGCACCAGCGTCAGCGCCAGCGGGCGCGTTGGCGAAATCAGTGCGAAAGACGCCATCGTCAGCCCTACCACGAAGGTGTTGACCACCAGCACGCGCCGGTAGCCGTGGCGCTCGATCAGCATCGTCGCCAGCCGCTTGGAGGCCATGCCGGCGGCCGTGACCGGCAGCATCATCAGGCCGGCATCGAACGGCGCGTAGCCCATGCTCACCTGGAGCATCAGCGGAATCAGGAACGGCATCGCCCCGTTGCCGATACGCGCGAACAGGTTACCGAGCAGCCCCACGCTGAACGCGTGGATTTTGAACAGCTTCAGCGAGAACAACGGGTTCTGGCGCTTGTTGGCGTGCAGCACGTAGGCCGTGAGCGCCGCCATGCTGCCAATCAGCAGCATCAGCACCGTGGCGTGCTGGAAGCCCATGCCCGCCAGCCCGTCCAGCGAAAASGACAGCGCCACCATGGCCACGGCCAGCAGCAGGTAGCCGGTTACGTCGAAGCCGCCCATGCCGGGCAGCCGTGAGTTCGGCATATAGCGGATCGTGGCGATGGCGCCGATGATCCCCACCGGCACGTTGATCAGGAAGATCCAGTGCCACGACAGCGTCTGCGTCAGCCAGCCGCCCAGCGTGGGGCCGATCAGCGGGCCGATCATGCCCGGAATGGCCACGAAGCTGAGCGCCTGGAGGTATTGCTCGCGCGGGAAGGTGCGCAGCACGGAGAGCCGCCCCACCGGCAGCAGCATGGCGCCGCCCACGCCCTGCACCACCCGCGCGGCRGTCAGTGCCGGCAGCGTGGGCGCCCAGGCGCATAGCAGGGAGCCGAGCACGAACAGGCCGATGGCGGTCTGGAAGATCGTGCGCGTGCCGAAGCGGTCCGCCAGCCAGCCCGAGGCCGGAATGACCACCGCCATGGTGAGGGAATAGGCGATAACGACCGACTGCATGCGCAGCGGGCTTTCGCCCAGGCTGTGCGCCATCGACGGCAGCGCCGTGTTGACGATGGTCGAATCGAGCGTCTGCATGAAAAAGCCAACGGCCACGACCCACAGCATGATGCGGAGGTCGCGGTCCTGGGGCATGGAGGGGGGCATGGGGCTCCACGGATGCCAGTCAAAGACGCCACCTTAGGCCGGAGACGCGCCGCTGGCAAGTCAGGCGGCGGCTGACATGCCCCTGCGCTTGCTGCTCCGAGGCAAGCCGATCGCATGGTTTTTCTCCCCTCTCCCGCAGGCGGGAGAGGGGAGAAAAACCAGCTTTACATCGACGCGCGCAGCCCCAGGAAGAAGCGCCGCCCGGCCGCCGGCTCGAAGTACCGGCCGTTGGCCTCGTTGACGATGACCGAGCCGATGTAGTGCCGGTCCGCCAGGTTGTCGATGCGCCCGAACAGGTACAGCCGGGTCCGGCCCAGCTTGAATTCGTAGCCGGCCTTGAGGTTGAAGACCATGTAGCCGGGCGCCGCCTGGGTGTTGAGATCGTCCGCATAGACCTGGCTGTCCGCCCGCGCCTCCACCCCCAGCATCAGCGGCGCCAGCGGCCGGTAGGTCAGCTCCGCGCCCAGGCTGTGCCGCGCCGTGCCGGGCAGCCGGTTGCCGGCCGCCACCTGCAGGCCCTGCGCGTTGAGGTAAGCCTCCCCGAAGTAGGCCGACAAATAGGTATACCCGAGGCCCGCCCCCCACTGCTGCGCCTGGCCGAAGGTGCCGCGCCAGCCCAGTTCCAGCCCGCGCCGGCGCACGCCGTTCACGTTCTGGTAGACCGTGCGGCCGGCGTTGTTCGATACCGGCACCACCTCGTCGTGGCTGTCGGCATCGAACAGCGCAGCCTCCACCTTCTGGCCGGCCGCCTGCCATTTCACGCCGATCTCGCCCTGCCGGCTGGTGGACGCCTGCAAGCCCAGGTTGGCGCCCACGCCGCCGGGGCCGTAGGCCACCTCGGTCAGCGTCGGGGTCTCGAAGCCCCGGCCCAGGTTGGCGTAGACATTGAGCGTGTCGTGGGCGTGCCAGACCACGCCGGCTACCGGGCTGACGTTGTGATAGGTGGAGGTGCCGCTGTCGTCGGGGCTGGCCGCCGTGACGTAGTGGTCGTCAATGCGCAGCCGCACCATGCTCGCCCGCAGCCCGCCCACCAGCTCCCAGGCGGGATGCACGGTCCAGTTGAACTGGGCGAACGCGCCGTAGTCGGCCGCCTCGTCGGTCTCGTCCCGGCGCAGCGCGCCCTGCTGGCCGTTATCGTTGACGTAGCCATGGCGGCCGTCGCGCATGGCGTTCGCCTCGATCCCGGCCGTCCATTGCAGCGGCAGGCCGTTGGCCGTGGTCTTGTGCGTCCACGCCAGCGCCGTGCCGCCGTAGGTGCGGTCCAGATCGACAATCCCGCCCGCCGACGAGGGCGCCGCACCGCTGAAGCCGAGCCGCTGGGTCAGCTGCCGCCCGCCGCCGTAGAGACGGAAGTTCAGGCTGTCACGCTCGCTCAGCTGGTGTTCGACCACCACGCCGGCCTGCGTCTGCTCGACATCCTTGCCCGTATTGAACTGGGTCGCCGCCGGCACGGCCTGCCGGGGGTTGGCGTCCGCCTGGGCGCGCGTGAGCCCGAGCGGGTCCTCGGCCAGCGGCTGGGTGAAGTAGTTGAACTGGCCGGTGATCTTGGTCGCCGTGGTCGGTTGGGCCACGATCTTGGCGTTGAGCTGGTAGCGGCGCGCGGCGCTGTGGTCCCGGTAGCCATCGGTCTGGTAGGTCCAGGCGTCCAGCGAGCCGCCGAGSYKGTCATTGCCGCCGGCCAGCGCCACGCCGGCCTGCCATTGCCCGTCCGAGCCCAAGCCGGTGGAGGCCCGCCCGGTGAAGCCATCCTTGGGCGGATCGGGCGTGAACACCTGCACCACGCCTCCCGAGGCGTTGCCGTACATCTGGGCGAACGGGCCGCGCAGAATCTCCACGCGGCTCGCGTTGGCCAGGTCGAAGGTCGACGCCTGCCCCTGCCCGTCCGGCATGGTGGCCGGAATACCATCGATAAACAGCCGCACCCCGCGCACCCCGAAGGTCGAGCGGCTGCCAAAGCCGCGCACGGCGATCTGGAGGTCCTGGGCGTAGTTCTGGCGGTCCCGCACGGCAATGCCGGGGACGGTCAGTGTCAGTTCGGAGAGATTGACCAGCGGGGATGCCGCCGTGAAGGGATCCACGGCGATGCTGGTGACGGCGGCCGGGGCATCGAACTGGCGCTGTTCGCTGCGGCTGGCGCTGACCACCACGTCGGGCAGCGTCTTTTCTTCGGCCGTCTGGGCCAGGGCCGCCGGCATCGCCAGCAGCGAGGCTAGCGGAAAGAGGGAAAAACGGTAAAGGGTCCTGCCGGTGGCGTGCATGGGGGCGCGTTCCAGAGAGTAGACACCTCGCGCGCGAAACGTCGCGCGAGGCATAGTCTACCCAAACCGGGGCGCCCCGCCGGAATCAGTTGCCGCCGGTCACCAGCGTACGCGCCTCCACCACCTTGTCGCGGTAGGCTTCGAAGATGCGGCGCAGCGCCTGTTCCATGTTCAGCTTCGGCTGCCAGCCCAGTTCTTCCATCGTGTTGTCGATCTTCGGCACACGGTGCTGTACGTCCTGGTAGCCCTT
>NZ_JBFREV010000049.1:0-37770 GCF_052114485.1 Cupriavidus sp. KB_39
CCGCCGGGCCAGTCCTCGAAATCGAAGTCAAAGCGAACCGTGTAATAGCCCTGCTGCGTCAGATAAGCGTATGGATACCGGCTTGGCGAGGTAATGCGCGCACTCAGCGTGCCCTGGATCTTCGGCCAGTTGGCCTCGTCCAGCGGCAGCCGGAACCGTCGATCCGACGGGATCGATTTGAAGGTATTCCGATACGCCGCATCGCGCGCGCCGGTGTGGATCACCTCGGTGATGACCTGCCCATTCGGCGCATCCGCCAGCGCAAGATCCATCCGCAGGATTCGYGCCGGACGCAGTTCCAGCACATTGCTCTCGCCYTCRTAGACCACCTGGGAAGCCAYMGCCGCCTCATGCCGAAGCTGGGCTTCCCATTTGGCGCCTTCGAAATCCAGGTGATGGGTGCCGAAGACATACGGCTGGCCGTAGGTGGTCTTGTCTTTGCGCGCAACATTGGCTTCGCCCTTCAAGGGCTCCCACGCCAGATCGGGGTTGTAGTCCGCCACAAGAAACGATGCGGGGACGGTTTTCGCAATAGTACGAAGGCCGATGACCGCTTCGACACCAGCCTCCAATCCCGCCGTCTCGCGATACGGCACCCGCAATTCAGGCTTGTAAAGGTAATGGTCRATGTCATCGCCAAACACCACCATCTCGCCGAACTTGCCGGGAAGRAAATAGGAATACARCCCCTCCTGCTCCATCAGCAGRCGGATGGTTTCCCAATCGGACATCTGATACTGGAAGCGGAACGCGTGCTGGGGATATTGGCGTCGAAGCCTGAAGGAAAACTGATGCCCGACCAGTTCATGCCGCCGCAGAATCGCCTCGATAATCTCYGGCGCGGTCTGGTGCTGGTAGATGCGGGTGGASCGCGTAAGCCGAAGCCGGGCGACGAGCGGTTCCACGATGAACTCGTAGCCGTGGAAGTCCCGCGTCTGCTGCGTCTCGGTGAAACGCATGATGCAACCGGCGAAGGTCCGCGGCGCTGACCCGTCCCCAGGGTCSATGATAAAGCTGGCCGSCTTGCCGAGATAATCGGCACGATCCAGTTCGGCAGGGTGCGTGAGTTGAACCGTGACGGCATAGGGTTCGCCTAGCCGCTCCACAGCCTCGAACGACACCACCGACAATGCCCCGGCGCTGGCCGCGCCGGGAACCTTAAGGAAGTACTTGCGCATGCGGCATACTAAAAGCGACGAATTAACCTCTACAATCGTAATTCCCTGAAACTGCTGGATGCGGGTTCAAAACGCCGCGCGATAGATCCCCAGCGCGTCCGCCTCGCTCACTTCGCGCGGATTATTGACCAGCAGGCGGGTCTGGAGCATGGCGTCGCTGGCCAGACGGTTCAGGTCGCCTTCCTTCACGCCGACTTCGCGCAGCGTGCGCGGGATGCCGGTGGCCAGCACCAGTCCTTCGATATGGGCGATCAGCGCGGCGGTCTTGGTTTCGCAGCTGCCGGTCGTGCCGGGCAGCACCACGTCGGTCAGTTCCGCGTAGCGCTTGCTGGCGGCGTCGGCATTGAACTTCATCACGTGCGGCAGCACGAGSGCGTTCGAGAGGCCGTGCGGCACATGGAAAATGCCGCCGATTGGGTAGGCCAGCGCGTGCACGGCGGCCACCGGCGAGTTGGCGAAGGCCTGGCCGGCGAACATCGCGCCGAGCAGCATCGCCTCCCGGGCATTGCGATCGTTGCCGTTGTCGCAGGCCAGCATCAGGTTGCGCGAGAGCAGRTCCAGCGCGCGGATGGCCAGCATGTCCGAGACCGGATTCTTGAGGTGGGCGCTGGTGTAGGCCTCGATGGCATGCACCATGGCGTCGATGCCGGTGGCGGCCGTGGCCGCGCGGGGCAGGCCGAGCGTCAGTTCGGCGTCGAGGATCGCGAGGTCGGCGAACAGCTGCGGCGCCACCACGCCCATCTTGGTGGTTTCGCCGGTCGTGACGATCGACACCGCCGTCACTTCGGAACCGGTGCCGGCCGTGGTCGGCATCTGCACCAGCGGCAGCCGGGCGCCGGTGACCTTCTTCACGCCGTACATGTCCTTGAGCGCCTGCGTGGCGGGCAGGAGGACGGCGATCAGCTTGGCCACATCCATCGACGACCCGCCGCCCAGCCCCAGCACCACCTCGGCATCGGCCTGGCGCGCGCGCTCGGTGGCGTCCAGCACGATGTGCTCGGGCGGATCGGCAATGACATCGTCGATCACGGTCACCTSCCAGTCATGCTTGGCGAGGTCTTCCAGCGCCGGCGCGAGCAGGCCGCTCTTGGCCAGGAAGCCGTCGGTCACCACGCACAGGCGCCTGGCCTGCGGGAACGACTCGCGCAGCAGGGCGCCCAGCCGGCGCGCGGCGCCGAATTCGRCGATGACCGTCGGCACGGTCTGGAAGCGGAACGGGTTCATGTTGTCTCCGGGAGTTCGGGGCAGGCGGGGCGATCGGGGTCGCCCTTGCTCAGCAATGGGTGCCATAAGGCGGATCGGCACAGTATGCACCGGCCCGCCCGCCTGCATCACATCTGCAGGCAGAGGTACTTGATCTCGAGATATTCGTCGATGCCGTGGCGCGACCCTTCGCGGCCCACGCCMGACTGCTTGATGCCGCCGAACGGCGCCACCTCGTTCGAGATCAGGCCGGTGTTCAGGCCGACCATGCCGTACTCGAGCGCTTCGGCGGTGCGCCAGGCCCGCGCGATATCGCGCGTATACAAATAGGCGGCCAGCCCGTATTCGGTGGCGTTGGCGGCAGTTACTGCCTCGGCGTCGGACTTGAAGCGGAACAGCGGCGCCACCGGCCCGAAGATCTCCTCGCGGGCCATGCGCATGTCGGCGGTGGCGTCGGCGATGACGGTGGGGGTGTAGAACGTGCCGCCCAGCTTGTGCGCGGCGCCGCCGGTCAGCACGCGGCCGCCCTTGGCGCGGGCGTCGTCCACCAGGGACGCCACCTTGTCCAGCGCGGCGTCCTCGATCAGCGGGCCGATCGTCACGCCGTCTTCCAGCCCGTTGCCCACGCGCAGTTGGCCGGTGCGCTCGGCCAGCTTCGTGGCGAAGGCGTCGTAGATGCCGTCCTGCACGTAGAAGCGGTTGGCGCAGACACAGGTCTGCCCGCCGTTGCGGTACTTGGCGGCGAGGGCGCCTTCCACGGCGGCGTCCACGTCGGCATCGTCAAAGACGATGAACGGCGCGTTGCCGCCCAACTCCAGCGAGAGGCGCTTCACGGTGGGCGCCGACTGCGCCATCAGGATGCGACCGACCTCGGTCGACCCCGTRAACGACAGCTTGCGCACGATGGGGCTGCCCGTCAGCACGGCGCCGATGGTCTTGGCATCGCCGGTCACCACCTGAAGCACRCCGGCGGGAATGCCGGCCCGGTGCGCCAGTTCGGCCAGCGCGAAGGCGGACAGCGGGGTCAGCTCGGCCGGTTTGATGACGATGGCGCACCCGGCCGCCAGGGCAGGGCCTGCCTTGCGGGTGATCATCGCTGCCGGGAAATTCCACGGCGTGATGGCGGCGCAGACGCCCACGGGCTGGCGCAGCGTGACCAGGCGCTTGTCKGCGGCCGGCGTGGCCAGCACTTCGCCGTCCACGCGCTTGGCTTCCTCGGCAAACCATTCGATAAAGCTGGCCGCGTACGCGATCTCGCCGCGCGCCTCGGCTAGTGGCTTGCCCTGCTCGCGCGTCATCAGGTAGGCCAGATCGTCCGTATTGGCGATCATCAGGTCGAACCAGCGGCGCAGCAGGTTGGCGCGTTCCTTGCCGGTCTTGGCGGCCCAGGCGCGCTGCGCTACCTCGGCGGCGGCGACGGCGCGCTCGGTCTCGGCCGCGCCCAGGTCGGCCACCTTGGCGATCACCTCCCCGGTGGCCGGGTCCGTGACGTCGAACGTGGCGCCGGAGTCGGCGCCAATCCATTGGCCATCCACATAGGCCAGCTGTTTCAGAAGCGAGGGATCCTTGAGTTGCATGGCGGCTTTCCTGAGCGGGTTGATTCATATCGTTCAATAGATGGAACGATATTCGGTATGTCGAACGTGAGCGTATGATACGCCCATGCACGGCAGACTGCCAACCGCCCGGAAGCGTTCCGCGCAGCCGGTACAATCCGCCCAACTCTTCCGTATTGCCCAATGCCCAAGTCCGCCTACAACGCTCCCGCCGATGATGCCGCGCCGTCGCTGAAGTCCACGTCGCCGGCGGTGGTGCGCGCGGTACATGTCATGGATGCCGTGGCCGCCGCCCCGGAACCGCTGACGCTGGCCGACCTGACCCGGCTGACCGGCGCGCCCAAGAGTTCCCTCCACGGCATGTGCGACACCCTCGTGCAGCTGCAACTGCTCAAGCGCCTGCCCAACGGGGCGATGGCGGTGGGCCCGCACGTGATGGCCTGGGCCAACGCCTTCCTGTCGCAGACGCAGATGACGAGCGAGTTCCGCGCGCTCTGGGAGCAGACCGATGCCTTCCACGACGCCACGGTCACCTTGTCGATGCTCGATGGTGCGGAGGTGGTCTACCTGGCCTGCCAGAACGGCGACCGCCCGCTCGGCGTCACGTTCCGCATCGGCATGCGCCTGCCGGCGCCCTACACGGCCACGGGCAAGGCGATGCTGAGCACCCTGCTGCCGGCCGAGGTGCGCGACCTGTTCGCGCCGGGCATGCCGCCGCCGCTCACGCGGGCCAGCGTGGCCGATGTGGATGGTTTGCAGGCCGAACTGGCCCAGGTGCGGGAGGTGGGATATTCGACCGACAACGGCCAGATGCGCGAGGGCATGACGTGCTTCGGCGCCCCGGTGTTCGACGCGGCCGCCCCGTGCGCAGCGGGCGCCATCGCGGTCAGCTACCTGACCAACGAGATCGATGCGGCCACCGGCGACCGCATCGGCCAGCAGGTACGGGCGCTGGCGGACCAACTGTCGGCAAGGCTTGGCGCCCGGCGGTAACGTCCGCCATCGGGGAAGCCATCACGCGGTCAGGCCATGCTCGACCGCAAACACCGCCACCTGTACGCGGCTGGCCAGATTCAGCTTCTTGAGGATGTTCTGCACGTGGATCTTGACCGTGCTCTCGGCCACACCGAGGTCGCGCGCGATCTGCTTGTTGCTCTCGCCCCGGGTCAGCCCGCGTACGATCTCGCGCTCCCGCACGGTTAGCCGCGCGCCGTCCTCGGCACTCGGAGAAGGCGGTGCGGAAGGCTGCGCCGGCGCGCGGAACTGCGCCACGAGCTTGGCCGTCATGCCATCCGAGATCACCGGCTCGCCGGATGCGGCGCGGCGGATGGCCGAAGCCAGGAAATCCGCCTCGATATTCTTTAGCAAATAGCCCCGGGCGCCGCCGCGCAGCGCGCTGGCCAGTTCCTCGGCTTCCTCGGAGACGGTGAGGATCAGCACCGCCGTGTCCGGCAGGTCCTGCGCCAGCAGGGCCAGCGTCTCCAGCCCGGACAGCCCGGGCATGTTCAGGTCCAGCAGGACCACGTCGGGGCGATGCTGCTTGGCGCGCTTGAGCCCCTCCACGCCATCGGCCGCCTCGTCCACGACGGCAAAATCGGGCTGGCGCTGTAACAGCGCGCGAATGCCTGAACGGAACAGCGTGTGATCGTCGATCAGCAGGATGCGGATGGTCATGGCTGGAGACTCGCTTCGTTGATTTCGTTGGGCGCTGTGGCTTCGTTGGCTTCGCCGGCCACATGGGCGCCGGGCACGCGCAGGGCCACGCGGGTGCCGCGCCCGGGCGCGGAATCGATCGACAACTGCGCGTTGAGCCGCGCGGCGCGCTCGCGCATGATGTGCAGACCCACCTGCATCTCGCAGCGCGTGGCGAGCCCGGCGGCATCGAAGCCCTCGCCATCGTCCTGCACCACCAGTTCGAGGTCGCGCCCGCCTTGCAGCCGCACCAGCACGTGGCCGGCCTGCGCGTGCTTGCGCACGTTGGAGAGCGCCTCCTGTAGCACGAACAGCACCTGCAACTGGGCATCGGGCGGCAGCGGCCGGGCGTTGTCGTAGCCCTCCACCTCCAGCCGCACCTCGGTGGCGCACTGCCGCCGGAAGCGCGCCACGGTGTCTTCTGCCGCTTGCCGCAACTCGCCCTGCGTGAGCCGGGTGCGGAAGTTCAGCAGCAACTCGCGCACATCCTGGTAGCTTTCGTCCACCCCGCAACGGAGCATCGGCACGATCGCCGCCACATCGGCCAGCGCCCCGCGCGAGACGGCATCTTCCAGCAGTTGGGCTTGCAGGTTCAGGTAGTTCAGRCCYTGGGCGATGCTGTCGTGCAAGCCCTGCGCCACGAGGTTGCGCTCCTGCACCACGGCCARCTGGCGCGCGGTGGCGGACAGSCGCTGGTGTTCGAGCGCCACGCCCARGTGCTGCGCCAGCGTCTCCAGCAGTTGCCGGTCGGATGCATTGAGCACCCGTGGCGAGCGGAAGTGGAGCGAAAACATGCCGATCACCCCGCGCGGCGTGTCGATGCGGAACGCCGCGAAGCCGCCGAAGCCGCAGGCCATCGGCGGCGAGGGCAGTGCGTGGGTTGCAGACGGCCAGGCGACCACGCGCTGCCGCGTGGCCGCGCCGCAGTGGCAGGCATCGGCCGCCATGCGCTGTTCCTGCTCGACCAGCGTGGCGGGCAGCCCTTCGGAAACCACCATGTGGAGGTTCTCCGGCACTGCATCGAGCATGCGCACGCTGCCGCCATCGGCGTCCAGGCGCCGCATGATCCGGGTCAGGAAGCCCCGGCACAGCGCCTCGGCCTCGTTCGGCTGGTTCAGGTAGGCGGCGATGTCGTAGAGCGTCTCGAGGTCGCGGTTGCGCCTGGCCAGTTCGGCGGTCTTCTGGGCCACGCGGGCTTCGAGCCCCCGATAGAGTTCCTGGAGTTCGGCCGCCATCCGATTGAAACCGGTGCTCAATGTGCCGAATTCGTCACGGCTGGTGACCGGCAGGCGCAGCGAGAATTCGCGGGCCGCCATGCGGCGCAGGCCATCCTGCAGCGTCAGCACGGGCAGGATGATCCAGAGATAGAGCAGGTAGATGACCGCGACGGTGCCCATGCAGGCAATGGCGGCCAGTGCGGCCTGGGACATGCGCAGCAGGTCCGTCTTGCGCGCGTTGTCGGCCTCGATCATGCGCACCAGATGGTCTGCCTGCGCGACGAAATCCGACAGCGCGGCCACATAGGTGAGCGATGTGCCGTCGGGCGCGTTCAAGTCCTGCTCCGCCAGCGGCTTCATCCGGTCGTCCCATGCCCGTGCCACGCGGTCGAGCTGGTCGTGGATGGCCGGCACGGCGGGCAGGAACAGCGGTCGTGTGGCGTCGCCCCGGCGCAGTTGCGCCAGCGTCTCGTCCAGCTGGGCGATCCGTGGCACAAGAGCGTGGGGTTGATGGGCGCGRGCGCGGGTCAGTTCGATCGCCACCGCGTTGGCGCGCATCCGCACGCTGCCAGCGTCGTTGATCGCCGCGCCGGCGCCTTCGAGGTTCCAGGAGAGCCACAATGTGCCGCCGATCATCGTCAGGACAACCAGCAGCGAGATCAGGGACAGCGAGATGATGCGGGTGGAGAGGCGGTGGCGCAGCCCCGGCAGCCCGACCGCCGAGGTGGCATGGGGGTCCGCGTGCGCATCGAACGCGGTGTCAGGAAAGGGGGCTGGCATGTTGTGGGGGCGAGGGCAGGGCGTGGGGACAGCTGCCATTCTGGTACCGGCGATTGCGCCGTTTCCTGCGCTGGATCAAATCGCCGACGGATGGGACGGGAACTTACGCGGGATTCGCATTCCGGCAACAGCCCAATCAGGCCGGCGCGACCCCCGCCGGCTTTTCGCCCGACATCAGGTAGTGGATCAGGTCCGCCACGGGGCGGATGGCGTCGCCAAACGGCAGCGTGCCCTTACCCCGGAAGAACAGGCCGCGCTCCACGTCGCCCTTGAGCGCCTGCGAGAGCTTGCGGTCGATGCAGAACTGGCCGATGCGCGCCACGCCGTCGCGCAGGCCGCACGATTGCAGGCAGTCGAAGCCCTCCAGGCACTCGCGCACCTTGGYGCGCGCCTGGAGCGCCGACTCCCGGGAGAGATAGCGCTTGAGCCACGGCGTCAGCACCGCGCGCGCCGGCAGTCCCGCCACGCTCGTGAATTCGCCGATCTGTTCCTGCGGCGCGGAAGCCAGCACCTGTTTGAAAGCCAGATGCGCATCGCATTCCTCGGTCACGGCAAAGGCGGTGCCGACCTGCACGCCGGCCGCGCCCTGCGCCAGCCAGTGATGCAGCTTGCCGTGGTGGCCCAACCCGCCGGCCAGGATCAGCGGCACGGACTCCCAGGCCAGCCCCAGGCTGGCGAACAGCGTGCGGCATTCGTCCAGCACGCGCGCGAACGAGAACCGCTCATCGCCAATGTCCTCCATGCGCGAGGCGCCGAGGTGCCCGCCGGCATGCGCGGGATGTTCGATCACGATGGCATCGGGCAGCCGTCCCTTCTTCATCCACTTGCGCAGCACGAGGCTGACGCCACGGGCGTCGGACAGGATCGGGATCAAGGCCACCTTCGGGTGATTGGCGGTCAGTTCGGGGAGGTCGAGCGGCAGGCCGGCGCCCATGACGATGGCATCCGCGCCGCTATCGCACGCCTGCCGGACCAGCGCCGCGTGGGCGCCAACGGCCTTCATCACGTTGACGGCGACCATCCCTTGCCCGCCCGCCAAGTCCTTCGCCGCGCGCACCTCGCGGTCCAGCGCCACGAGGTTGGCGTGTTCGATGGCCGCCTTGTCGCGTTTGGCCGTGGCGGCCATCAGGTCGGGGTGATGATGGCGCAGGTCGATGCTGGCGATGGTGCCCATGGCGTTGTGGCGGGCCACCGTGCCGGCCAGCCGATGCGCGGAGATGCCCACGCCCATGCCGCCCTGCACGATAGGAAGCAGCTTGCGGCCGGCCAGGTTGAGCCATCGATGTGTCATGAGGAAATCCGAAGTCAGGAGGGGCAAAAAACGGCCCAGCGTCTCACGCGCATCGGGGTGGCAGTTTGCGCCAGATCAAATTGCGGGGGATCGGCGGCCCGTTCCGAGGACCTAGTTCGGCGGAACGAGACGGGTAGAACACAGCCGGGGTTTGCGCGGGGTCAAAGGTTCCCTCGATGGGCATGACTAGCATCCTTGATCGATCGCTACCCCATGCGCCGCACCGCGCATTTTCGCCATGGATGCCTCCCCGCCCGACGTGCATGATGTGCCCGATGCGCCAACACCCCCAACCGAGCCATCGCGCCGCCAGCCCCGCCGGCCCCAACTGGTGGCACCCGCCGGCTCGCTCGCGGCCCTGCGCATGGCGCTGCAGCACGGCGCGGACGCCATCTACCTCGGGTTGCGCGATGCCACCAACGCGCGCAACTTCGGCGGCCTGAATTTCTCCGAGGACGACATCCGCACCGGCGTGGCCGAAGCCCGCGCGCGCGGCGCCGAAGTGCTGTTCGCCATCAACACGTTTGCGCAGATGGGGCAGGTAGACCGCTGGCACCGCGCCGTGGACGCCGCCGCCGCGCTGGGCGCCGACGCGGTGATCATGGCCGATCCCGGCCTGATGGCCTACGCGGCGGASAAACACCCCGACCTGCGCCTGCACCTGTCCGTGCAGGGCTCGGCCACCCATGCCGATGCCATCGCGCTGATGCGCGAGCGCTTCGGCATCCGGCGCGTGGTGCTGCCGCGCGTGCTGACGCTGGCGCAGATCGCCAAGCTGGCCAGGCAGACCGATGTGGAACTTGAGGTCTTCGGCTTTGGCAGCCTGTGCGTGATGGCCGAGGGCCGCTGCCTGCTGTCCTCGTACGCGACCGGCGATTCGCCGAACAACCGTGGCGTCTGCTCGCCGGCCCACGCCGTGCGCTGGGACGAGGCGGACGGCACCATGCACGCGCGGCTSTCCGGCATCCTGATCGACAGCTACGCGCCCGGCGAGCCGGCCGGTTACCCCACGTTGTGCAAGGGCCGTTTCACCGTGGAGGGCGAGCACGGCTACGTGCTGGAGGAGCCCACCAGCCTCAACGCGCTGTCGCTGCTGCCGGCGCTGATCGACATCGGCATCGCCGCCATCAAGATCGAGGGCCGCCAGCGCAGCCCGCGCTACGTGGGCGATGTGGTGGGCGTGCTGCGCGCCGCCATCGACGACGCCTGGCGCGACCCCCGGCGCTTCGTGCCGCGCCAGGAATGGCAGGCTACATTGGGGCGCCATGCCGAGGGCGACCAGGTGACCCAGGGCGCCTATGACCGTCCGTGGCGCTGAAACCGTCCGCACCCCACCCACCATGACCACATCCACTTCCCCCTATTCCTTGACCATCGCGCTCGGCCCGCTGCTCTACTACTGGCCCCGCGCGGACGTGCTGCGCTTCTATGCCGATGTGGCAGACGCCCCCGTGGAGCGCGTCTATCTTGGCGAAGCCGTCTGCACACGCCGCCACGAATTGCGCCATGCCGACTGGCTGGACGTGGCGCGGATGCTGCGCGATGCCGGCAAGGAGGTGGTGCTGTCCACCCCGGTGCTGGTCGAATCGGACAGCGACATCGCGGCCATGCGCCGCGTCTGCGAGCAGGACGAGTTCCTCGTGGAGGCCAACGATCTTGGCGCGGTGCGCGCGCGGCGCGGGCGGCCGTTCGTCGCCGGGCCGCATCTGAACGTCTATCACGCCGATACGGCGACGTGGCTGGGCTCGCTGGGCGCGCGCGGGGTCGTGGCGCCGGTCGAGATGGACCACGCGGCGCTGGCCGCGCTGGCGGCGGCGCGGCCAGCCGGCATGCAGATCGAAGCGATGATCTGGGGCCGCATGCCGCTGGCGATCTCCGCGCGTTGCTTCACGGCCCGGCATCACCGCCTGCGCAAGGATGCCTGCGAGTTCCGTTGCCTCGACTACCCGGACGGGCTGGTCGCCCGCACGGGCGAAGGGCAGCCGTTCTTCGCCCTGAACGGCATCCAGACTCAGTCCGCAAGCTGCCTGGACCTGTGCGCGCACCTGCCGGAGATTCAGGCGATGGGCGTGGATGTGGTCCGCGTCAGCCCGCACGCCGTGGGCACGCTGGACGTCATAGCGCTGCTAGACGCCGTGCGTCATGGCCGCACCGGCGCCGCGCCCAGCGGCATCGTGCCCGCCGGCGCCTCGGCGAGCAACGGCTACTGGACCGGCCAGCCCGGCATTGCCTGGATAGCCGGCGCGCCCGCATGACTGCCCCAAGACCATCGATGAATTCTTCTTCCCTGATTGCCCGCATCCATCGCCGCCTGCCCGCCCCTGCGCAGGCCCTGCCGTTCGTGATGGCGCTGGAGTCCGCGCGCCGCGCCGGCTGGTTGCAGCCACCGTCCGCGCTGGACGGTCATGCCTTCCTGCTCGTGGTGGAAGACCTCGGGCTGGACCTGCGTTTCCGCTGTGCAGGGGGCGTGTTCCGGATGGGGCCGTTCGATCCTGAACCCGCCCCGGCGCTGACGCTGCGCGCCCGCGCCGCCGATTACCTGCAACTGCTCGCCGGCCATGCCGATACCGACACGCTGTTCTTCCAGCGCCGGCTCTCGATTTGCGGGGACACCGCGCTGGGGTTGGAGGTCAAGTACTGGCTCGACGCCACGCCGCGTCCGGCCTGGGTCGAGCCCTGGGTGGCGCGGCTAGCGGTGCTGTTTCCCGAAGTCCGTGCCGCGTGAGAGCGACGGGCTGGCCCGTCAGGCCTCGGGCGCCAGATCGCCGTAGCGCACGCCGCGTGGCTTGAAGCAGCAACGGGCGCGGAGCACGGCACCGGGGAGGTTGGCGAGCGCGGGCATCGCCGTGAAGCCATCGAGCGTCGCCTGGAGGTCTGCCGCGCTGCGCGCCCGCACCACCGCGAACAGGTTGAAGGGCCATGCCGCACCTCGGCGCGCGCGCCGGTAGCAGAGTGCCACCGCGGGCAGGCGGGCCAGCCGCTTGCCCAGCACATCCACACGTGCGTCGGGCGCATTCCATACGCACATCGCGTTATGCACGAAGCCGAGTTGGCCCGGCTGGAGAATGGCGCCGAAGCGGCGGATCACGCCGGCCTCGCGCCAATGCGCCAGCCGGCGCCAGAGTTCGTGTAGCCCGATGCCCGTGCCACGCGCCATGGCGTGGTAGGGCTCGGGCGTCAGCGGCAGGCCGTCTTCCAGCGCTGCCACCAGCCGCCAGTCGGCATCGGTCATCAGGGGCCGCAGTGGCACCCCGGCATCGACGTGGTATTCACATTCCAGTGGCAGTGCGAGCGGCGTCTGGTGGACATCCGCGCCAATGCCGTCGAGTACGGTCGCCAGGTGGTCGGCATCGCGCGCACCGGCCACGAACCAGAGGTTGTAGCGGTGGCCGGTTCTGCAGTAGTGATGGCCGATAGCCGGGTCGGCGTTGAGTCGCCGCGCCACGCTCTCCAGCCGCGCCGCCGGCACGGACAGCGCCGCGAGCGTGGTGGCGCCGATGGCGTTCGGCGCGAAGCGGGCGCCGACATGGCTGATGCGGCCGCTGCCAACGTCGCGCGCCAGCAGCGACAGCAGGCCATGCTCGGACAGGCCGAGCGCCCGGGCCAGGCACCGGTAGGGCCGTGGCTCCAGCGGGAAATCTTGCCGAAGGCGTTGGTAGAGTGCAGTCTCGTCGATCATGGCGATATCCGGAGCAGCGGGCAGGATTGCGTGCCCGCCATGATGAGCCGGATACCCGGCCGCCCCGTTGACCCCCATCAAGCGCGGATCAGCGCCCCCGCACGAGCTGCCAGGCCCGTCCGAGGTAGGTGACCGAGGCGAAGCCGCTCCACACATGCACCAGCCGCGTGAACGGGAAGATCGCGAACAGCGAGATACCGAGGAACAGATGCACGCGGAACAGCAGCGGGGCATCGGCGATGAAATCGGGCGCATCGGCGCGCAGCGTGACGATGTGCTGGGCCCAGGTCATCAGCTGCACCATCATGTGACCGTCCATATGGCCGGCGGACACGAAGATGGTCGAGAGCCCGGCCAGCAAGGTCGCCAGCAGCCAGAGCAGCAGCACCTTGTCGCCGGTACGCGTGACCGCGGCAACCCGGGCGTTGGTGAAGCGCCGATGCAACAGGATCAGCAGGCCGATCAGGCAGATCGTGCCCATGACTCCGCCGGCGCCCATCGCCACGGCCTGCTTGAGCGTGTGGGAGACACCGAGCGCGTCCCACACGGCCACGGGTGTGAGCAGGCCCGCCAGATGGCCGAAGAACAGCCCGAGGATGCCAACGTGGAACAGGATGCTGCCCAGCCGCAGGTTGCCGCGATAGAGCAGTTGGGAGCTGTCGGCCTTCCAGCCGTACTGCTCGCGCTCGAAGCGCGCCAGGCTGCCGAACAGGAGCAGGGCGGCGGCGATATACGGGTAGATGCCGAAGAGGAACTGGTGGGCGAATGACATGGTGGTCGCCTGCGTCGTCAGGGAGGTCATTGGGGGGAGGGGGCGCGCCGGTCGTGGAAGCGCACCACTTGTTCAGCCGGYATGGCCGCCGCCAGCAACGGCTCCACGCCATCCGTGCCGGGGCCGAACAGTTCCAGCGCTTCGTCCATGTCGCGCACGGGCGGGTCGGTCCGGGCCTCGGGCTGCACGCTGGTCATTGAGCGCAGCACCGTGAACACGGTCGCGTACGGGCTGTCGTGGCGCGCCAGCCGGTCGCCGATGGCCGCCAGCACGTGGATGGCCTCGCCCAGCAACTGCTCGGCGCGCTGCGCCTGCCCGTCATCGGCCAGCGCGCCGAGGAACTCCAGGAACAGCGGCACGTAGTCGGGCAACTCGTTCGCCACSGGCTCGAAGCCGGCGCGCCGGTATTCGTCGATCAGATCGACCATGGCTTGCCCCCGGTCGCGGGACTCGCCGTGGACGTGCTCGAACAGGTGCAGCGAATGCGCGGGMKTGCGGTCGAAGGTGGCCACRTACTGCTCCTGCAGCGCGATCAGYGGGCTSTCGCGCAGCGGGCCGGTCAGCGGGGCCAGCCCCGCGCGGGCGGCGGGCCAGSCGTCGAGCGCCTGTTCGATCTCGGGCATGGCCGCCTGCAGCGGCGCTTCGGGGTAGCCCAGCAAGGCGCTGAGCACGGGATAGAGGGTCATGATGGCTCCGGTATCAGCAGGTGTCAGCAGGTTTCGGTCGGCTTCTTGCGCGACTTGGGCATGTCCGCGAAGACCACGCTGCCCTGCGGCTTTTTGCCGAACAGCGAGCCCTCGGACGTACCGCCCGAGCAGCCGTTGCCAAACGTGAAGCCGCAGCTGCCTTTCTCGTTGAAGCTGTCCTCGACCATTTCCTTGTGTGACGATGGAATCACAAAACGATCCTCGTAATTGGCGATGGCCAGCAGGCGGTACATGTCCTCCACCTGCACCGGGGTCAGCCCCACCTGCCGCAGCACGGCGAGGTCCGCCTCGCCATCCACGACTTCCGAGCGCTTGAACGCCCGCATGGCCAGCAKGCGCTGCAGGGCGGTCAGCACTGGCGCCACGTCGCCGGCGGTCAGCAGGTTGGCGAGGTACTTGAGCGGAATGCGCAGGCTCTGCACGTCCGGGATCATCCCGTTCATGCCCATGAAGCCGCTTTCCGCCGCCGACTGGATCGGCGAGAGCGGCGGCACGTACCAGACCATCGGCAGCGTCCGGTATTCGGGATGCAGCGGGAAGGCGATCTTCCATTCGCAGGCCATGCGGTAGACCGGCGACTTGCGCGCGGCATCGAGCCAGCTCTGCGGAATGCCCTGGCGCAGCGCCTCGGCCTGCACGGTGGGGTCGTTCGGGTCGAGGAAGACGTCGAGCTGGGACTGGTACAGGTCGCGCTCGTCCTCCACGCCGGCGGCGCTGGCGATCCGATCCGCGTCGTACAGCATCACGCCGAGGTAGCGGATGCGACCGACGCAGGTCTCGGAGCAGACGGTCGGCTGGCCGCCCTCGATGCGTGGGAAGCAGAAGGTGCACTTCTCCGCCTTGCCGCTCTGCCAGTTGAAATAGATCTTCTTGTATGGACAACCAGAGATGCACATCCGCCAGCCACGGCACTTGTCCTGGTCGACCAGCACGATGCCGTCGTCCTCGCGCTTGTAGACCGAGCCGCTCGGGCAGGACGCCACGCAGGCCGGGTTCAGGCAGTGCTCGCACAGACGGGGCAGGTACATCATGAAGGTGTTCTCGAAGGTCGAGTACATCTCCTTCTGCACGTTCTCGAAGAGCTGGTCGCGGCTGCGCGAGGCGAACTCGCCGCCGAGGTCATCCTCCCAGTTCGGCCCCCATTCGATCTTCTCCATCTTCTTGCCCGTCAGCACGGACACCGGCCGGGCGGTAGGCGGCGTCGGCATCAGCGGCGCCTTCTGGAGGTGCTCGTAGTCGTAGGTGAACGGCTCGTAGTAGTCGTCGATCTGCGGCAGGTTCGGGTTGGCGAACAGGTTCGACAGAATGCGCGCGCGGCCGCCCTGGCGTGGCGTGAGCGAGCCGTCGGGCTGGCGCTGCCAGCCGCCGTTCCACTTGCGCTGGTTTTCCCATTCCTTGGGGTAGCCGATGCCTGGCTTGGTCTCGACGTTGTTGAACCAGGCGTACTCCACGCCGTCGCGGCTGGTCCAGACGTTCTTGCAGGTCACTGAGCAGGTATGGCAGCCGATGCACTTGTCGAGGTTCAGCACCATGGCCACCTGGGCGCGGATCTTCATCGCGGGGCTCCTTCTTCTTGTGCGGACTGGGGCAGTGGGGTATCCATCCAGTCCACCTTGTTCATCTTGCGCAGGATCACGAATTCATCGCGATTGCTGCCGACCGTGCCGTAGTAGTTGAAGCCGTAGGCCAGTTGCGCGTAGCCGCCGATCATGTGGGTCGGCTTGGTGACCGCCCGCGTGACCGAGTTGTGGATGCCGCCGCGCATGCCGCTCATCTCGGCGCCTGGCACGTTCACGATCTTTTCCTGCGCGTGATACATCAGGCACATGCCTTGCGGCACACGCTGGGACACCACCACCCGGGCGGTCAGCGTGCCGTTGACGTTGAAGACCTCCACCCAGTCGTTGTCCCGGATGCCGTTGGCGCGCGCCTCGGCCTCCGAGATCCACACGTGCGGCCCCCCGCGCGAGAGCGTGAGCATGCGCAGGTTGTCCGAGTAGGTGGAGTGGATGCCCCACTTCTGGTGCGGGGTGATCCAGTTCAGCACCAGCTCCGGGTTGCCGTTGGGCTTGCGGCCCAGCATCGGCGCCACCGTGCGGGTGTCGATGGCCGGCTTGTAGACGCAGGCGCCCTCGCCGAAGTCGAGCATCCACCGGTGGTCCTGATAGAACTGCTGGCGCCCGGTCAGCGTGCGCCAGGGAATCAGCTCGTGGACATTGGTGTAGCCGGCGTTGTAGCTGACTTCCTCGGATTCCAGCCCGGACCACGTCGGCGCGGAGATGATCTTGCGCGGCTGGGCCTGTACGTCCCGGAAGCGGATCTTGTCGTGCTCCCGACCCAGTGCCAGGTGGGCGTGCGGGCGGCCCGTGATCTTGGACAGCGCCTCCCACGCCTTCACCGCCACGTGGCCGTTGGTCTCGGGCGCGAAGGTCAGGATCATCTCGGCGGCGTCGATGGCCGTCTCCAGCCGGGGCCGACCGTAGCTGACGCCGGGCGCGGTCACGGTCTGGGTCAGGTGGCCCAGTTCGGCCACCTCGTGCCTGGTATCCCAGCCGATGCCCTTGCCGCCGTTCCCGAGCTTGTCCAGCAGCGGGCCCACGGAGGTGAACTTCTTGTAGAGATCCGCGTAGTTGCGCTCCACCACGGTCATCGACGGCGCGGTCTTGCCGGGGATCAAATCGCACTCGCCGTGCTTCCAGTCGCGCGGCTCGAAGGGCTGGCCCAGCTCGCCCGGCGTGTCGTGCAGCAGCGGCGTGCAGACCAGATCCTTGCGCGTGCCCAGGTACGGGCCGCCAATCTCGCTGAACTTCTCGGCGATGGCCTTGTAGATCTCCCAGTCGGTCTTGCTCTCCCACAGCGGCTGCACGGCCTCGGAGAGCGGGTGGATGAACGGGTGCATGTCCGACGTGTTCAGGTCGTCCTTCTCGTACCAGGTGGCCGTGGGCAGGACGATGTCGCCGTAGAGGCAGGTCGTGCTCATGCGGAAGTCGAGCACCGTCAGCAGGTCCAGCTTGCCCTCGGCGGCCGGGCGGACGTTGACCTCGCTCGGGCGGATGGCGTCGCGCTCGTCGCTGAACACGGCGTTCTGCGTGCCGAGCAGGTACTTGAGGAAGTACTCGTGGCCCTTGCCCGAACTCCCCAGGATGTTGGAGCGCCACACGAACATGTTGCGCGGGAAGTTGGCCGGGTTGTCGGGGTCGTCGCAGGCGAATTGCAGGGCGCCGGACCTGAGCTGGTCGACGGTATAGGCTACCGGGTCCTGCCCGGCGCGCTCGGCGGCGTCCACCACATCGAGCGGATTGGCGCCCAATTGCGGCGCGGACGGCAGCCAGCCCATGCGTTCCGACTTGGCGTTGAGGTCCAGCAGCGACAGCCCGGCGTAGC
Organism: Cupriavidus sp. KB_39; assembly: GCF_052114485.1. Classification (NCBI taxonomy): domain Bacteria; kingdom Pseudomonadati; phylum Pseudomonadota; class Betaproteobacteria; order Burkholderiales; family Burkholderiaceae; genus Cupriavidus; species Cupriavidus sp. KB_39. Next base: position 17,460 of record NZ_JBFREV010000049.1, read on the forward strand.
GCGCCTTGTCCGCCGTGGGCGCGAGGATCTCGTCCACGGCGAGCTTCTCGTGGCGCCACTGGCTGGTGTGGTTGTAGAAGAACGAGGTGCCGTTCATCTGGCGCGGCGGGCGCGACCAGTCCAGCCCGAAGGCCAGCGGCGCCCAGCCGAACTGGGGCCGCAGCTTCTCCTGCCCCACGTAGTGCGCCCAGCCGCCGCCGCTCTTGCCGATGCAGCCGCACATCATCAACAGGTTGATGATGCCGCGATAGATCATGTCGTTGTGGTACCAGTGATTCAGCGCGGCGCCGACGATGACCATGCTCTTGCCCTGCGTGCGGTGGGCGTTCTCGGCGAACTCGCGCGCCACCTGCGTCACCAGGCGGGCCGGCACGGTCGTGTGCTTCTCCTGCCAGGCGGGGGTGTAGGGCACGTCGTCATCGAAGGAGGTCGCCACGTTCGGCCCGCCCAGGCCCTGGTCCACGCCATAGTTGGCCAGCTGCAGGTCGTAGACCGTGGCGACCAGCGCCGTGCTGCCATCGGCCAGCGTCAGGCGGCGCACCGGCACGCGGCGGCGCAGCAGCGCGTCATGCTCGCCGCCGAAGTAGGGGAAGCCGACTTCCGCCACGGTGTCTTCATGGCCGAGCAGCGACAGGCGCGGATCGATCGTCTTGCCGTCCTGGCTGTCGCGCAGCTCCAGATTCCAGCGGCCGGCCGTGTCGTCGCCGGGCGTCCAGCGGAAGCCGATCGAGCCGTTCGGGGCAGTCACCTCCCCGCTGGCATCGTCGATCAGCAGCGTCTTCCACTCCGCATGCCGGGGCTCGCCGAGACTGCCGTCGAGATGGGAGGCGCGCAGGAAGTGATCGGGCACCAGCGTGCCGTCCTGCTCGCGCAGCCGCACCAGCATCGGCATGTCGGTGTACTGCTTCAGGTAGTCGCGGAAGTAGGCGGACTTGCCGCCCACGTGGAATTCCTTGAGTACGACGTGGCCCATGGCCATGGCCAGCGCGGCGTCGGTGCCCTGCTTGGGGGCGAGCCAGATGTCGCCGAACTTGACCATCTCGCCGTAGTCGGACGAGACCGCCACGGTCTTGGTGCCCTTATAGCGCACCTCGGTGTAGAAGTGGGCGTCCGGCGTGCGCGTCTGCGGCACGTTGGAGCCCCAGACCATCAGGTAGGTGGCGTTGTACCAGTCGGCGGACTCGGGCACGTCGGTCTGCTCGCCCCAGGTCTGCGGGCTGGCCGGCGGGAGGTCGCAGTACCAGTCGTAGAAGGACAGGCAGGCGCCGCCGAGCAGGCTCAGGTAGCGCGCGCCGGCCGCGTAGGACACCATCGACATGGCCGGGATGGGCGAGAAGCCGATCACGCGGTCCGGGCCGTACTGCTTGACCGTGAACGCGTTGGCGGCGGCGATGATCTCGGTGGCCGTGGCCCAGTCGGCCCGGACAAAGCCGCCCAGCCCGCGCACGCTCTTGTAGCGGGCGGCGCGTTCGGGGTCCTGGCTGATCCAGGCCCAGGCGGCGATCGGGTCCATGGTCTGGCGCGCCTCGCGCCACATGGCCATCAGCCGGCCGCGGATCATCGGGTACTTCACGCGCTGGGCGGAGTAGACGTACCAGCTGTACGAGGCGCCGCGCGGGCAGCCGCGTGGCTCATGGTTGGGCAGGTCCGGGCGCGTGCGTGGGTAGTCGGTCTGCTGGGTTTCCCAGGTAATCAGGCCGTTCTTGACGTAGACCTTCCACGAGCAGGAGCCCGTGCAGTTGACGCCGTGGGTGGACCGCACCACCTTGTCGTGCTGCCAGCGGGTGCGGTAGCCGTCTTCCCACTTGCGGTCTTCGTTGACCACGGCGCCGTGGCCGTCGGCATAGGTGGACGTGACGCGCGACAGGAACTTCAGTCGATCGAGGAAATGACTCATGGTTTGGCTCCAGCAGGGACACTTGCAGCTTACGGAGCGCGTGCCGCGCAGGCCATTCGCTGGTGGAGCAGGGGAGACGACGGCGATCGGCCTAGGCGGGACCCGTCGGCATCGTCCGGAAGAACTATGCCGACGGGCGGGGTTGACGCGCGGGTGAAGCAGGAATCAGCAGGGCATGGCCGCGTTGCGGCGCGCGTAGCACCACCAGGTAATCGCGGCGCAGCTGATATAGAACAAGATGAAGAGATGGAGCGCAGCGTCCGGCGCGCCGGTCATCTCTAGCGCGGTGCCGAAGCTCTTGGGGATGAAGAAGCCGCCGTACGCGCCGATGGCGCCGGAGAAGCCGAGCACGGCGGCGGATTCCCGGGCGGCGTCCTGCACGGCCACCCGCTGGGCGGGCGCGCCCGGGCCGGCRGCGCGCAGGCGCTCGGTCAGGAAGATCACCGGGATCATGCGGAAGGTGGAGCCGTTGCCGATGCCGGTCAGCGCGAACAGCACGATGAACGCGCCCAGGAAGCCGCTGAAGCTGCCGCCCGWGCCGTTGTGCGGCAGCGCCGCCAGCACGGCCACCACGCCGCCGATCATGCCGAGGAAGCTCCACAGCGTGACCCGCGCGCCGCCGAGCTTGTCTGACAGCCAGCCGCCCACCGGGCGCGTCAGCGCGCCGACCAGCGGGCCCAGGAAGGCGTAGGCCGTGGGGTTCACGTTCGGGAACTGCGACTTGGTCAGCAGCGCCAGCCCGGCCGAGAACCCGATAAACGAGCCGAAGGTGCCCACGTAGAGCCAGCACATCAGCCAGTTGTGGCGGCGCCGGAAGATCACCGCCTGCTCCGCGAACGAGGCGCGSGCRTCGGCAATRTCGTGCATGCCGAACCACGCCGCCAGCGCCGACACRGCGATAAACGGCACCCAGATAAAGCCCGCGTTCTGGAGCCAGAGCTGTTGCGTGGCGCCGTTGGCCGCGTATTCCTGCCCGGCCCCGCCCAGCGCGCCGAACACGGCCACCGACACCACCACCGGTGTCACGAACTGCACGATCGAGACGCCGAGGTTGCCGATGCCGGCGTTCAGGCCCGTGGCCAGCCCCTTGCGCGCCTTCGGGAAGAAGAAGCTGATGTTCGCCATCGACGAACTGAAGTTGGCGCCGCCCAGCCCGCACAGCAGGGCCAGCCCCAGCAGCGTCGGGTAGCTGGTGGACGGGTCGCGCAGCGCGAAGCCCATGCCGAGCGCCGGAATCAGCAGCAGCGCGGTGGAGATGGCGGTGAAGCGCCGCCCGCCGAAGATCGGCACGAGGAAGGAGTAGAAGATGCGCAGCGTGGCGCCGGACAGCGCCGGCAGGGCGGTCAGCCAGAACAGCTGGTTGCCGGTGAAGTGGAAGCCGGCGCGGTCCAGGTTCACGGCCACCACGCTCCAGAGCATCCAGACCACGAAGGCCAGCATCAGCGCGGGAATGGAGATGCAGAGGTTGCGGTAGGCGATGCGCGCGCCCTGGTATTTCCAGAACGCCGGGTCTTCAGGTTCCCAGCGGGTCAGTACGGAGGTGCTCATGGCGTTATCTCGTCGAAGGGGGGAAGGTGGGAAAGATTCAGGCCACCGCCGGGGCGGCGCCGCGATGGCTGTAGTGCATCCACACCAGACTCACGCAGACGGTGCCGTACATCAGCATGAAACAGCTGCTGCGCACGCCGGTCAGGTCGGCCAGCGCGCCGAACAGGATCGGCAGGATGAAGCCGCCGAGCCCCCCGGCCAGCCCCACCACGCCGGAGACGGCGCCGATGTTCTGCGGGAAGTCATTGGCGATGAACTTGAATACCGACGCCTTGCCGATGGCGAACGCGATGCCCACCGCGAACAGCAGCACCGTGAACAGCGTGGGGGACAGGCCGAGGTGGAAGGCCAGCGGACCGTTGGCGGTCTGGATCACGAGGTCGGTCTGCGGGTAGCTGAGCAGGAAGAAGCCAACCCAGCTCACCCACATCACCCACCAGGTGGTGCGATGGGCGCCGTAGCGGTCCGAGATCCAGCCGCCGATGGCGCGCAGCATGCCGCCGGGCAGGGAGAAGCACGCGGCCAGGAAGGCGGCGATGCGGATGTCGAACCCATATTCGCCGATGTAGTAGCGCGTCATCCACAGCGCCAGCCCCACGTAGCCACCGAACACCACCGAGTAGTACTGGGAGTAGCGCCAGACCCGTGGGTCGCGCAGCATGGCCATCTGGGCACGCCAGCCGGCGCTGCTGGCGGCCACGCGGTGCGCCGGGTTGCTGGCCGAGAAGACCCAGAACAGCAGCGCCGTGGCCAGCATCGCCACCGCGTAGACCTTCGGCACGATGGTCCAGGTGCCGGCGGCGGCGATCAGCGCCGGGGCGACGAATTTGGTTAGTGCGGCCCCGGAGTTACCGGCGCCGAAGATGCCCATCGCCAGCCCCTGCCGATGGCGCGGGAACCAGCGCGCCACATAGGGCGTGCCCACCGAAAACGAGCCGCCGGCCAGCCCGAGCAGCAGCCCAAGCGCCAGCAGCTGCCAGAGGGTGGTGGCATAGGCGAGCAGCCAGATCGGCACCACGGTGGCCAGCATCAGCAGGAAGAAGACGATGCGGCCGCCGTAGCGGTCGGTCCAGATGCCCAGCGGCACGCGGATCAGCGATCCGCTCAGCACCGGCATGGCGGCCAGCAGGCCGAATTCGGTGTCGTTCAGGCCAAGCTGCTGCTTGAGCGGAATGCCGAGCACGGCGAACACCATCCAGACAGCGAAGCAGATGGTGAACGCGAACGTGCTGGAGGCCAGCACGCCGTTGGCGCGCAGGGAGATCGCCGGCGCGTCGTGCAGGACGGCGGAGGAGGGGGGAGAGGACGAGGATGAGGGGGAGGCCATCGAGAGGTCCTAATGGACAACAAGGGATGGCCCCCAGCGTAGGCACGGCTGCCTGCCGTGCCTATTCGCCGGCCGGGGAGCGGGCGGGGCGGGTGGCCCCTGTCGATGGAACTAGTCCGGTTGGTGRTTATCGATCGGACAAATTCGAGAACGYGGGTCAGGCAGTCACGATGCCTCCGGGGCCAGCCCGGCGGCCTGACCGCCATCGCTCCGCCGTTCGGCCCGCACGGCCAGCAGCGCGATGCCCAGCGCGCCCAGCGGCGCCAGCGCCGCGATCCACGGCAGCGCGGTCAGCCCCGGGCCGTGGTCGACCACCACGCCACCGAGCCACGCGCCAATGCCGTTGCCGAGGTTGAACGCGGCGATATTGAAGCTCGACGCCAGGTTCTGGCCCGCGCCGTGGGCGTGGCGCAGCACGCGCAGCTGCAGCGGGGAGACCGTGGCGAACGCGGCCACGCCCAGCGCGCCGACGAACGCCACCACCGCCACTGGCTGGTGGAGCGCCAGCGTCATCGCGGCCAGCACCAGCGTCAGCACCGTCAGCGAGCCCAGCAGCGCACCCGTGGGACGCCGGTCCGCCATGCGTCCGCCGAGGATATTGCCGATGATCATGCCGCCGCCGAACAGCAGCAGGATGGGCGACACCGCCGCCTCGCCGTAGCCCGAGACCCGGGTCAACAGCGGCTGCACATAAGTAATCACCGCGAAGATACCGACCGATTGCAGCACCGTCATCAGCAGGCCGAGCAGCACTTGGGGGCGGGCGATGGTGCGCAGTTCGTCGGCAAGGCGGGCCGGCGCGGCGTCGTCGCGGCTGCGCTGCACCAGCAGGGCGATCACCGCCAGCGAGGCCAGGCCGATCACGGTCATCGCCCAGAACGTGCTGCGCCAGCCGAAGTGCAGGCCGAGCCAGGCGCCGGCGGGCATGCCGAGCAGCGTGGCCAGCGTGAGGCCGGAGAACATCACCGAGATGGCCGAGGCGCGGCGGTTGGCGGGCACGAGGCCGGTGGCCACCACGGCGCCCACGCCGAAGAACGTGCCGTGCGTGAGCGAGGTCACCACGCGCGCAATCATCAGCGTGGTGTAGTCGGGCGCCAGCGCGCAGGCGGCGTTGCCGATGGTGTAGATCGCCATCAGCACCAGCAGCACGGCCTTGCGCGGCATGCGGCGGGTGAGCAGGGTGAGGACCGGCGCCCCGGCGAACACGCCGAGCGCGTAGCCGGAGACCAGCATGCCGGCGGCGGCGATGGTCACGCCGAGGTCCGCCGAGACCTGGAGTAGCAGCCCCATGATGACGAATTCGGCACATCCGATGCCGAACGAGCCGGCGGTCAGGGCATACAGCGCCACGGGCATCCGCGAGGACGGGCCGGTGGCGGGGGTGGAAGGGAGGGGCGCGGCCATGTCGGGAAGTTGGGGACGGATTCTGGAAGGCGCCAGTGTCGGCCTTTCGCAGCTTCCGAAAAACGGGCAAGATCCAGAATCAGTTTCAAGAAATCATTGAGAATCGGATCGGATCATGGACCGGATTGGCGACATCGGCTTGTTTCTGCGCGTGCTGGACCTCGGCTCGATCAGCGCGGCGGCGCGCAGCCTCGACCTCTCGGTGGCCGTGGCCAGCCAGCGGCTGCAACGGCTGGAGCGCGACCTGGGCGTGCGCCTGCTGCATCGCACGACCCGGCGGCTGCATGCCACCCCCGAAGGCGCGGTGCTGGCGGAGCAGGGCCGGGCGCTGGTGGAAGACCTGGAGGCGTTGTCCGGCTCGCTGCGGCAGGCGGGCGCCGGCGTGACCGGGGTGCTGCGGATTACCACCTCGGCCTCGTTCGGCCGGCAGTATCTGTCGCCGCTGCTGCCGGATTTCCTGCGCGCCCATCCCGGCGTGCGCCTCAGCATCAGCCTGACCGACCATGTACTCGATCTGGTCAGCAGCGGCTTCGACCTCGCCATCCGCATCGGCACACTGGCGGACTCCACGCTGGTAGCGCGCAAGCTGGCGGACAACCAGCGTCTGCTGTGCGCCTCGCCCGACTACCTGGCGCAGCATGGCTGGCCGCAGACGCCGCAGGACCTCGCCCATCATCAATGCCTGATCCTGGTCGGCAGCCAGGGCCGCTCCGATGTCTGGCGGATGGGCGATGGCGCCGGCGGCGAGGTGGCCGTGCGCGTGCAGGGGCGGGTGGAGGCCAATACGGGCGAGTTGCTGGCCGATGCGGCGCTCGCCGGCTTCGGCATCGCCATGCATTCAGTCTGGCATGTCAGCGCCGACCTGCGGGCTGGCCGGTTGGTGCCGGTGCTGCCCGACTACCCGCTGGCCGACAGCGGCATCTACGCGGTGATGCCGCAGCGCCGGCTGGTGCCGCCGCGCGTGCGGGCCTTCGTCGATTTCCTCGCCGAACAGTGGGGCGACGCCCCGCCCTGGGCGGCCGGCTGGGTCGATGGCGGGGTGGATGGCACCCGGGCTGGGTGATGGTCACGAGACAAACTGCTTAAATCTTGAGCAGTCCGGTGGGGTAACGCACAGACGCGGCCCCGGGGGTGCGACGCCACAGGATATCCACAGAACCTGTGGATATCCTCAACGTGGGCCAGACCACGCCCCAAAAGCGCCTCCTGCGGCTATGCTGTGCCACCATCCTCGGTCAACTGTCAGCTTCGTGCTTCCTATGCGCAAGATCCGGCTTGTTGCGGCAAGGGTTTTCCCGATGTTTCTCGTGGTTGTGGCTGGCGCCGGCCTGTCCGGCTGCGTGGCCCAGTACCGCGTGCCCTCGGGCGCCCCCTATGCCAGCGTGCGGCTGCTGACCAATACCGATGAGAACACCACCTTCAGCGTGGTGGACCCGGCGAAGTGCCCGACGCCGGCCCGGCCGCTGGTGCTGGCCGGCATGGGCAAGCAGCTCGCCGCGATGGGGCGAGATCGGGGGCTGGACATGGCAGGCAGTTCTCCCGAGCCGCCCGCGCAGACGCGCGAGCGCAAGGTGGCGGTCGGCAAACGGTTGTATGTCGCGGTGACGTCGATGGCGGCGCCGCCGGCCGAAGAGATTCGCTGCGCGGCGGGGGTGTCATTCATTCCGCAGTCAGGCGCGCAATATGAAATCCGCTATACGCGCGATGAAGCGGCGAGCCAATGCGCGGCGCGCGTGCTGCGCCTGCAGCCRAGGCCCGATGGCGGGGCCAATCTGATGCAGGAAACCAGCCAGCAGGGATTCCGGGCGTTGCGAAAGGAATTGGTTTGCGACGCGCCGGGCGTTGAGCCGGCGCGCGCAGGGCAATAAGCGTCAGCGCTTATCGAGAGGAATATCGAACTCAGGCTTGTTCGATCAGGAAGCGCTCGGGGCGCTTGCCCAGCCATGCCGGGGCGCGGCCACGGCCCGACCAGGTCTTGCCGGTTTTCGGGTCCTGGTATTTCGGGGGCAGCGCTGCGGTCTTGCGTGCCGGGCTGGCACCGCTGCCAGCGGGACGACCACGACGGCGCTTCGGCGCAATATCGTCGACCGTCAGGTCGTAATCGGCCATCAATTGGCGAATCTGCGCCACGACGCCAGAGACTTCATTGGCGCGCACCTCGCTGAGTTTGGCTTCCAGTGCTTCTTTTTCAGCCAGTAGTTGCTTGTAGGTCGGCATTTTGGATCCCCGTTCAGATTGTTGTTCGCGGCATGTTACAGGACATTGCTGACTATTGTCGTGACTAGTCGTCCCATAAAATATTACAAAAGATAAACGGATTTTCCTAATGAAAAACGTTTGTTCCAGATGTGGGATCTGAATCGGACTACGCAAGTCCGTATTTTCGGATTTGAACGAATTTCAATGTCGATGCATTTCGACGAATGCCGACGAATCTCGACCAATGCCGAAATCGYGGAGCGAAAATCGCCGCGCATGACAGGCGCCGCGCAGGATTGGCGGCACTGATATTTTTGGCGACTCGGCAAGAAAAAAACCCCCGGAGGGAAAGACTCCGGGGGCTGCGAATTCCACTGGTTACCCAGGGTGGTACCGCACACATCGTTGACCGATGGGATCGGACATTTCTTAGATTGCCCAGCCTCCGGCATAGAAGGCGGCCAGCGCCACGGCAATGGCCACGGTGCCGATATTGAGCTTGCGCCATTCGCCCGAGACGATTCGGCCAATCACCAGCGTGCAGAAACCGAGCATGATGCCGGTGACGATATTGCAGGTCAGCACGATAAAGACCGCGCAAACCAGACCGGCCATGGCATCGACCAGATCGTCCATATGCAGGCGGCTGACGCTGGACAGCATCAGCAGGCCCACGTACATCAGCGCAGGCGCCGTGGCGTACGACGGCACCAGCCCGGCCACCGGCGAGAAGAACATCACGGCCAGGAACAGCACGCCGACGGTCACCGCTGCGAGGCCGGTGCGCGCGCCGGCGGCCACGCCCACGGTGGACTCGATATAGGCCGCCGCCGGGGCGCCGCCGAACATCGCCGAGAAGATCGAGCTGACCGAGTCGGCGGTCAGCGCGCGGCCGCCGTTATGGATGCGGCCGGTGGCGTCGAGCTGGTTGGCCTGGCCGGCCACCGCGCGGATCGTGCCGGTGGCGTCGAACACGGCGGTCATCACCAGCGCCAGCACGCTGGGCAGCACGGCGGCGGACAGCGCGCCGCGGATGTCCATCGCACCGATCAGCGAGGCATGGCCGGGCGTCGACAGGCTCGGCAGCGCGAACACGCCGGTGTACTTCACGGCCGGGTCGAACATCAGGCCCAGCGCCGAGATGACGATGATGACCAGCAGGATGCCGCCCGGCACGCGACGGCGCTCCAGGCCGAAGATCGCCGCCAGCCCGAGTACCGACATCACCACCGGGAACGCCGTGATGTGGCCCAGTTGCACGGGCAGGCCGGGGCCGGGATTCTTGACCACCAGGCCGACCTCGTTCGAGGCAATCAGCAGTAAGAAAAGTCCGATGCCGATCCCCGCGCCATGGGCCACGCCGGCCGGCAGGTTACGCAGGATCCAGGCGCGCACGCCGGTGACCGAGATCGCCGTGAAGACCACGCCCATCAGGAACACGGCGCCGAGCGCCACCTCGGGAGAGAGCTTCTGTCCGAGCACGAGGCCGAAGGCCATGAAGGCGGTGAGGGAGATGGCGCAGCCGATGGCGATGGGCAGCTTGGCCCAGAGCCCCATCAGCAGCGAGCCGAACGCCGTGGTCAGGCACACGGCCACGAACACCGCGCTGGTGTCGAAGCCGGCCTTGCCGAGCATGCCCGGCACCACGAACACGGCATAGACCATCGCCATGAAGGTGGTGGTGCCGGCCACCACCTCGCGGCGCCGCGTACTGCCGCGTGCGCTGATCTGGAAATACTCGTCGATTTTTCCCGCGCTGCCGGCGCGCGTGCCCTGCGCGTGCGCTACGTCATCCACGTCCGTGACGGACGGATACGGCTGTTCGATCATGATGGTCTGCCTCCTTGCAGGGGCGCCGCGCCGGTCCGCGTACGGATACGGCGTCAGCTTGTCTCACGTGGTTCTGGGTGCGAGGGCGGAGGTCCCGGTGGCATCGGTGCTCGGGGTGCGGGCGTCTCTTTCCTCGGTGTCCGGCCCGGGGGCCGGTGGCCGGTCGGCTGCCTCTGGCGGGCAGGATCCGGCGAGGCTCAACGGTAGGGGAGCGCTGCGCCGCTTTCATCATCGGGGCGCGATGCGGAACATGCGGGGCGCCGAATAACCACGGGTTTGCGGTGCTTCCGGAGGCTCAGGGATTTCCCTCGGTGGACGGCCGGACGGCGATTTTGGCCTTCGATGGGCCCTGGAAGGTAGGTTCCGGTCACATGGCCGGGGCATCCTGCCGGAAAGCGGGCGGGATCGCTAAAGGTCCCGGCGGCGGCGCCGATAGACCTTTGGCAACACCTGTCCATTTACCCATAGTCACCCCCAGCCAGCAGCGGAGCAAGCACGATGACCAGCGCGATGAGAGACATTGACGAGCGCACGAACCTGACCAACAACAATCAGTTCGAACTGCTGTTGTTCCGACTTGGCGACGCGGCGAACAGCGGGCAATCCGAACTGTTCGGCATCAACGTATTCAAGGTCCGCGAAATCCTGGTGATGCCGTCGGTGACCACCGTGGTGGGCGCCGAGCCGTCCATCCTCGGCATGGCCGACATCCGGGGCCAGGTGATTCCCGTGATCGACCTGCCGCGCCTGCTGGAGTGCCAGCCGAAGTCCGGCCTGAACATCATGCTGGTGACGGAGTACGCGCGCTCCACCCAGGGCTTTGCCGTGGAAGCCGTGGAAGAGATCGTGCGCCTGGACTGGAGCCAGGTGATCTCGGCCGAGACGAGCGTCAAGGGCGGGCTGGTGACCAGCATCGCCAAGCTCGATGTCGGCGGCGAGAACCCGCGTCTGGTGCAGGTGCTCGACGTGGAGCAGATCCTGCGCGATGTGCTGCCCACCCGCCAGCCGGACGTGGACCCAGCCACCGTGGGCCCGGCGCTGAACCTGCGCCCTGGCACCAAGGTGCTGGCCGCCGATGACTCGGCGCTGGCGCGCGGCCTGATCGAGAACGGCCTGAAGGCGATGGGCGTGCAGGTGGTGATGACCAAGACGGGCCAGGAGGCATGGGAGATGCTGGGCAGCATCGCCGATCTCGCCGCCTCGCAGGGCAAGACCATCCGCGACGAGATCGCGCTGGTGCTGACCGACCTGGAAATGCCCGAGATGGACGGCTTCACGCTCACGCGCAAGATCAAGAGCGACGCACGGCTCAAGTCCCTGCCGGTGGTCATCCACTCGTCGCTCTCCGGCGAGGCCAGCGAGGAGCACGTGCGCAAGGTCGGCGCCGATGCCTATGTGTCGAAATTCCTGGCGAAGGATCTCGCGGACACCATCCGCGGCGTGATGGCCCGCCATCCGTAAACGCGTCTTTTCCCCTCTCCCTTTGGGAGAGGGGCAGGGGAGAGGGCCGGCGGTTCAACATGCAGTGTCGCATCGAGAACCACTTGCCCTCTCCCCCAACCCCTCTCCCGCAAGCGGGCGAGGGGAGCAACGCCTCCCCTCTCCGAAACCAGTTGCATAAAAATCGGGCAGTCCAGCTCTTTCCAATGCTGGCGCGGGTTTGCGGGTCGCGGGGTGGGCGATTATCCACTGGAACTGTGGATAGCTCTCGTTCGCATTCTTCGCCCGCCYGCCCCGGCTCTCCSCTGTTTACATCAGCYGCTTACTTCGGCTGCTCCACCGTACGCAGGTACGGCTTCAGCGTCTTGAAGCCCTGTGGATATTTCTTCTTCGCATCGTCGTCCGAGACCGATGTCGGGATGATCACGTCCTCGCCCGGTTTCCAGTTGACGGGCGTGGCCACGGTGTGCTTTGCGTTGAGCTGGAGCGAGTCCAGCAGGCGCAGCACCTCGTCGAAATTGCGGCCCGCGCTCATCGGATAGACCAGCATGGCCTTGACCTTCTTGTCCGGGCCGATCATGAACACCGAGCGGATCGTGGCGTTGTCCACGGCGGTGCGTTTGCCGCCGCTAGCCTCGGGGTGAATCATGTCGTACAGCTTGGCCACGTGCAGGTCCGCGTCGCCGATCATCGGATAGTTGACCGCGCTGCCCTGGGTCTCCTCGATGTCCTTGGCCCAGCGCTGGTGGTCGTCAACCGGGTCGATCGACAGGCCGATGATCTTGGTATTGCGCTTGTCGAACTCGGGCTTGAGCTTGGCCATGTAGCCCAGCTCGGTCGTGCAGACCGGGGTGAAGTCCTTCGGATGCGARAACAGGATCGCCCAGCTGTCACCCATCCATTCGTGAAAGCGAATCTTGCCTTCCGTGGTATCAGCGGTGAAGTCAGGGGCTTCTTCGCCTAGTCGAATTGCCATGTCGCACTCCTTGTTTCAGTCAGGGCCAGGTGGATGATTGGGCTGCCGGCGTCGCCGGGGAACTCCAGTATAGGAATTACACGGTGAAAAAACTCCCTCCACGGGCGTATGGTCGGCGTAGTCTCGGCGTCACATTTTGGAGGGGGGAAGGGCACGCTACGCCGGCCGCTCCAGGTCCGCGATCACCGCGCGCAGGAAGCGCGCCGCCTCCCCGCCCGTGACCACGCGGTGGTCGAAGGTCAGCGAGAGCGGCATCACGCGATGCACGGCGGGCTGGCCGCCGGCCGCCACCACTTCGTCACGTATACGCCCGGCGCCRAGGATGGCCACCGTGGGCGGCACCACGATSGGCGCCGCGTAGCGGCCCGCGATCATGCCGAAGTTGGACAGCGTGATGGTGTTGCCGCGCATCTCCTCCGGGGCGATGGTGCGCGCGATGATGTCCGCGCGCATGCGGTCGAGCCCGGTGCGCAGGTCGGCGGCGTCGCGCTTGCCGACGTTGCGCAGCACCGGCACGAACAGACCCTCGGGCAGGTCGGCAGCAATGCCGACGTCGATCCGCTCCAGCACATGGCGCCGCCCGCTCTGGCCCTCGTACCACGCGTTGAGCCCCGGCTCGGCATGCACGCCGGCCACCAGCGCGCGCACCAGCCGGATCGTGATGTCGTTGCCCGGGCCTGCATCGTGCTGCCAGGCGTGCAGGTCGGCATCGTCCATGACCGTGGCCGCCGCCACCTCGCTCTGTGCGCGGGCCATGTTCTGGGCCATCGCCCGGCGCACGCCCCGCACCACTTCGGCCGGGCCGAGATCGGCCAGCGTGGTGGCCACGCGCTGCACGTCCGTGGCCGTAATCAGGCCGTCATGGCCGGAGGGCGTGACCATGGCGAGGTCCACCGACAGCTTGCGCGCCAGCGCCCGCACCGCCGGCGTGGCCTTGATGCCGTGCGCGCCACCCGGACCGAGCGGCGCGGCGGCTTCCGCCAGCACCTGCGTGCCGACCTTCACCGCGCCCACCACGGTGCCGGCATCGTCCTGGGCGCTGCCGACCCCCTCGAAGCCCACCAGCGGCGCGCCGAGGTGGACGATATCGCCCGGCTGCGCGAACAGCTTGGCCACCTGGCCGCTGAATGGCGATGGAATCTCGACGATGGCCTTGGCGGTCTCCACGGACAGCAGCGGCTCGTCCGCCGCCACGCTGTCCCCGGGTTTGACGTGCCACGCCACGATCTCCGCTTCCTGCAATCCCTCGCCCAGATCGGGCAGCTTGAAGGTCCGCATGAACGTCTCCTAGGCCGCCAGCGCGCGCCGCGCGGCATCGACAATCCGCGCCACGGAGGGCAGGTAGCTGTGCTCCAGCCGGGCCAGCGGCACCACGGTGTCGTAGCCGGTCACGCGCTGCACCGGCGCGCTGAGCGAATAGAGGCCGGCATCGGCCAGATTGGCCGCGATCTCCGCGCCGAGCCCCGCCGTGCGCGGCGCCTCGTGCACGATCACGCAGCGGCCGCTGCGGGCCACGGATTCGAGGATGGTGTCCATGTCGAGCGGCTTCAGCGTCGCCACGTCGATCACGGCGGCGCCGATGCCTTCGTCGGCCAGCTGGTCGGCGGCGGCCAGCGTCTCCTGCAGCATCGCGCCCCAGCTCACCAGCGTGAGGTCGGCACCGTCGCGCAGCGTGAAGCAGGCGTCGAGCGGCAGCGCCTCGCCATCGTCGGGTACCTCCTGCCGGAACAGCCGGTAGAGCCGCGTCGGCTCCAGGAAGATCACCGGGTCCGGATCGCGGATGGCCGCCAGCAGCAGCCCGTAGGCCCGCGCGGGCGAGGAYGGCATGACCACGCGGATGCCCGGYATGTGSGCGAACATCGCCTCGGGGCTTTCGGAATGATGCTCGGGCGCGTGGATGCCAGCCCCGCTCGGCGCGCGCACCACCATCGGACAGCCCAGCCGGCCGCGCGTGCGGTGGCGCATGTGGCCGGCGTGGTTGAGGATGTTGTCGATGGCCGGGTAGATGAAGCCCGCGAACTGGATCTCGGCCACCGGCTTGAGTCCCATCGCCGCCATGCCGATGGCCGCGCCGACGATGCCGCCTTCGGCCAGCGGGGTGTCGATCACGCGCGCCTCGCCAAAGCGCGCCTGCAGGCCCACCGTGGCGCGGAACACGCCGCCGTTGACGCCGATGTCCTCGCCCAGCAGCACCACGTCCGGGTCRTGCGCCAGCGCGTGGGCCAGCGCCAGGTTCACCGCTTCCACCAGATGCAGTTCAGCCATGATGGGCTCCTGGCGGGGTCGTCTGATATTGGCGCGCCATCTCGCGCTGGGCTTCCAGCGCGGCGGGCAGGGTGGCGTAGAGGCAGTCGAACATCGCGCCGGTGTCGGGCGGCGGCAGGGCCAGGTAGGCGTCCACGGCAGCGGCCACGGCCTGCTGGCATTCGCGGATCAGCGCCTCCTCCCGGCCCGGGTCCCAGGCGCCCTGCGCGGCGAGGTAGTCGCGCAACCGCACGATGGGTTCCTGCGCCCAGGCGGCCTTGACCGTTGCTTCGTCGCGGTAGCGCGAGGCATCGTCGGCCGTGGTGTGGTCCCCCAGCCGGTAGGTCACGGCCTCGATCAGCGTGGGGCCGCCGCCGGCCCGGGCGCGGTCGATYGCCTCGCCCACGCGGTGCCGCACCGCGATCACGTCGTTGCCATCGACCTGCTCGCCGGGAATGCCGGCGGCGATGGCCTTCTGGGCGAGCGTCTGCGCGGCGGTCTGCTTGCTGCGCGGCATGGAGATCGCCCACTGGTTGTTGTTGACGACGATGACCAGCGGCACGTGCCACGCGCCGGCCATRTTCATCCCCTCGTAGAAATCGCCCTTGGAGGTGCCGCCGTCGCCGACGATGGTCACCGCCACGCGGGGCTGCCCGCGCAGCTGGAACGCATAAGCCACGCCGGCSCCGTGGCCCACCTGGGTGCCGATCGGCACGCAGTTGCCGAAGTCATGCGGCGCCGCCGCAAAGCCGCTGCCGCGCTCGTCGCCGCCCCAGTACAGCAGGCTCTCGGTCATGGTGACGCCCCGCACAAACTGCGCGGCGTGGTCGCGGTAGGACGGCACCAGCACGTCGTCCGGCAGCATGGCGGAGGCCACYCCGACGCCAATCGCTTCCTGCCCGAGCGCGGACGCGAACGTGCCGATCTGGCCCGTGCGCTGCATGGCGATGGCCTTGAGGTCGAACTGGCGGGTCAGCACCATGGCGCGATACAGCGGCAGCAGCGCGGCCGGGTCGCGGGCGAAGGGGGGAAGGTCTGGGCTGGCGGTGCCCTGGGCGGAAAGGTAGCGGGTAAGGCCGATCTCGAAGCGCGCAACAGTGTCCATGTGGATGTCCCCGTGTTGGAACCCTGTCAGGTTCGCGGTGCCCTGTGCGGCGCAGCATCTTGTGGACGCTGCTGCCTTCGAGTGTAGGGCACGGATGCGGGGAGCGGGCGTGCGCTGCCGCACGGGGCGGCGGATCGGCTTACCGGGGGACTGAGGACGGCTGACTTCGGCGCCTTACACCGGCTTCCACACCGGCGAGGCCGCCACGGTCACTTTCCTCGGCAGGATGGACTGCGCGGCGAAGGCGTCGGCGATGCGCTGCTGTTCCTCGAGCGAGGCGGCGTCCACGGCCTGTACCTGATAGGTACGGCGCAGGTTGGCGGCCTCCACGGTGGCCGGGTCGAGCCCGATCAGCGGCGCATGCCATGCCGCCGCCGGACCCGGGTTGCGCTTGATCCAGTCGCCTGCACGGCGCAGTTCGTCATAGACCACGGCCAGCACGTCGGGCCGACGCTTCGCGTACGGCGTGGCGGCGAGATAGAAGCGCCGGTAGCTGGCCAGCTTCGTCCCATCGCGCAGGATGCGGGCATTGGCCTGGCGCTGCACTGCTGCGAGGAACGGGTCCCAGATCACCCAGGCCGCCACGCTGCCGCGCTCGAAGGCCGCGCGGGCGTCGGCGGGCGTCAGGTAGGCCGGTTCGATGTCGCGCACGGACAGCCCCGCTTCGGCCAGCGCCTCCACCAGCAGGTAGTGCGCCCCCGCGCCCTTGGCGAATGCCACGCGCTGGCCCTTGAGCTGGGCGACGGTGCGGATCGGCGAGTCCTGCCGCACCACGATGGCCTGCGCCGTGGGCGAGGGCGTCTCGATGGCGTAGTAGGTCAGCTGCGCGCCGGCGGCGAGCGCGAACGGCGGCACCGCGTCCGCCACATCGGCRGTSAGGTCGAGGTTGTTGACGTTCAGCGATTCCAGCAACGGCAGGCCCGAGGTGAACTCGTGCCACTGCACGTTCACCTTCAGCGGGGCGAGGGCCTTCTCCAGSGTCTCGCGCGACTTCAGCCAGATCATCAGCGTGGAGGACTTCTGGTAGCCGATGCGCAGCGTCTCGGCGCCATCGGCCGCGTGCGACAGGCTCGACAGGGTCGACAGCAGCGGGAGCGCGGCGCTCCCCAGGCCGGCCAGGACCAGGCGGCGCCGGGTGGGGTCGCGGGTGGCGTCAGATTCGTGCGACATGGCGGATTTCCTTCGTTCGGGTGGGTGTCTAACCCGCCAGCCTAGCCGCCAGCGCCCGCGTGGCGAACGAAGCTTCCCGCCTTTGCTTATGCGGATTGGCGCCATATGCGACAACCGCATAACCGCGCGCGATTTCATTCGTTGTTCCGATATCGCCCGCTCTTTACAGTGCATAGCTTGTACCCGGTTCCCCTCCCGTTCCCCGGTCCCCCAAGAAGCCGAGAAGCGCATTGCCATGACGACTGCCACCCTCCAGGATTTCGAGATCCGCCCGTTCGACGCCGCGCTTGGTGCGGAAGTGATYGGGCTCGATCTGAACCAGCCGCTGTCCCCGACGGACTTCCAGCGCCTCCATCGCGCCCATCTGGACCACCACGTGGTGGTCTTCCGCGACCAGCGCATCACGCCCGCGCAGCAAATCGACTTCAGCCGCCGCTTTGGCCCGCTGCAGATCCACGTGCTGCACCAGTTCCAGTTGCCCGGCCATCCCGAGATCCTGATCGTCTCGAACGTGGTGGAAGACGGCAAGCCGATCGGGCTGGGCGATGCCGGCCACTTCTGGCACTCCGACCTCTCCTATAAGGAGAAGCCCAGCCTCGGCTCGCTACTGCACGCGCGGGAGCTGCCCGAGGAGGGCGGCGACACGCTGTTCGCCAATATGCACACCGCCTGGGACGCGCTGCCCGCCGACCTGCAACGCCGGGTGGAGGGCCTGCAGGCCGAGCACACCTACCTGGCGCGCTACGCCGAACTGCAGGCGCGCAGCCCGTGGCGRCCCAACCTGTCGCCCGAGCAGATCGCCCAGGTGAAGCCGGTGCTCCAGCCGGTGGTGCGCACGCATCCGGAGACGGGCCGCAAGGCGCTGTTCGTCAGCGAGCACTTCACCACGCGCATCGCCGGCCTGCCGGAGGACGAAAGCCGCGCGCTGCTGGACGAGCTGTTCGCCCATAGCGTGAAGCCCGCGCACGTCTACCGCCACCAGTGGCAGCCGAACGACCTCGTGTTCTGGGACAACCGCTCGCTGCTGCATCTGGCCGCCGGCACGCCCGACCATCTGCGCCGCGTGATGTACCGCACCACCATCGAAGGCGATACGCCGTTCTGAACGCGACACCGAACCGAAATCCATCCGGAGCCCCTGCATGTCCCTGTCCATTCTTTCGACGACCCTGAAACGCCGCGCCGCCGCCGCCGTCCTGACCGTACTGATTGGGCAGTGCGCCAGCCTCGCCCTGACCGGCGTGGCGCACGCCGAGGGCCGCCTGCGCATTGCCGAGCAGTTCGGCGTGGTCTACCTGCTGCTGAACGTGGCCCGGGACCAGCAACTGATCGAGAAGCACGGCAAGCAGCAGGGYGTGGAYGTCAAGGTGGAATGGACCCAGCTCTCGGGCGGCGCCGCCGTCAACGACGCRCTGCTCTCGGGCGCCATCGACATCGCCGGCGCCGGCGTGGGCCCGCTGCTGACGGTGTGGGACCGCACGCACGGCAAGCAGAACGTGAAGGGCGTGGCCTCGCTCGGCAACTTCCCGTACTACCTCGTCAGCAACAATCCCAAGGTGAAGTCGATTGCCGATTTCTCCGACAAGGACCGCATCGCGCTGCCGGCCGTCACGGTGTCGGTGCAGTCGCGCGTGCTGCAACTGGCCGCCGCCAAGCAATGGGGCGACAAGGAATTCAACCGGCTCGACAAATGGACCGTGGCCGTGCCCCACCCGGACGCAGCGGCGGCCATCATCGCCGGCGGCACCGAGATCACCGGCCACTTCGGCAACCCGCCGTTCCAGGAGCAGGAGCTGGCCGGCAACCCCAACGCGCGCATCGTGCTCAGCTCGTATGACGTGCTGGGCGGGCCGAGTTCCGCCACCGTGCTCTACGCCACCGAGAAGTTCCGCAACGAGAACCCCAAGACCTACCGCGCCTTCGTCGATGCGCTGGCCGAGGCCGCGCAGTTCGCCACCGCCAATCCGGAGGCCGCCGCCGACCTCTATATCCGCGTGAACAAGGCCAAGATCGACCGCGCGCTGCTGGTCAAGATTCTGCGTAACCCGCAGGTGCAGTTCAAGGTCACGCCGCAGAACACCTTCGCGCTGGCCGAGTTCATGCACCGCGTGGGGGCGATCAAGAACCAGCCGAAGACCTGGCAGGACTACTTCTTCCAGGACCCGGCCACGGCCCAGGGGAGCTGACATGTCTGAACCGCTGCACCCAGGCGCGCATCTGCGCGTGATTCCGGGCCGGTCGCCGTCTTCGTCACCGTCTGCGCCGCTGTTGCAGGTGGATGGCGTCTCGCTCGAATACCGCACCGACGCGCGCGTGGTGCGYGCCACCCAYCGCGTGAGCTTCGACGTGCATGGCGGRGATCGCTTCGTGCTGCTGGGCCCGTCCGGCTGCGGCAAGTCCACGCTGCTCAAGGCCGTGGCCGGCTTCGTGCCGCCAGCCGAGGGCGAGATCCGCCTGGCAGGGCGGCGCGTGGCGGCGCCGGGGCCGGACCGCATCGTCGTGTTCCAGGAATTYGACCAGCTGCCGCCGTGGAAGACGGTGAAGCAGAACGTGATGTTCCCGYTGCGGCGCTCGCGCGGCATGGGCGCCGCCGAGGCCGCCGAGGTGGCGCTGCACTTCCTGAACAAGGTGGGGCTGGCACAGTTCGCCGATGCCTATCCGCACACGCTATCCGGCGGCATGAAACAGCGCGTGGCGATTGCCCGCGCGCTGGCGATGCGGCCCAAGGTGCTGCTGATGGACGAGCCGTTCGCCGCGCTGGACGCGCTGACCCGGCGCCGCATGCAGGAGGAACTGCTCGAACTGTGGCACGACGCCGCCTTCACGCTGCTGTTCGTGACCCATTCGATCGAGGAGGCGCTGGTGGTCGGCAACCGCATCCTGCTGCTGTCCCCGCACCCGGGCCGCGTGCGCGCGGAACTCAACAGCCACCAGTTCAGCCTGGCCAGCCAGGGCAGCGCCGATTTCCAGGCCGCCGCGCAGCGCATCCACCAGATGCTGTTCGATCAGCCGGCAGAGACCGCTGGCGAGCGGGGCAGGGCGCACGCGTAGCGTTTCGACTTCGTAGAGACGCCCACCCTCTCCCCCGGCCCCTCTCCCAGAGGGAGAGGGGAGGAACACCGCCGCTTTGCTCCCCGTCGCGCAAGCGGGAGAGGGGAAGGAACACCGCCG
>NZ_JBFREV010000050.1:0-36456 GCF_052114485.1 Cupriavidus sp. KB_39
ACGGCGATGACCGGCGAGACCATCAAGACCGTGCTCGAGGACGTGGCGGACAACTTGTTCAATCCGGACCCGTACTACCAACAGGGCGGCGACATGGTGCGCGTGGGCGGGCTGCAGTACACCATCGACCCGAACCAGCCCATGGGCCGGCGCATCAGCGACATGCGCCTGGCCGGCCGTCCGCTCGACGCCGGCAAGACCTACAAGGTGGCCGGCTGGGCCCCCGTGGCCGAAGAAGCCCGCCAGACCGGCGGCCCCCCGGTGTGGGACGTCATGGCGCAATGGCTGCGGTCCAACAAGGAAGTCAGCGCCCGACCGCTGAACCTGCCCACCGTGCGCGGCATGGACGGCAACCCCGGAATGATGGGCTGATTTTCGGGATTTGCTGCCCTTTCGCCGATGTGCAGTGTTGGGCGGACGCAATTGATACCCCGCGCGGAGTTCGGTTAGAATCGTCCGTCACGGGCCGATAGCTCAGCTGGGAGAGCGCTGCGTTCGCAATGCAGAGGTCGGGAGTTCGATCCTCCTTCGGTCCACCAAGAACACTTCCGAAGTAGTCCGGTAAAGGCCGGGAAGCCCAATAGATACAAGGCTTCCCGGCCTTTTTGCTTCCTGTGTAGGCCGATGTGATCTATTGAAATCCGGGGGCATTTAGGGGCAACATTGGGGGCAACCCAACGAACCCGCACAGGAGGTGCCCCCAAGATGCCGCTGACTGATACCGCAATCCGCACTGCCAAGCCGACCGACAAAACCCAAAGGCTATTCGATGGCGGCGGCCTTTACCTGGAAATCTCCCCCAGCGGGGGCAAGTGGTGGCGGATGAAGTATCGCTTTGGAGGCAAGGAGAAGCGGCTTAGCTTCGGGGTCTACCCTGACGTCGGATTGAAGGAGGCACGCGAGCGCCGGGAGGCGGCCCGCAAGCTCTTAGCTAATGACGCGGACCCGAGCGAGAGCCGCAAGGCGCAGAAGGCCGCGAGGATTGAGCGCGCGTCCAATAGCTTTGAGGTCATTGCCCGCGAGTGGTTTGCCAAGCAATCCCCAAGATGGGCGACCAGCCATGCGGACAAGGTCATTCAGCGGCTTGAAAAGAACGTGTTTCCCTGGCTGGGCGGACGGCCCGTCGCAGAGATAACCGCAGCGGAGCTGCTGGCGGTGCTCCGCCGGATTGAGGCGCGGGGGGCGCTGGATACCGCTCACCGGGCACATCAAAACTGCGGCCAGGTGTTTCGCTATGCCGTGGCGACCGGGCGAGCAGAACGAGATCCATCCGGCGATCTGCGTGGCGCACTGCAGCCGGCGAAACACGAGAACTTTGCTTCCATCACCGATCCGGTGAAAGTGGGGGCGCTGTTGCGGGCGATCGACGCATTTAAGGGCACATTCGTCGTCCGATGCGCGCTGCTGCTGTCCCCACTGCTGTTCGTCCGGCCCGGTGAATTGCGGAAGGCTGAGTGGGACGGGTTCGACCTGGAAAAGGCCGAGTGGCGCTACTTCGTGACGAAGACCAAATTTGAGCACACGGTGCCACTGGCCACGCAGGCTGTAGCCATCCTCCGCGAACTGGCCGCGCTAACGGGCCACGGCCGCTACGTCTTTCCCGGGCGCGACCCACAGAAGGCCATGAGCGAAGCCGCGGTAAATGCCGCCCTTCGGCGCATGGGGTACGACACAAAGACAGAGATTACCGGGCACGGCTTCAGGGCAATGGCTCGGACAATCCTGCATGAGGAGCTGCACGTCAAGCCGGAAGTGATCGAGCACCAGCTCGCGCACAGAGTGCCGGACGCCTTGGGGACCGCGTACAACCGCACCAAGTTCCTGAAGGAGCGGCGGGAGATGATGCAGCGATGGGCTGACTATCTAGACGAGCTGAAGCTGGGGGCCAAGGTCCTGGCATTTGCTGGTCCTGCCGCCTGACTGCAACAAGCAATCCATCACGCTAAACCGCGCATAGCTCGACGGGGCGAAAAACCGGAATCTCTCACCGGCCCGGCGCGGCTCCCAATTCTTGAGAGTGCGTGAGAGCGCGATGATCTACCTCGGCAAATGGAACAGCCTAAGCGATGCCGCTAGTTACTTACAGGACAGAACAGGCGAAACCTGGACAGAACGGGCCATCATTTCGCGTCTGATTGAGATTGGCCTGGACACTATTTCGGTAAATGTTGCCGGCGACATTCCTTTGATGCAGCCCTATGAAAATGAGCGACAGAAAGCCACGCCATACGGCTATGCGCAGCTATTGCAGGTTTGTGAAGTCGCCCAGTTCCTTCACGAGTTGGAGATTGCCGGGGAAGCTCGCCCGTTGGCGCTGGTCAACGAAGCAGGGATTAGATTCAAGACGAGTACGCCGATTCCGAGCAGCGCAGTACGTTTGTCTAGAGACGAGATAGATCAACTCCCGACAGGTTTTCATCGCCTGGTGGAGGCGAT
This sequence comes from Cupriavidus sp. KB_39, assembly GCF_052114485.1. NCBI lineage: Bacteria > Pseudomonadati > Pseudomonadota > Betaproteobacteria > Burkholderiales > Burkholderiaceae > Cupriavidus > Cupriavidus sp. KB_39. The sequence continues at coordinate 2,437 of NZ_JBFREV010000050.1, forward strand.
GAAGCGCGGGGAATATCCAGAACTCAGAGCGCTAGCGCTCGGCGAGGCTATCGCCTCTACCGAAGATCTTGTCCCGGCCGAGGACACACATGCGGCTACGCCACTAGCCAACGCACTAGGCGAGCAAAGTGCAAAGGAATCGGTTGCAACGGCCGCCGATAACGACTGGAAAGCCGTGGCGCGTGAACTTGCCCAGAAGGTCGGTGAAGAACGATGGAGCCGTGGAGAGAGAGAGATCACCGCGCGGAATGTCTCCAAGTCTGTAGCTTATCGGCTTGGGTTGATAGATCCGCCCAAATATTGGGGTAAACGCGGACAGAGAAGCGAGAGCAATGTCCGCAATGAAGCGCTGTCTGGATGGAAGTTTAACCCTGGAACAGGCGTGGCCTGACTGGCCTGAATGGATTAAATCCATTCAGGCCAGCCCTAATCCGCGTGGATTTTCAGGAAACCCAGTAGCGGCGCAGCTTTCGAGCTTGCGCCGCTTTCTTCTATCTGTATTGGTTCAAGCCATTCAGGCCGGGAAACTGTAAGGCATATGCTCCGGTGCGTTCCGGGGAACTTCACTAAAGGTGAAAGAAGCATGGCCGAACAAGTTCAGTCCGCTCAGACGATCATCCGTAGGCGGCAAGTGGAATCTGAAACGGGGCTTTCTCGTTCCACGATCTACCAGCGCATCAAAAACAAGACGTTCCCAGCTGCTGTCCAGCTCGGCCCGCGTGCCGTCGGCTGGCGCCGCGGCGATATTGATGCCTTCCTGGCGAACCCTGTCGGCTACCGCGCTGAGGTGGCTGCATGAACGCCGTCCTCCAGCCTGCGGGATCGCTGATGCCCATGAGCCAGGATGGGGCGGCCGTCACTATGTCGTCGCGCGAGATCGCAGAGCTGGTCAATTCTCGCCACGACAAGGTAAAGCAGTCCATCGAGCGCCTTGCCTCACGCGGGGTGATCACACTCCCCCCAATGGGGGAAGTGTCGAATGATGGCCCTGGCCCGAAAACTCTCGCCGAATATCGCGTCAGCAAGCGCGACAGCTACGTGATCGTCGCGCAGCTCTCGCCCGAGTTCACCGCGCGCCTGGTCGATCGCTGGCAGGAGCTGGAGGAGCGTGCCGCGGCGCCTCAGTTCGCCATTCCGCAATCGCTGCCCGAGGCCCTGCGGTTGGCTGCTGATCTGGCTGACCAGAATTCGCAGCTTGCCGCCACGGTGGCCGAGCAGGCTCCGAAGATCGAGGCCCTGGACCGTATAGCTGTCGCTGATGGCTCGCTCTGCATCAGCGATGCAGCCAAGGTACTGCAAATCCGACCTATGGGTCTTTTCACGTGGTTGGATCAACGCGGCTGGATCTTCAAGCATCCGGATGGTGGCCCGTGGCGCGCGTACCAGGCCAAGGTTGAGCGCGGCCTGCTCGAAATCAAAACTGGTATGTCCAATAACGGGAAGGCGTTCGCGCAGGTTCTCATCACACCGAAGGGCTTGACGAGTCTCGCCACACTCCTGGCCCCGATGAGCGCAGAGGCCGCATGATCCGCAACGTCATATCCGGCCTAGCGCAATTGCCGGCTGTTTCGATCGAAGCCCTCGCAAGCCACCTGGAACGCACTTGCAATCCGGCGGCTCGGAGCTATACTCCGGACGTCGCCGAACCAACGGCGCGCGGGCTTGGCGGCCCGTCCAACATGGCGCAAATCAGCCGCGCCAGCATTCATGCCCGCGGCTTTTTTGTGTTAACACGCTTCGGCTCTCCAACGGTGGGCCGGGTGGGGAGGGCTTCGGCCCTGCCGGTTCCATGTTCCGGTCCGCCAACCCTGCTTCGGTCCACCACCCCCGCTTGGCGGCGAGGGTGGCGGGTATTACACCGCAACATGGAGGCCGCAATGCCTAACATCCTCGCTCGCCCTGAGCAAACGCAATCCGCTTTCCTTTTCAGCCCGAGGTGTGCCCACTTTGCTGGGAAACGCGCGGACCATCCACAACTCCGTTGGATCGGCGATGGCATCGGCCTTGATGCCAGTCAGGATGCAAGGATCAGCTTCCTAGACAAGGTTGGCCGGGTTGTGAATCTGACCTTGGCCGAGACGCTTGCCCGTGCGGACGCGATCGATGCTCCTGGCCTCCACCGAATTCTGGTTGCCACGCGTTGTGCCTTCGGGGCTGGAGATTTGGCCGAGGCTGACGCACGCGTTTGGCGGAAAGTTGGGATGGAAGTCCATGCAGAAGCGGATGGTTCGCTCCCGGTAATTGCAGGGGCAGCATGAACTTCTACAAGCGTTATACCGGCGACTATGCCCGGGACACGGTTCACCTGTCGATGGTGGAAGACGGAGCTTACAACCGTCTGATGGACTTCTACTACTCGACTGAGAAGCCGCTGCCGATCGATCGCAAGTCGGTCTATCGCATCGCGCGAGCAACCGAAAAGGCCGAGCAGAAGGCCGTCGACAGTATCCTGTCGCAGTTCTTCCAGGAGTGTGCTACCGGGTACCGGCACAAGCGGATCGAAGTCGAGATCGAGAAAGCAAAGCCGAAGGCGGGCGCGAACCGAGAGAACGGAAAAAAAGGCGGACGTCCTCGCAAAATGCAACCCACTGATAACCCACCGGAAAACCCATTGGGTTTTTCTGGTGAAACCCAAGCTGAACCCACAGAAAAACCCGCGCTGGTTAACCATAGCCATAACCATAGCCAGAAAAACAAAAGCTATAGCGGCGGCGTAGGTAGTTCGAGCGTGGTGGGCGCTGTGGATAACTCGAACTCGCCGCCGCTTTCCGCCGATGAAATCGGAAAACACCTGGTGCAATTGGAAGTCCAGCGGGACAAGGTACTGCGACTGAATCCACGCGCGTACGAGGCATTGCATCGGCTTGCGGACCGCAAAGTCGGCTTGCCGGTGTTGCTCCGGGCTCATGCCCTCGCGTGCGTGCGCCGGACGGCCGACGGGGACTCTTCTCCGGTGAACCCAGCATTCCTCGAGTCGTTTATTGACGAGGCCAAGGTTGAGCGCCAGCAGGGCACCGCCACCGCGCCGGGCTGGGATGGGACGACCGAGGGTGTGCGCGCCAAGGCCGCAGAATTGGGCTTACCTTCGCAGCGCGCCGACGAGCAGTGGTTCTGGTACCGGCTGCTTGTCATCAAAGCCGCGGGCGACCGACACCTTATCGATCGCGAGGTCAGCAGGGCCGAGCGCATGAATCCCAACGAGCACGAGCGGGTATATCGGTTTTTCCACGAGGCGGCACTCGGGAAGGAGGCCGCATGAGCGCGTCCGCCGTACTCCGCCGAGCACGAGAGGCCGGCGCAAGCCTTTGGCTCGATGGCGATCAGCTGGGCGTCTCAGGACCAGTCCCCACAGTTCGCGAGATTCTGGCCGCCAGCGCAAACTGCGAGCCCGAAATTGCCGCGGCACTGTGGCTTGCCAATCAAGCATTCTCCGAGGACTTGGTTCCGCCCAGCGGCATTGCGATTGCCTGGGAGACCGAGCGCCAGCTTCGAGCGGAACTGGCGGCACTGATGGCCGAAGTCGCGACTCGTCTGGGCGACAATCTGCAAGCGGCGCTCCTGGATCGCGCTATTCGGGAGCCGTATCACACCCTTGCGGCGAGTCTGGCTTTCTTCCATGAAGTCGCGCTGAGTCTGCGCACTTCGCAGGCATCTCGTGAGTTCGTTGCCAATCTTCTGCCGAGTCGGCCGGGGGAATAGAGTGGGGCGGTACAGCATGTGCTGCGCCCCTTGCACGGGCACGCCGCGGGACTCGACGCCAGCAACTATCTCGATACTGTCAGAGTCTGACACTTTTCTCCCCTCGGCCGGATGTCACCCAGCGGCACTTGGTCAAGGTCTCAACCTGCCGTCGCTCTAGTGGTCTTTAGATCACCCTCAAATGTCCTCACCTTTGCGGTGGTCGCGATCCTTGCTGGGACTGGATTGGCGGGCCGCCTTCAAATTTCCTCGCCTTTGGGTGAGTCAATTGCATCCTGAGGGGCGCCCGCGCGCAAGGTTTCTCCAATGGGGCGAAGCTAAAGCTCGCCGCTCTGCATATCTGCACCAAGTTCGGTGGATATGGCCGCGGATCCTGCCAAGGACCTGATCGTGGCGCATGCCAACTTGGACCTGCTGGGGCTTTGACCATGAAGTCGCGGGACATCCCTACCTGCGGTCGTGACGGGAACCTGCTTGCGTCTCCAACGACCAGTGAAAGACGAGATGTCAAACAAGAGCAAGAGGGCTGTCGCCGAAGCGGCCGAAAATGCGCCCTATGGCGAGTTCAGCTTATGCAAGGCGTATGGGCCTGCGTTTCAAATTGCGTCGGCTAGCCAAAGCGCAAATCAAACTGCTGCTGGACCCCGCGTTATTGCGGCCAGGGCACGGAGTGCGTTGGAAAAACTATGCGATCAAGCTGACCACATGCTGAAGTCGCTGGAGGCCAGCCGTGAACATTGAACTGCAGATCAAGGTTGCCGAAGAGCGCCTGCACGCCGCTTTGGTCGGCGGTCAGGATACAACGCCCTACCGATCTGAACTGGATCGCCTACGAGCCGACCTGGTGCAACAACAGGCTGTCGCTGCACAAGTAGCGGGGGCGTCCTCTCGCGCTGCCCGGGAGGCAGCTGAGGCATCGATTCAACACGACGCTGCCTGCATCGCCGCCGCGTCCGCCGGACGAGTGCAGGCATTTCTAACAACATTCTCCTTCCAGGATTCGCAAAAATGATTGAGCAGCACGCTGTTCGGGTAGCGCACGCACGCGACCAACTTTCGGAGGCCATCCGGGCCGCGGGCATCATTACGGCACGCCGCGCTGATATCCAGCAGCACATCGCAGCTGCGTGCGCCCGCCGGGACGCGGCCTTATTGGGTCTGCGTTCTGGCGATCTGCAGGAGAACGTCGGCGCCGCGCGCCTGGCCATTGCCAAAGCCGACATCGATGACTTGGAGCAATTGGCGGCCGGCATCCAGCCCGAGATTGCAGCCGTGGAGCAGGCGCGCCGCGCTGCTGAAGACGCCGTGCGCGCGGCGGAGACGAGTCTTGCCCATGCCGAGCGTGCTTTGGTTATCCAAGGGTTGGACAAGGTCGTGATCCAGCTCGAGGCCAAACTGTGTGCCGCCATAAGCGAGCGTCACCGACTCGCAGTTGAGCAAAGCGGTGGGGGATTCTTAATGCTTTCGCGGACCTGGAGCCCGTCGAAGCCGCTGTTCGACGCTATCACAGCTGGCGTCCCTCCCATGCTCCCTGCGCGCTGATATGTATCACTGGCGGTCAGCATGGCACATGCCGGCCGCCGCTTCTCTCCTTGTCCTCTTGCAGTGAGCACCTACCGCGAGCTCGCAGGGCAATCCAATCCCCAAGAGCTTTGCCCATACCCCGTGCCAATGGGCGCTAGCTGCTCGTTTCGTCAGAATCGCCGGAAAAAACATTTTGGGAGGTTGCATGGCCGTCTTGCAGACGACTCACTCGGTGCTTGTTGGGCAGTTCTTCCTCCGCGCTCATGTTTGATAATTTCCTCATTCGGCGCCTGCCCAGGCTGGCCGGCCGAAGGGGGGCGGGCTGTTCACGCTTGTCACCGGCTACTCGCCCCGAGCAGGCGCGCGGCTGGGCGAAACATCGACTTGATGTGCGTGGCCAGGGTAGTTCGCCGGCGGGGGCGTGCGACCTTAGATGATCGCCCGAGGATCTCCTTCGCCTTCTCCGCGTCCGACTCGGCGCCTGAGGCCGCCTTAGCGGCGGGCTTGGCCTTCCTCGCCACTGGGCTGCCGCTGGGCAGGGCGGGGAGAGGAACAAGATTACGGTCGCCTGGCGCGCGCCGGGCACGCTAAGATGGCGGTTTCGCCGCGTCTGAGGCAACTTGCGGCCCTGGCAATTACCATCGCGACCCCAGCATGAGCCGCCACATCCCCAAGCACCAGAGCAGCGCCGAGACCTACCGCATCGCCGAACAGTTCAAGAACGAGGCCTTAATCGGGGGCCGCTCCCTGTTCATGCCCGGCAAGACTCTTTGGGTTCCCGAGAACTTCGAGCCGCTGATTCGCCATTACGTCGAGGAGCCGATCCCGGAGAACGATGGGGAGGACGAGAAAAACTTCTGGGAAAAGCTCCGCAAGCAGCTTTCTAGGTGCCCGGCAGAGAGCGTAGCGCTCTGCGCGGAGATCTACTGGATCCTAACGCTGCCATCGAGCAAGCTCAAAGTCGGATCCAAGCTCAAGCGGATCTGGGAGATCTGGGGGATGGCCAGCTCGCCACTGCCAAGCATCCCCGATAACTCGCCTTACCTGCAGCCGACGGTGCTCGAGGGCGTGGGCAACACCGGTGCCGCTTACAACCTGTTGCTGTGGATGGAGCTTGCCTACGCGATCCGTGTCTTCAAGGATCTTGCGGAGATGACTGAGGCCAAGCGGGCGGACCTGCTGAGCGCGCCACCCCTTGCCGGTGCCGATAGCGCGAGTGATCACTCCGGCGCGGCCAAGGCCGGCAGCGCCCAGCCCTGGGCGTTCGCTAAGTGGCTCGACGAGGCGCGCGAAGCGAAGGGCCGGCAGTTCTACCATATCCTTTCGCACGCCCTCTTCCCCGATTACTTCGAGCGCATCTTCGCCGAACAGGGGAAGGCCCTGCTGGCTCGCCACGAGCGCCTGGGCATCGTCCCGTCGCAGCGGGCCCCGCGCTACGTCCGCGACGCAGCGCTGCTCGACGCGCGCAAGATGATCGAGCGCCAGGTTGGCCACGACATCGACTACTACATCGACCCGCCATTACTCAAGAAACCGCCGAAGGTGAAGGTGAAGGCCCAGAGCATTGAGATCTCGATGCCAGCCCTTACGACCGAATCGGTAGTGGCCGGCCTCGATGAGGACGACGACGAGGATGGCACGGGCGCGCCGGGCGGTGCTTGGAATCCGCGCAACAGGATCTTCTTCGGCCCGCCGGGGTCGGGCAAGACGCGCGCGCTTGAAACGATTCGCAAGAAGCGCCACGCGGCCGGGGAGACGGTTGAGTTCGTCTCCTTCCACCCGTCGTATTGCTACGAGGATTTCGTCGAGGGGTATCGCCCGGCGAGGGGGCAGGGCGGACGCCTTGGCGATACGCCGGTCCCCGGGCCTTTCCGCCGGATCTGCCAGTCTGCTCACGAGCATCCCGAGGTGCGGCACACGCTCTTGATCGACGAGATCAACCGTGCCAACGTGGCTAAGGTCTTTGGCGAGCTCATCACCATCCTCGAGCCAAGCAAGCGCTGCGCGCCCAACCCCAAGCTCGACTTCTCCGGTGCCCGCACAGCGGTCCGCCTTCAATACAGCGGCGATGAGCTGGCGGTGCCGGCGAACCTCGATATCATCGCGAGCATGAATACGGCCGACCGCTCGGTCCAGCCCATCGATCGCGCGCTGCGCCGGCGCTTCGAGTTCACCGAAACGCCCGCCGACCCCCGGCATCTTCCAGCAGCGAAGGTGGGCGGCGTTGACCTGCGGGCGCTGCTGGCCGCTATCAACGACCGCGTCGAGTTCCTGATCGACGGCGACCATGCGCTGGGCCACGCGCTATTGATGGGGGTGGGCAATCTCTGGGACCTGCGGCGGGCCTTCTCCCGCCGGGTGATCCCACTCCTACAAGAGTACTTCTTCGAGGACCTCGGCAAGGCCAAGCTCGCGCTGACGGGATCCTCAAAGCCCTCGGCCTTCTTCGAGGAGCGACCTCTGGAGCCGGCCAAGCTCTTCGACCAATCCGCGGACCTCGACGGGCTCGAATCGCGGCTCTCCATTCGGCCCTCGCACAACCTCGCCTCGTGGACTTCCGCCGACTTCATCCGCCTCTACCTGCGCGGCGAGGCCGCGGAGGCGGCAATCGCCGCACTGCCTGCCATCGACCCCTGGGACGAGGAGGGAAGTGCAGAGGAATCCGAAGACATCGACGAGCTTGCGGAGGAAGTCGTGTCGGCTGCCGCCCAGGCACTGGCTGGCGCGCGAGCGGAGCCCCCCGCGGCCAATGATCCCGGGGGCGCGCCGACGGCTGGCGAAAGTGCCTGACCCCAGCAGGGACGCACCCATGCCGCCCTTTGTCCTGTTCGCCTTTGAGCGCGAACCCATCCGAGTAGCCCCTGACGGCGAGGTGGCGGCACTGCGCCAGCGCGCGCGCTCTGATGGACTCCCCCCAGACGGCCGCGACGACGCGGGACGCCTCGTCCTGACCCAAGTCGAGGCCGAGGCGCTGGAGCGCGTCAACGCTACCCGCCCCGATTTCTGCTCGCGGACGCTCAAGGGCCTCGCGCTTTCCAAGCATTGCGGTCTGGTTCGTTTGGCCGCCGACTGGGCAGGTGGGAGCGTAGTCCTAGAGGTTTTGCCGAAGATCTGGGATGGCCACGGCGGAGCCGCCGAGGCCGGCGCGGCCGAGCGCGCCGCGGGGGCGGGGAGGGCTAGGCGCGCACTGCTGCACATGCTCGCCGCGGCCAGCGGACTCTCCATTGCCGAACTAGACATGGCGCCGCAAGCGGCCGCGCGCGCGACCCTTCTGGACCTCTTCATCCGCTCTTACTTGCGTGAGGCGCTCAAGGTGGCCAAGGGCGGGCTGCTCACCCGCTACGTCGAGTCCGAAGGCGATCTGCCGGTCCTGCGCGGCCGGATGCTCCTAGTGGAGACCGAGCGCCTCGCGACGACCCGCCCTGGCCTGGTCCGCTGTTTGCACGACGAGCTCACGCACGACAACCCCTATAACCAGGCCCTATTGGCCGCTATGGCGTGCTGCCGCCCCCACGTTCGCCAGGCCACCACCGAGCGGTTGTGGGGCGAGGCACGGGCGTTCTTCGGAGGCGTCTCCTTCGTCCGGGTGGATGCCAAACGCGTGGCGGGGCTCAAGCGCGGCCGCGAGATGATCCGTTACAGGGAAGCCCTGCGTTGGGCCGAGCAGCTCCTGGGACTGCTCTCGCCTTCGCTGACAGCCGGTGCCTCCGAGGCGCCTACGCTACTCTTCAACATGGAGCCCATTTTTGAGAGCTGGGTCGCCCGCCATGAGCGCCGGCGCGCGCCGGAGGGAATCGAGGTCAGCCTCAAAGGCTCACCGCGCTACCTCTCCAGCGTCGCCCATCGCAGGCCCACCGCGGTGACCGGTGACGACAGTTCGGTGGGTGCGCCCCAGGGACGCGCTGCAGGCCGCGTGAATACTGCCTTCCGCCTGATGCCAGACGTGCTACTGTGGCCCGACGGCGTGGACAGGGAGGAGGGGACGCCCGCCGCCATTGTCGACGCGAAGTGGAAGGCCTTGGACCCCTCCAAGAAGGACTGGGGCGTAGACGAGAAGGACGCGCACCAGTTAGTGGCTTACCTCACGCGCTATGGCTGCCTGGCCGCCCGCCTGGCCTACCCCGCGCTCTCGGCCGTCGGGTTGCCGCCGCAGGGCCCGCCGAGCTTCGAGATCGCCCTCCCGGCCGGGGCGGTGGCCACCATCGACGTGGAGCTGGTGCCCATCGACGCTTGACCTCCATCTCGGCGAGCGATCTGGCTAGTGACCAACGGTCGGGCCACCCGCCTTCGAAAAACAGCCTACAACTCGACCCAACCGATGCCCATGTCCGCCGGCAGCGTGGATGGTAAACGTGCCGCGCGACCCGCAAGCTCGGCGCCGATGTGCTGGTCGGCAGCGCAATATGCGGTGTTCAGCAGTTTGCTGGGCGCACAGGAGCGGCACGACAGTGCTCATGCGCTTCTCAGAGCTTCTTCCGCCTTCGGCTTTCCTGCACAGGGACTCCAATTATGGCTGGCTGCATCTCGTAGTCCTCCAAGCGTGCGCCCGGCCAACGGCGCTCAATAACTCGCTTCGCCTCGTCCCGGCCGCTGCAGTATTCCAATTCAAGCAGCAACGTATCGCCCTTTAGTTCGACCAGGCAGACCGCCCTATGCAGCATCGCTGCGGCATTCCTGGGGATACCGCCTTTAGCGTTGGCGCCAATCCGAAGCTCGCGCTGGCGGTTGTAGCAACTAACACAGAGCGTCTTGTTGAGAAGGCGATAGGTTTTTGTGCCACACCGCGTGCAAGCCTTTGCCGGTTCTGAACCCGAATACGGAAGCGTCGTCCATTCGCGCGTTGCCCGGGGCTGCGGCGCGCATTCTGACACGTGGAGCTTCCCGATCGGGCACTTAGTGCACTGGATCTGCGATTTGTTCGCGACGTTTCTTGCGCAGGCTGCCGGCGACAGGATCGCCCGGAGAGGCTCGCATCGGAAAAGGCGCACGCCTGGATACTTGGGGCTTTCTTCGTATTGAATCTGCACCGTAATCGCTCCCTCTCCCCGTGTTTTAGTGGGGAAAGGGTTGAGTCACGACTTTTTACGAGGGACAACCTCAAAAAGCGGTTGTCGGTTGTCGTGACGCCATGCTCGGCATTAAGCAAGGACAATCAGGAGCTATGGTGGTGGCACAAGTAAGAAAGGAGGCCCAGCGTTGGGTATTGGCCCGGGCGCGCTGGGAGGCCGAGCCTCAGATGACATTCTCGGACGTCGCCGTTCACCTTGGATTTTCAAAGCAGGCTGTAGCCAAACACGCTCAGCAATTCGGCTGGCGTCGTCGGCTGGACATGCCCACCATCGCGGCTCGTGCTCACGAAAAAGCTGATAGGGCTATTGAGCAAGATTCCTGCGAGAGCCGGGTACAAGCGCCACAGGTTGTCGCTTCTGGTCCTGTTCTCGCGAGGTTGTCGCACCATGAAATTCCAGCCGACGCGACCCTGGAGCAAGCCCGAAAAATTTCCCAAGAGGCCGCTATCGACGAGCGTGTCGAGCTCCTTACACGTCATCGCCGGGAGTGGGGCGCTGTGCGCAGCCTAGCTTATGCCTCGATCAAGTCTAAGGATCTGATCGAGGCTCGTACCGCGAAGACAGTTGCGGAGGCCGTCAAAACCCTCCAGGACGGGGAGCGCAAGGCTTGGGGGCTGGATGCAGGCGACGAAGGCCCAGTGAAGGTAATCGTCCAGCGTGGCGAAGTCTGATGCCGCGGCGGATCTGAACAGCGCCCCCAAGAGAGCCAACGCGCCGCGTTGGACGCCAGGGGCTTCAATGAATTTGAGGAAATGACCAATGGCGAGTCCAAACATCCGGATTTCAGCCGATGTCTCCGGCATCAGCAAGGCGCTGGACGAGCTGCGGAACAAGGTCCAGCAGGCCACCAAGCCGATCACCGGCAAGACCTCGATCGACGCCACCTCGGCCAAGAAGGACATTGATGGTCTGCAGAAGGCTGTCGACAAGCTGCACGATTCGCTCGAGGCTGTCGGCCAGTCGTCGGTCAGTGCCGATGGGCTGCAGCAGCTCTCCGACGGCTTCGAGGACGCGGTCAAAGAGGCGACCGAGCTGCAGCAAGTCGTCTCGCAGATTGGCGGTACCGGCGCTGCCTCGTTCGGCAAATCGGTAACCGAGACGCGCAACCTGATCCGCGAAATGGAGAAGGCGCGCCGGCTACAGGAAGCGCTAAACCGGGAAGGCCACAACGTTTCCCTGCAGCGGGCCGGCGAGATCGAGGCCGATTTCCAGCGCCGGCTCTCTCTCGGCGGGGCGGGCTCCAAGAAGCTCCGCAACTTCGGCAGCCTGTCGAACGTCATGGAGAATTGGCGCGATTTGTCGCCGCTCTCCGAGGTCGACGCCCGCCGGCAGCGCCGGCAGCTGATGAGCAGCCTCGGCTTCCGCGCGCTCCCGCATGATGGCAGCGGCCCTGCACCGGGAAGCGGCGGGGGAGGCAAGGGCGGGGACGGCAATGTCACGCCTCAAGGCGGCGCCGGCGGCGGCTTCTGGCGGCGGGCGCTCGGACTCGACGGACGTGCTTTGGCCAACGAAGGGGCGAGCGTGGCATCGTCCATCTCCCCGGCTCTTGGCGCGGGCCTGCGTGGCGGCCTGATTGGCCTGGCCGCCTACGGTGCGACGCGTGCCATTGGCGCCGTGCATCAGAAGGTGCGCTCGGCCGAGGACGAGTCCATCGGCTATTCCGATCTTGGCCGCCAGATGGGCGCGGCCGCCGGCGACTTCGAGGAGCTGCGCAATGCGGTACGGTCTGCCACCACCGGGCTGGGCATGGCCTATGCCGAATCCGCGAAACTGGCCAGCCGCTACATCGGCGAGTCCGGCGTCGACGGCATCGGCGCGGGGGCCCTGCGCCGTGAGCTGGCCGGCGCGGCAGGCTTCTCCCGATCCCTGGGCCTCGACCCCAGCGCCGGCGTCGGGCTGTTCGCCGCGATGCGACACAACAAGGTTTCCAGCGGCGAAGCCGATAACCGTCGCCTGGCGCTGCTGCTCGCCGATGCGATCGGCAAGGCCGGGGTGTTCTCGAAGGCCGATGACGTCCTGATGGCGGTCGAGAGCTTCACCCAGGTTGCCACGCGCAGCTCGTTCGCTCCGGTCAACGTGCAAGGCTACGTTGGCGGCCTGGCCGGCCTGATGGGCACGCTGCCGGGTCTGGATCCGTCCGCGTCCGCCGGCATTCTGGGCAAGGCCGATGCCGCCATTCGCGGCGGCGGCGGCTCGGCCGCGCGGAATTTCTTCCTCGGCATGATGATGCAATCCACGCCGGGGATGGACGCAACGGATATCGGCTTCCTGAACGATGGGGGCGCTTTCGGTACCGCGGCGTCGGCCTTCGGCAAGAACTCTGCGGCCTACCAGATGGCAAAGGCACGCGGCGACAAGTCGCTGATGTCGAAGTACGACGGCTTTGCCTCGGACGGCAAGACCACCAACATTGACCGCATCCTGGCTGGCCTGGCCGGTAACTCCGTCGGCACGCAGGCCATGAAGGAAAGCGTGAAGGGCTACTTCGGCTACTCCGACTCTGAAGCGGCCGCCCTGATCGGCGCCTATTCGCGCAACGGCAGCATCGACGCTGCGCTGGATGGCTTCAGCCGGTATGGCATCGACCCTTCCACACTGGGTAATACCTCTGCGCGCGCCCTGATGTCGATCGAGTACGGCTCGCACTCCGATCGGATGAAGCAGGCGAAGTACTTGCAGGGCCTGACAGGCGCCGACGCGCTCAAGAAGGACGAGCGCCAGCAACTCGACAGCGCCTTGGCCACGCCAGGTGCTGACGACGGAAACCTGAAGCAGGCGCTGATCAAGCTGTCGGCCACGCGGGACATGGAGAAAAACGCCGGCGACCAGTCGCGCGAGAGCCTGGCGAATATCGACAACGCAACGGCGGACCTGGCCACGAAGCTGATCCCGCTCACCGCATCGATCCGGGACGGCATTGCATGGCTGGCGAAGAAGGTCGGGTATGTCGACAAGTTCGGCAATTCGGAGGATGCCAGGGCAGCACTCGATACCGCCTTGGGCGGCATTCCTTCATCGAAGGGAGAGGACCGCGTTAATCGCCTGAAGGCGGAGCTAAACGAGGTCAGCCAGAACCCGGAGAAATACACGCAGGACTACCGGGACCAGGTGGCGAAGGCGTACAACGATGAGATCGGTAAGGTGCCCCGTGCCGTCGCCGCCGGCGGCAATTCCGCCAGTCCTGACGTGACGAGGCCCATCTCCGTGAGCAAGGAGCAGTTCTATCGGCAAACGCGAAAGGGTGCGGAAGCTGTTGCTGCTGAGATTAATGCCGAGGGCTATCGGACCCAGCCAGAATGGCTGCAGGGCCAGCTCGCGCTTGAGACAGGCTGGGGCAAGTCCGTGCTTCCCGGTACGAACAACCCGGGCAACATCAAGGCGGACCGAGACTGGAAAGGTAAGCGTGCCACGTTCAATGTCGAGGAGTATGACCGGGTCACCGGAAAGATGAAGCGGATGGACCAGGAGTTTAAGGTCTACGACAGCCTCGAGGATGGGATCAAGGACTACGGCAAGCTACTTCGCACCAGTGGCCGCTATCTGCCTGTCCGGGAGGCGCGGTCGGCCGAGCAATATGCGAGCGCCATGGGCCGCTCCGGCTATGCCACCGATCCGGCGTACGGACCCAAAGTGCGATCGGTCATCTCAGACGTTGAGGCGGTTGGGAAAAAGATCCAGGCCGAGGCTGGCGCCAAGGCAACTGCCCAGGATGCAAGGTTGGCAGTGCCGCGCGGTGCATTCGTGGCCGAGGGTGCCCGCTGGGAAATGGCACGTCCCGCAGGTTGGCGCGAGTCAATGGAAATGTTCGGCATGATGCAGCTGCCACCTAATTCGCGGGGGCCTAAAGTGCCGACAGCTGGCTCAGCTCAGAACGTGATGTTCCAGGGTACGTTCCATCTGAGGGACCCGAAGAGTGGCAAGACACTGGCCAAGCCTTTGAATTTTTCGCAAATGGCCGCGCCGCGGCCGGTGGGTGTATTCCAATGAAAGTCTTCGAACCAAAAATCGAAATCCGGTTGATCAAGTCGAGTCGCCGTGAGGAACTCTCCCAGGGCGTCGCTACAGCGAAACGGTACCGGACCTTGTCTTCGTTGGACCTTACGCCGTACTTGGCGGACGGCACGCTGGTCCAATTGGGGAAGTCGGTCCGGGAGCCCGTAGGTGCATGGTCGTTTTCGCTGGTCGACCGAATGGTGCTTGGCGCCAACGAATCGCTCTATGCGCTCATTGAGCCCATGGATATGGTGGAATTTCGCCTTGCGCACAACCCGGCGGATCCTGCCTATGCCGGTGCCTCTGGTGGCAGCCGGTACCAGTTGCCGGTTGTGATGCGCGGCTTCGTTTCGTCTGTGTCGCGCTCGCGCTCGATGGACGATGGGCACCCGTCACGTATGATCCAGGTGTCTGGGCATGACTTCGGGAAAATCCTCCAGATCCTGCGCATCTATTACCTGAACAACTCGGTTATCGGCGACAACATCGTCGCCGAGCTGAAGTTCTTCCAGAAATACGCCAGTTCGGCCGACGCAAAAATTATGACCGCGGCGGAGTTCGTACAGTTGGTGCTCGACAAGATCATCAACCCCTACATTGGCAAGCTCACGCTCAATGCGGATGGGCAGGGGGCCGAGGCCAGCGTGGTCAGCAAGCTCACGGCCGACGTGTCGACCCCTGGCGCCGTGGACCCGCACGCGATTGCGGCCTTCGTGGATGGCTCGGTGTACGAGTTCCTCACCACTTTCCTGGACGTTGGCGCGTTCAATGAGCTGTACCTCGAAGAAAGCGAGGTGGGCGTTGCGCTCGTGGTGCGGCCCAACCCCTTCCTAGACGCGAACCGGAGGCCCATTCAGGCGCCTCTCACGCAGAGCAAGAAGGACGACCAAGCGGCGCTAAAGGTAAAGGTAGATGCCGCTCAGGCCTCGTACGAAGAGGCCAACGCTAAGGCCGACCTTAGCCTATCCGCCGCCAAGTCGGCTCTGGCCAGCGCTGAAGCCGCAGAGGCCGGCGGAGACGCTGACATGGCCGCCCAGTACCGTGCGATCTCCCAGGCCCGCCTGGACGATTACAAGCACGAAGCGGCCGTGGCTAAACCACTACTCGACAACTGGCTTGCCTTGAATAAGCAGTACAAAGCCAACGCTACGGCGGTTCCCGACGCTCTGCCTACGCAGGTAGTTGAAATCGACGTTGCCGACGTGGAGTCGATCACCGAGGCACGGTCGGATTCGGGGGTGGCGAACTACTACTGGGTCACCAATACCGGCTGGCAGCTCATCATGAACGAAGGCATGCGGCAGCTTGCGGCCGCCAGCCCGGTGACCGACTATGCGCCGTTCGACTACGTGAACTGCGCGGCCGCACGCTATGGATTCCGGAAGATGGAGGTGTCCTCGAGCATGGGCCCGGACACGCTGTTGAACCGGGGCGCAAGGCCGGCGGCCGATACCCTCACCGAGAACGACAAGCTGCTCGGCTGGCTTGTCGAGCGTCGTCGTATCCTCGCGGCGCAGAACCGGGACAACGTGGTTTTCGAGTCTGGTTCCATGCGCGTGCGCGGCAATGAGCGGATCAAGGCTGGCGTCAGCCTGGCTGTGCGCCAGGGCAGCGCACGGACACTCTACTACGTCACGCACGTCGCACACGAATATCTGCCTTTCAACTCTTTCAAGACGACCGTCATGTTCGAGCGCGGTACTGGCTTCATCGATCGGGCGCAGGCGGCTGTCGCACCGTACCTGGCCGAGTTGAATGGCAAGGGGGCTGTGTGATAGCTCGCGGGAGGTGTTGATGGCAGTAGGCGTACTGCCAAGTATGGCAGCCTTCCAGCCTGGGATTGAGCCAGATCGTAGTCTTAGTTGGGGTAGTCCTCGCCGGCTACACCTCTAAAGAGGATGTTAGAGTCTAACATCCTCCCTTTCCCGAACTAGCCGCCATCTCGTGCAGCGAAGTGACCGGCTGAGGAAGCTAATAGCGGCAAGATCCCAAGGCCAATGCATGGCTGAGAAATCCGACATCACCAGCAAGGCCGGCTCGTCCGGCTGGCATATTGCTCTGCAGAAGGCCTCCGGCGAGGGTGCCTATCTGGGAGATCAGGCAGTGGTTGGGCACCTGGTGCGCACCTTCCTGGGCGACCTGGCCGGCCGCTACGTGGCCGTCTGCTCGGGCCGCTCCGCGCCATGGGAAGCCTCCCAGGCAGATGCCGATGCCTGCACGCACCTGGCGGGCGTGCTCAACGGCCAGGATCCGGCCTTCGAGTCGATGGGCGAGTGGAACGGCGCCGGCGGCCTCGGCCGCTTCTTGGCTGGCCAGCTTGAGGGCATGGTCGCCGACGAACACCTGCGTGATCCGGTGGCTGCGACTACGCAGGCGCTCGCGATCGTGGCGCACCGCGCGTATGCCGTGCTTCAATCAATAGCGCCTGATGCTGCCGGCGGTGCCACCGTAGCCGAGAAGCTAGGTGAGCTGGCCGACGAGACCACGCGCGCGCTGCTGGGCCTCGAGACGGAAGTTTTCGTGCCCTAAACCTCTTCAGTTTGAGTTCACCCGACACGCATGGCGGTCCCCAGTGCGCGTGATGCTCTACCTCGTCGCAACTGCGAGGCGCGCGCTAATGAGGCGATTCAGGCTTACGCCTTGCTCTGCTGCCTCGATTGCGAGCGCGCGATGCTGCTCGGGAGGAATGCGTACCTGAAACTTATCGCTGTACTTTTGATCTGCGAGCGCCATGGGAAGTTTTTCCCCTGAAGTGCTTATATCCCGCACAGCGTCTGCAACGAGCTGACGTACGCCGTCCAAGGCGTCGACTTGGGATTCTGCCAACCAAGAAAGCGAAGGGAACTCGGCACACAGGCCCAAGTATTCTTCGTCCTCTCCGGACCAAGTGACGCGGTAGGTGTAGTGATCGGATGGCACGGCATTGCTCCTATGAATGCTTATCTGAGAGCGCTTCTCGATAGCTTTTTTGACCAAGTAGTCTTTCGTAAGGCCTCGCCACACCGCTTCGTCGGTTATCTCTAAAGCCGCCCCCTCAAAGATAATAGTATCAATAGTGATGCTATTTAATGCAAGGGCCGCCTTGCGCTTCAGCAGACGCCTTGAGCTCACCCATCTGGCGCGTGTTTCACCTCGTGGGCATAGTCGCTGATGGGCACCTCCGTAACCCCGTGGCTACAAACTCGCAGGCGCTGGCGGTTATCGCCCACCAAACGTAATGGCGGCCTGCAGGCAATGTCACCGAACGCCTCGGCCGGCGTCGCCGCTGCGGCAGAGCAGCTCGGGGAGCAGGCCGTCAGAGTCCCGCTGTCTTTGCTTGGATTCGATAGGGATGTGTTTATGCCGGTTGTCTAGCAGGCCGCTCAGGCTGGGTTTATGCGCCGAGTATGACGATCCCGAGCGCGCATGATGCTCTGCCTGGTCGTGCCATAGTCGCGGGCAAGCTGGGCGATCGAGGCGCCGGCGGCGAGCTTCGCCAGTGCTTCGGCCCGCTCCACTTCAGTGAGCGCCGCCGGCCGGCCCAGAGCTTTGCCCTCCGACTTGGCGCGAGCGAGCCCGGCCTGCGTGCGCTCGATCAACAGGTCGCGTTCGAATTCGGCCACGGCGCCGAGCACTCCCATGGTCATCTTGCCGGCCGCGCTGGTCAGGTCGACGCCGCCGAGCGCAAGGCAGTGGATCCTCACGCCCATCGAGGCCAGACGCTCGACCGTGGTGCGCACGTCCATCGCATTCCGCCCGAGCCGGTCCAGCTTCGTGACGATCAGCACGTCACCCGCCTCCAGCTTGTGCAGTAGCTTGGCGAACCCGGGGCGCTCGCTGGCGGCGACCGATCCGGAGATGTTCTCGACGACGATGCGGTGCGGCTCGACCGCGAATCCGGCCGTCTGGATCTCGAGTACTTGATTGTCGGTCGTCTGGTCCGCGGTGGAAACCCGGGCGTAGGCGAAGGTTCGGGACATGGCTGCGTTCCTGATGTGTACGTTGACGGCGTACGCATTATGTGACCAGTACGAAATAAGTAAAGACTAATTTACGTACATATCAGCGGCGCCAGTACGTAGTCGGTTGCGGATTCAACCGGTCGATGCAACAGCTTGTTGGAATCGTTTAGCCGGTGTATCGAAGTCCAGTGTTTTGCGTGGGCGTTCGTTGAGTCTTCGAGCTATGGCGTTGAGCTTGGCTTGCGAGTAGACCGAGAGATTTTTGATTTTGACTCTCGTACCGACTGGGATGAATCCACCCGGATTTCACGGTCGCCTGCTTGACCTCAACTGCAGGCCCTATAGCAGCCCTCATCAGCGACCGTTTCTGCAGCCGTGAAGGGACGGCTAGCGAACGTGGGTAAGATCATTCCGCAACCCGTTGTCCTTCGCCATGTCAAATTGACTGGCCGCTGAGCAGTGCGGAAGCGGACGTTGGTGTAGTCATCCACGTGAAAAACCCCTAACGCAGTGATGAGCGGATAGATCCCGTATTGCTGCGGGCTCCGTCCTTGTCAGGTAAGACCAGAAACAATGTTTCGCGCGGCACGCTGGAGCGCGTCGTAGCTGATCTGCGTATTCAGCCGAATGGTAATATCCCTCAACTTTCGGTCAAGTTGTGGACCGATAGCCGCATGGCCGCCGTTGCGGCGCCCGAATCGGATACCGACGTGAAACAATTCAGCCTCTCGTCTGGCTTCGAGGCGTGAAAGTTAAGAGAATTTTGCTTTTACTCCTATTCTTCGAACTTCAAATACAACCGCTCATGGCGCATCGGCTGTAAGGAAGCAGCCGCGCCAGAAGGACCGGGGGTCAACAAGAGCATGGAAATCATAAAAGTTTTCATTTCCTATAGCTGGGATAGTCCTGAACATCGAGCGTGGGTGAAAAAGTTCGCTGACTCTCTGGAAGAAATTGAAGAGATCACAGTTACTTGGGACGGTTACGATCTCGATAGCTTGGTCGACAAGAATTTCTTCATGGAAGCAGGCATTCACGACGCGGACTACGTTGTGGTGATCACCACTGCCAAGTACAAAGCCAAGGCCGACGAGCGCAACAATGGCGTGGGGCTAGAAACGTTCCTTGCAAGCGCCCTGCATTGGAACGGCCTGTTGCGCGACAAGCGCAGCAATGTCATTCAGGTACTCCGTGAGGCTGAGTCAACCCCGCGCTATCTGGAAGGCCACTTCCATCTGGATTTCAGCAGCGACGCCCAGTTCCCGAAGCGGTTCGAGGAACTGCTGTCCTTGCTGCAAGGCCGGGCCACCGCAGAGCGCCCCAAGAAGCGCACAACCCTGGCTGCATTCACCGAGGGCGCTTACGACTTCACACGCGTCGAAGAACTCATCCAAGTTAACCACCCCAATCGACGGGCGATCGTCAACGGTGCGCAAGGAACTGACTTCTCAGGCGCCAATCGCGTGAAGTACGAGATCTGGGAAACTAAGTCTCCCGCTCTGGGTTACTTCCTGGCGTTGCACTCCAGCGGCACGATCAGGCACAGTGCCCAACACGCGGCGCGAGCTCTGCTGTCGGCCAATCTGCGTCCCAGCGACATCACCGTGCTGAGGCCCCGAGTGCCTCGACCGGAACAAGAACTCATCGCCCGTTCGTTTGCCGAGGCCGGCCTGACCACGAGGGTGCATGAGTGTACTTACAAGGAGTACATCTGGGATTACTGTATCGATGCCTCCTTGAAAATCATCGATCCGCCCAGCCCGATTGAAAACTACACCAACCAAGCGCTCACATACACCAACGCTGGCGAACTAGTGCGCGCGGATTCCGCTGTCGACTACATCGTCGACGTGCTCCAAAAGCCTTCGAAGGTCGCCGCGCACCTTGTAGTGGCTCCAGGCGGCATGGGCAAGACCTCCCTCTGCCTGTCGGTGGCCGAGAAGTTGCACTTCCGCGAAGACCTACGGTCGTCGGTAATCCTCATCCAAGCAGAGTCAATAAAGAAGTACGTCGCCGAGCGCGGGCTGGCACAGTCGCGCATTGAGTCGATCTATGACATCTACGAACTCTATGCAAAACTGCAGGGCCACGGCAAGCTCTTCGAGCGATCGACTTTCGACCTCGCGGTGGTGTGCGGCAATCTCACCGTCATCATCGACGGCTTGGACGAGCTGACGTCGCTCTTCCAGGAGTGCTTTGATGTCCACGCCTTTCTAGAATCTCTCAAGCATCTGCACGATCAGCTCGGCAGTTCCAACGTCTTGCTGACCACACGCAACAACGTTATCGCCGAAGACGCTGGCCTTGAAGCGTTGGCGGTGGAACGCTACGAACTCTTGGGTTTCGATACGGAGAGCTGCCGGCGTTACGTCACCCGCCGACTGTCCGTCTATCCGACCGCCACCGTGCTCGTCGACAAGGTGATGACCCGGATCGCCAAGATTCGAATTCGCGACGAGGAAGGGCGCATCATCCCGTTCTTGGCCGATATCAGCACCACCGTCGTCGAGGACGAGTTGCGTGAAGGGAAAACCGAGGACTTCGAGGTCTCCGATGATCTCACGCCGTACCCGTCCAACAACGACCTGACTGACCACATCGTTCATTCCATGTTGCGGCGCGAGCAAACGCGCCACAGCCTGGAGATCTCGGAGACGGAGGTCGTCGAACTCATCTCGGATCTCGTTATCGATTTTGGAAAGCGCTGGCCGATTGCGCAGATGGTCGAGCGGCTGCAAATACTCTATGAAGCCAGGGCTCAGGCCATTGCTTCGAAGCTGGAGTTGAATCCCCTTCTCGTGAAGAAGGGCGACGACATCGAATTGCGCTACTCATTCCTGAGCTCGTACTTCGAGGTGCTGCTTATGCTGCGCGCGCTGATGCGGACTAGCTTGGAAGCAGGTCCTATCCGCGCTCTGTCGCGGCTCAACCCAGACAGCGAGGAAGCCCAGGAACTCAAGCGCTTCTTCAAGACGAACCTCATCGAGGTCGAGCGGGCAATTACCGCTATCGTTCCTAAGCTGCGTGATCAAGCCATCGCTGAGCCTTCGCCCAAGATTACCAAGGCCGACATCGAGAACGCCAAGCGCGCCATCGCGGGGCTGCTGCAGCTCTTCTTCTCCATCCAGAGCCTCCCCATCCAGGAAACAACAGAAAGGCTGCTGTCGATCTTCGGATTGAAGGGAAGTGATGGCGCGCCGCGCACACTCACGGGCCTGCAGATCAAGGGCGCATTCCCGACGCTGGACTTCTCTAATCTTATCGTCACGCAGTCGAGATTCCTGGGTTACCGCAACTTGATGGCCAGTCGGTTTCGGAACACCAAGTTTATGTATTCGACCTTCGAAAACTGCGCGGACCTAGCCTATGTCAACACGGAACTGCAGCCGTCGATGATCGACAGCACTTGTAGCCCCGGAGATTTGCAAGAGGCCTTCGCCGTCACTCAAGCGAACAAGGAAGGCGAGAGGGCGATGATCCACGCCGAGATCGGGCGCTTTCTGCACTCGTTCTTCCGCGGCGACCGGTTTACAGACAATAAGCCCGAGTTCATCAAGTTCTCGAACAAGGTGCAGGGTCTATCCGCCGACAGGTTTGCTCGATTGGTGGCCGAAGGCTACTTTGTGCATACCAAGGCCAAAACAAGCGGCGACTTCTACGCGGTGGCGCAGGACTTCAAGCCCAGCGTGCGGAAGTTCTTGAGCGATGGCTATCCCGATGGGCGACTCAAGCGCTTCATTTCGACCGTACGTTGACGCATAGAGGCTCGATCGGTATCGGGGGCTCCGGCGCATGCCCGAGCAAGCCACTGCTCCACTGGTACTCGGCCCATGACCGCATTAGAACGTTCGAAGCTCAACCGTACTCGCCGCGATCATCCATGCACCATGCAGCGAAGCCACTGTGCATGGTGGTCACGGAGGCTGCATTGACGTTACCGCCTGCGCTGATCAGAGAGATTACGATGGGTTTCTCGTCGTAGGAGAGTCGAGCAACGCCTGAAAGGTGTCGCGATCAAATATGAGCACCATCATATTTTATCGCGAGTGCTGGCAATCGTTTGCGGCTGCGATCCTAACGGAGCCAGGCCGGAAGTCCGCAGTCGTTTTCGGACAGTCAGCGTTATGCTTTAAGGGGATTGGTATGTCTGGGAGGCACAGCCGCTCCACCTTACCAAGCAGATAGAATGATGACCGAGCCGGTATCGCGGACAGCGGATTGCGTCGCCAACAAATGGATAAATTAAAGCGCTGAGCGCTATTCTCTATGACACCAGATGAATTGCTAGCACGATGTCAGGAACTGCTTGGCCGTGGTGAGGATCTGCTGCGACGCGTCCCAATGAGTGAACGTCATGGCCGAGAGTATTGGCTACCAGTGAAACATGTGCCGGATGCCCGAGCATGGCTGTCATCCGTGCAGAATATTGTCAGAATCACCGCTCCAGTAGACTCGCATTTTGGCGACCAGTTCACGAAGATTATGCAGGAAGATAGCCTACGCAGCGGCGTCCCAGCCAATACGCTAGATTCGGCAGTGGGGTTGCTGAGATCCTTGCTCGAGGAGATGCAAGGTGGACTTCTTCGACGCGCCGAGTACTATTTCATCGCCTCGGCATTTGATGATTTCCTTGATCATGCGGAGCATTTTCAAAAGCGGGGCAAGAAGATGGAAGCGGGGGTGCTGGCTAGCGCAGTTTTTGAGGATGCTATTCGCAAGACGGCAGAAAAACATCAGGTCAAGCAAGCCGGAGTCAACGTTGACCCGATTATCGACGAACTGGTGAAGAAGGGAGTTCTGACCCTGGTGAAGGCTAAACGCTGGCGCGCGTATGCCGGCATCAGAAACTCCGCCCTGCACGCCCAATGGAACGACTTCGAGCTTAGGGATGTAGCGGATCTCATTCGGGGCACCCGCGAAATCATCGACGATCTGTAGTCAGTAGCGACCAGGAGAGGGCATGCGAGTTCCGGCGTCAGTTCAAGCCCTCGAAGACGTTGGTCGCGTTCGGCTATCCCGATCGTTCTATATGCGGGATTCCCCTGCAGCGAGATCAGCAATTACTACGGGATCCCCAACCTCCCTGAGAATCCAAAACTCGCCGTTGCGAATGGGAAGTGGCTTTGCGAAGAGCTACTAGAGCCCTTGCAGGTCACATTCGGACGCATCGCCATACGGTCGGCGTACAGGTCGCCTACAGTCAACGCGTTGGGGAACGAAAAGGGCCACAACTGTGGCTCGAACGTGAGTAACTTGGCCGCCATATCTGGAATGCGCGTGACCAGGCAGGTCACCATGGGGCCATGGCCTGCATCTTAATCCCGTGGTTCACGAACCGCTACGAGGTTGGTGCGGACTGGCGTGCTCTCGCATTCTGGATCCACAACAACCTCCCATATAGCGAACTACAGTTCTTCCCGAAGCTCAGTGCGTTTAATATCGGCTGGCACGAAAATCCGAAGCGCTCGATTTACAGCTACTTCAAGCCTGCTGGCTACCGGTTCCGGGGCGAACCCGCGGATCTTGCGCTTGCGGAGCATTACATTGGCTTCCCGGAGCTCCGCCGCGATACGGATGACTACCCCTCCATTGCGCCTTCTTCCAATACCTCGTCCGCTTGACTGCCTCCCTTTGCGACAGTCGTCGCCTTCGCTCGCACGCGGCGCATCGGGGTGCTGCCTTTTGCCACATCAGCACGAGCAGCCTGCAGCCGCTTGAGCAGTTCTGCGGCAGGTTCATCGTTCGGGTCCTGCGGCACCAGTTCGCCACGGAAAGCCTTGGCTAACAGTGCCGGCGTCAGGCGGCCTACAGCGGTTTGAGCCTGAGAAAGACGGGCTTCGAGACGGTCAGCGAATGCAAACAGGACATCGACACGGCGAACGATTTCGGCTTGTTCTTCTATTGGCGGACATCGAAACTCCACGTCATTCAGAATAGCAAGATTGATATTCTTCTGGGCGGTTGCCGGGGCGAAAGATTCTAGGTGATCGCTAATAACATCGATCGACCACTTAACAAATTCTGGGCAGCTCTTAGCTGGGTCCGCAACGAACCCAACCACGCTGTCCGGAAAACAGGCTGGGTATGTCAGGATGGCCGTATCCGCAATATTCGCCGCGATAGTAATGCAAACCGTGCCTGTCGGCCAGAGCTTGCTCTGTGTCAAACCGAACTCGCTGTAAGTTTGGGAGTGTTGAGTGATACGCCCTTTGGACTGCGCTATCGCACCTGTTTGTATAAATGGATATGGCCCACCGTAAAGGCATGGATCGTTTCTAGGACGATGTTTGGATTTTCCACGCCCTAATTCGCCCAGTTCAGCAAGACGAACCAGCTTCCAGTTCTCCGACATGCTCATTTTCGTCCGCCAATCCTCGGTGAGTCCTCCCGAGGTAGCGGCAGCTAGGACAGAGTGGCGGAAACGTTTAAGCAAGGGGCCGACGCGGCCCACGCGGTCGCGGCAGGCGTCCACGCGTGCGAGCAGGAGGTCGAGCTTGTCGACGATGCGCTTTTGTTCGGGTAGCGGCGCAAGGGGAATCTCATTACTGAGCAGATACTCCTTTGGGACTCGCTTATGTCCAACCGAGCCCGTCATTTCAACTGCACCATTACGCAGGAAACTCTCGGTCATGAACCAACCAGCTAAATACCGTGGTTCAAGCACTTCAGGCTTGGGGCGGCAGACAAAGTACTCCGTACTGCCAGCGCCGATTCCATTAGGTAGCCCCCTTGGAATACCGATTTTGCCATTCTCAAAGCATGGCGTGATCTTGGCCAACAATACATCGCCGTCTGCAAAATGAGTGTATCCCTTCTTCACATCACTCCACCGCCTCTCCTCGAAAGCGACCGAGCTTCGATAGGAAGTACCCAACAACGGCATAGGTACAAATCCGACCGTGGTCTGATCTTCACAAGAGTTCTTGAGATTCAGATTGATCAAGTCGCCAATCTTCTGGAGGCTCCAGCCAGCTACCGGCAACGTCATGCGGAGACCTCTTCACCGAGTTCTGCCAGGATTGCTTCCAATTCCTCCAGCGCTCTATCCAGCTCCCCCATCGCTTCACGTGCAAGAATGGCTGGTTCCGGCAGGTCTGCCGCATCCTCGGCGCTCTCATCCTTGAGCCAAGCAATATCCAGGCTGTCGCCGCGCTCCTTGATCCATTCACGGCTGAATGCACGAAAGCGACCGTTCTTCCCTTGGTCCACGCGGGGGCTACTACCGTCAGCTGCCTCGCCATATGCCGCCTCAAACTCAGCGAAGTGCTGCCGCGTCAACGGCGTACGCTTGCCAAACTTAGGCGCATTTGCACGGAGATCGTAAACCCAAACTTGCTTGGTACTACCTGTGGCAGCCTGACTGATTTTGTTGAAGAAGAGAACATTTGTCTTCACGCCTTGCGCGTAGAAGATACCGGTAGGCAGCCGCAGGATGGTGTGCAGATTACACTTGTCCATCAAGTCTCGGCGAACATCGGTACCCACCCCGCTCTCGAAAAGCACGTTGTCGGGTAAGACCACTGCCGCCCGGCCACCACTCTTGAGATGCCGCACAATGTGCTGAAGAAAGGCAAGCTGCTTATTGCTGGTGGCGAAAGTAAGGTCATCACGCGTGGGGCCACCACCTCCCTTGGCGGTACCAAAGGGAGGATTGCTGAGAATGACGTCGCTCTTCGGCAAGCCGCTGCCGGCACTGCCCAGTGTATTTCCCAAATGGACGACGCCTTCATCATCTCCTTCCATGCCATGCAGCAAGCAATTCATCAAAGCGAGGCGCCGGGTGCCGGATACTAACTCCATACCGAGGAAAGCCTTGTTGCGCTGGAAGCTGCGCTGCGTTTCACTCAGGTCGTAAAGGTTGTCGGTGTGGGCGCGGATATATGCGTCGGCGGCAATAAGGAACCCCGCGGTGCCGGCCGCCGGGTCTTGTACTGTCTGACCCGGCTGTGGCTTGATGAGCGCAATGATGCTGTCGATCAGTGGCCGAGGCGTAAAGTACTGGCCTGCGCCGGACTTGGTTTCGCTGGCGTTCTTCTCCAGCAGACCTTCATACAGGTCTCCTAGGCCATCTTGCTTTGCACTGAACCAGTCAATGCCATCCAGGCTCTTGATGAGCTGCTCCAAATGGCGAGGCTCTTTCAGGCGGGTCTGCGCGTCTGCGTAAATGGCTGCGATAAGCGGATCGCTGCTTTGGCTCAGCTGGAGCAGCATGTTCTTGTAATAGGTGAGCAGATTCAGCCCGCTCTTGCTTGCCAGTACCGGCCAGCGCGCATAGTCAGGCAACTTGTGCTTGGCTAGAAGGCCGCTCTCCGCGTTCTCGTGCTCCATCTTGATGAAAAGCAGCAGCACCAGTTCGGTGACGTAGTCGTTGTAGCCGATGCCATCGTCGCGGAGGACGTCGCACAGGTTCCAAAGTTTCTGGACAATATCGTTACTACTCATACCAAAGAGATTCCGTGACTTCTTGGGGTTTAACTGGTGATTTTAGGTGATGTTAGGGCGCGACGCCGAGCACCTCGCGGGTTAGGCGGCCTGGGACCACAGTGACTGAGCCAACTCCACCAGCACATGATCCAGCTCGCCACCCAAGAGCTTGTTGAGTTGCTTGGCACCGCCATCACCGGAAAAGGCGCGGTTCACGAACGCCGGGTCGATCACCACTTCATGGGTTAGCTGTTTGGCCAGACGCTCCAGCCATCTACGCTGCACTGGCGTCCAGGCGGTGAGGCTGTAGATATGCTTCAGAGCTGCTGCCACCCGTTGCTCAAAGGGTAGCAGAGCTTCGCCCAACGCGGCTTGGCGGATGTGGCCGACAATGCTTGCCGCAATCTCTTGGTTGGTTTGATTACGCCAGGCACTTTGCAGCTTGGCCTCGGAGTAGCCGTGGGCATCGAGCAGCAAGCGCACTTCCTTCAACTGCTCACGCGTCAAATCCTTAGGACGCTGCACCACTACTGCGAGTGCGGCGGACTGGTTGAGCTGATTTCGGATGAAATGCCCGAAGCTATCCAGGTAATCTTCCGGCCGGCTGTAGGTGCCATAGCTTTGCTCACGGGCGACAAACTCGTCCTTATGCTGGGAAAGAATGGGCATGTACTGCGTACCCATCAGCTCCTTGACCTCGGTCAGTTGGAGCAGAAGGCGGGTGTTGTTGCACACGAAGTCAGCGGCTCCTTTCGGGCCGAGCTTGTGCAAGTACGTATGGAGTTGATCAGGTGCTACGCCCCACTGCTGCTCCAACTCATCTAGCCGCTCCTGCAACTTTGGCTTCTTCGCTGCGTCATGCTTCGCACGGCGTAGTATGCGCATCAGCTTCTGGTTCAGCGTATCCAGCACGTCATGTGCGTGGCTGTGACCTTGCTGACTGCCAGGAGTTTCGAAGCTGGCAGGATTATTCAACTCGTCGATAAGTTGCTCAATCGTGACGTTCGGGTCCTTGACCAGCGGTTTCATGGTGGTCACGTCTTGCAATACGGCGTAGATGTCCACCGGGTCGTAGATCTTAAAGACCGTCTTGCCGATCTCGTCGCAGCGACGGGTCGCGCGGCCGATCATCTGCTCATAGAGGATGCGCGAGCGTACGCGGCGCAAAAACACAAGGTGGCAGATGGCTGGCACATCAATCCCGGTGGTCAGAAGGTCCACCGTAATGGCGATGTTAGGAAAGCGTTCGTTCTTGTAAAGGCGGATCAGTGTGTCCACCTTGTCGGACGCACCGGTGATCTTGCGCACCGCTGTCTCATTGTAGGCGTCGCCATAGACGGCCTTGAACCGGTCATCGAGCAAGCGCTTGATCATGTCCGCATGCAGATCCGTCGCGCAGAAGATCATGGTCTTCTCTTCGCCAAATGGATCCAACTCCTGGGCCAACTGCTCGCAGATGACGCGGTTGAAATCTTCGTTAATGACGCGCTTGTTGAAACTCTCAACTTCGAAGCTGAGATCGTCATCTAGTTCAGCGGTCTCGATCTCGCCCGTACCCATGTTGATGGCGCTAACGGCCTCGCCCTTGACGAACCTGATGCCGTTCTTGCTGAGCAGGGTTTCGTAACGTATCGGTGGCTCATGGTCGATCAGCCAATCATCTGCCACAGCTTCGCGGTAGGAATATGTATAGACAGGCTTGCCGAAGATTTCCGTGGTGTGCTTGGCCGGCGTCGCGGTAAGGCCGATCTTCACTGCATCGAAGTAGTCGAGCACACGGCGATAGCTGGAGAGATATTGGGCCTGGTCACGCACCGCGAGCTCGCCCTCAGTCATCTCTTGATCAAGCGTGTAGCCACGGTGGGCCTCGTCCACGATGATGCAGTCAAACTCATCGACTGGCAGCGGCGTATCGCTTTGAAGGGCCCGCCTGACCATAGCTTGTACGGTTGCAACCTGAATTCGGGTCTCGGCTTCAGCGGCCATATCCCCGAGGTCCGCGATGTTGTAGATCTTGGATAGTGGGTGATTCTGCTCAAGCGGAGCCTCGTTGAAGGCATCCATGGCCTGCGAGCCCAGGGCCGTGCGGTCCACCAGGAACAGGATGCGCCGAAATCGCTCCGCCTTCAGGAAGCGATACATCAGCCCAATGATGGTGCGCGTCTTGCCTGTACCTGTGGCCATGGCCAGCAGGCAGGTACTACGGCCGGCTTCTAGCGCCGTCTCCACCGCCGCAATGGCCTTCTCCTGGTAATCGCGCAACCCAAGATAGGCGAAGCCCTCCTGCTTGAGCATGGCCTCTGCCTCGTCTCGGCTACGCGAGAGCTGATCCAGGAGTCCATCCGGGGTGTGGAAGCCCGGCAGTGCGCGAGGCAGGTTGGCGGGGGCACGCACATCCCGGAACCAGGTACCGCTCTGCTCGGCCAGTTGCTTCACCAGTGGGCGCCCATTGCTGGAATAAACGAAAGGCACGTGAAATTCACCACCTTGCCCATCCGGCCACGGGCCTGGCTGTCCCGCCAGCGACCATGCGGGTTGCATATCCCCGCTCGGTGGCAAGCCGCGTGAATAGCGCTCGGCCTGTGGGATCTTGCCCGGCACGTTAATGTTCTGGCGTTTCGCCTCGGCTACGGCGACCGGTGTAAGACCGGCAAAGAGCACATAGTCGGCAGCCTGTTTGCCTTGGGTCGGCCACTCGGCAATCGCCTTGTTTTTGCCTCGCTCTGGCCTGGCCCCCTTGCTGAAGGTCAGCTCCACAGTGTCGGCCTGCCAACCTGCATCAGCCAACTGCAGGTCAATGATTTGCCGAGTCGCAGCCTCGTCGAGTAGCACCTTTTGGGCTGCATCAGTCGAGCGCCGCGCAAACTTGGTCAGCTCGTCGGCAGTTGCTTTGCGGCCTGAATCGGTGAGCTGCTGGTCGAATTGGGCTTTGAGTGCCGCGTAGCGTTGGCTGGCTTCCTCGGCGAGTTGTTGGTAAATGGCATTCTCTTCCTTCGCTCGCAGCGCCATCTGCCGCTCTTGTTCGGCCCGATCCGTGAGTAGATGAGCCATCTCAGCCTGCTGAGCCTGCGCACTCTGCGCCTCGGAAAGCTGCGTGCTCAAATCAGATATCTGTTGCTGTAAGTCGAGTAGTTTGCGGCTGGGGTCATCGGGCAGAACAAACGGGCCTGGCTTGAATTCGGTCTGCTTGCCAAAAGTGCGATGGAACCAGATGGCAATCTCGCGGGCGACCTTTAGCGCCTCAATACCCTCGCGGTACCCAATCCGCTGCTCAATCTCGTGCGCCGCCACGTTACCTGTCCGACGCAAGAGATGGAAAAGCTGTCGGACCTGCGAATCGAGGGTGAAGCGTCCATCAATGGCGCGCAGTAGATCGTTCTGTGTCTGCTGTGGCGGTACACCCACCCGGGCAGCAATCTCTTGTGCTAGTGCCTCGGCAAGCAGGCGCAGCTTAACTACGCAGCTAGATGGGTCAAAGGGGAATATACGCTCGGCTGTTGCGCCTAAATCGGCCAGCAGGGCTGAGTGCTCGGCTAGAAAGCTGAAATTGCTCGGCTCACGCATTGATTGACCCAAATTATTCTTAGTTTCATGTTGCCGCACCCGCGTTCCGACACCGCAGTTGGCAAGCTCAGGTCGTGTCAGTATACCGGCGACGGTACCCGAGCATAGCAGCCCCGCGCGATATCGACGCCCAACCCTGCCGAAGTTGGATAACTATTGAAAATATTTGGCGATCGTTCGAAATCAGTTTCAGACAAATCTCGCCGCCGTTGGAATGCAATGACGATTGGTCTACTAGCACGACGAGTATGGTAAGTGCCTTCCTTCGCCCCACCGGCTCTCCACAACAGCGACATGTCAGCGCCTCATCCTCTGGTCTTGGCGGCCCCGCCACGATACCGTCGAACTTCATCTCATTGCCGAAACAATTGAGGCGGGGAGGTTTGCCTATGGGGCCGCACGAACGTACACTAAGTAATGCACTGTATAAAAAAACAGTGTCCGAGTTAATTTTGTGACTTATAAGTCACGCTAGTGGCCTTTCCAACTTGTCAAGTCCGTCATATACTTCGGCGCTAAAGCAAACAGATATCCCTATGGGGCTCATATGAACGCACCGAATGCTTTTGCTTCGAATGTGCCGTCTCAGCTGGTGCCACCCGTTGAATACTCGTCGCCCACTGCCTGCAATCTCTCGAAAAGAACAGTGAGCATGTTGGCCGAGACGGTGGCAAAGAATCTCGGCTTCGAGAACCACAGCGATCTCGAGGAGCTGGTCAACCGTCTCGGCGGTGAGATCACATACCAAGATGTTTGGGATCTCGAATCGAGCGAGTCCGGATCAATCGAGATTCGGAACGAGAGCGACTTTTCGATCACTCTCGCAGCCCATACCAGTCGGACCAGGGACCGCTTCACCATTGCTCACGAGTTGGGCCATTACTTCCTTCACTATCGCCTGCCCAAAGTCAAAGGCGCGGCGGTAGGGCCGATTCGTGCAGCTCGGTACGGTGGCGATCGCGCGGAGATCGAAGCGAATTGGTTCGCAGCATCTTTTTTGATGCCCGAGGCGCGTTTTCGCTCGATTTTTGAGCAGTATGGTGGCGATCACCGCCAAATCTCCGAGTTTTTTGGAGTATCCGTCTCCGCCTCCACTGTCCGTGCCAAGTCCCTTGGCCTTGGTTAATTTCTAGCGGATGCCTACCTATATTTCTGGCGAGCTTCCTCCTTTTTTGGAGCCGAAGCTCCGTCTGTTTTTGAGCGTTGACATCGCAGGGTCGACGCAGTTTAAACAGATTCTGTCCCATAAGAACAAGAGTGCCTACAAAGAAGGTGCTCACGTCGACGAACCCCTTCCGTCAGAGCCCTGGCTCTCGCCAATACTGGAGTTTTACGAACAGATCTCCAGTATTTTTGAGAAGCATTGGCACGGAATAACTAAAGTCGCGGCGGAGCAGCTAGAGTGGACCCCCGGCGAGCGACCGTCAGTATGGAAAGCCGTCGGCGACGAACTCATCTTTACGAAGGTTCTATCCGATCATCGCCAGGCCTATGTGTGCATCTCGGCATGGCTCGAAACAGTTCGCGAGTATCGAAAGCGGATCAAAACACACAGTAGCAGTCTTGATCTGAAATGTGCAGCGTGGATCGCCGGATTTCCCATCAATAATGCCGAAGTGATTCTTGATCATCATTCGTCCGTCAACCTTCCGGCATGCGATGATGGCGACTACATCTTTGGGAACCTCGCTAGGCTTCACGATGTTTTCACGTGTTCAGGAAGCGCGGGGGGCGGCATTCGCGACTTCATCGGACCGTCGATTGACACAGGCTTCAGGGTCGCATCTGCGTCTTCGCCACGACGATTTGTGCTGGCTGCCGATTTGGCCCTGATCCTGGCACATATCTGCGGGAATCTGACCTCCGTCAATCCTCCCGTGCCGAAATTAGAGTTCTATTACGAAGGGCGCAAGGAGCTGAAAGGCGTTACGAACGGAACGCCATATCCCGTCTTCTGGCTTAACGCAGCGGATGCCGATCCATTGATGGACATTGAAGATGCCATCGAGAATCGCCACCCAACCTCGGCAAGCGATGTAAAGACTTTTTGCGAGCGTTTTCTGGACAAGAACAAGGACACGCATGTCATGCGTCCATTCATCGTGGGGGACACGGATGAATTTTTCCGACGTGTGCCGGAGGCCCATCTAGAAAAAATGCGCAAGCTCGCAAAGTATTGGGAAAATGAGAACCAGCGTAGGAAGAACGAGGCGGTAGCCGCCGATGCTTCTGAGGATCCCAGCAATGAATCAGCGGGCGTGACAAATGACTCAACTGACGCTGCTACTGTTGCACAATTAGGAGCGCAGCTGGGCAAGGTTATGCCAACACTAGAAACCCTGCATCCACCGGGCTGAGTTTGCTTGTAGGGGCGAATCGCGGTTTAACATCTAAGCCAATAACCATTGTTCAGGGCGAGTCTCAGAGCCCCCAACGGTTGCGCTTCCGAGAGTTTTGCCTACTGCGTCATT
The DNA here is from genome assembly GCF_052114485.1 of Cupriavidus sp. KB_39. Taxonomy (NCBI): domain Bacteria; kingdom Pseudomonadati; phylum Pseudomonadota; class Betaproteobacteria; order Burkholderiales; family Burkholderiaceae; genus Cupriavidus; species Cupriavidus sp. KB_39. The sequence goes on from NZ_JBFREV010000050.1 coordinate 35,122, forward strand.
TGCGCCCGCCTCGGTGATTCCTCGAATCGCTGCGACCTCCACGCCATTGCCGGCTGCAAGTTCTGGTTGCGGTGTATCCCCTTCAGTGGCGCAAATGGCCGGGGTGGCATGAGCCAGAACCCGTGTCCGCTGCGTAGCGATGGGTTGATCAAGGGATGCGGCTTCGGGGCAACTCTGGGGGCATTTTTAGTAAGCTGCCCTTCAAATTAGCCACCTTACGGGCATTGTAGGAGCTTGTTTTGTAGTCCTTCGGACCAGGATTTTCCTTACGAAACAACGCACTACGTCGAAAGATGTGGTGCGTTGTTTTGCTTTGGGCGGGCGTTTCCCTCCGATTTGCCCCAATGCTGTCACCATCCTATAATTGCATGCATTGAATGCAGTTTATAAGGAGTGCCTATGCCCATGCTAACCGTCAGAAATGTGCCAGACGAGGTGCATCGCGCCTTGCGCATGCGGGCTGCCGAGCACGGCCGCAGCACAGAGGCCGAGGTGCGGGAGATCCTGGAACGCGCGGTGAAATCCGAGCAGCGTGTGCGGATGGGTGACGCCCTGGCCGCGCTGGGCCAGCGCGCTGGCCTGACAAACGACGATTTCGCGGTGTTCGACACACAGCGTGACAAAGCGCCGGCGGAGCCGATGAAGTTCGAATGATCGTCCTCGATACCAACGTCGTCTCCGAGGCGATGAAGCCGGAGCCCAATCCGGCCGTGCGCGCTTGGCTGAACGCACAGGTTGCGGAAACGCTGTACCTGTCCAGTGTCACGCTGGCCGAACTGCTGTTCGGCATTGGCGCGTTGCCGGAAGGGCGCCGCAAGCACGGTTTGTCCGAAACCCTCGATGGCTTGCTCGCGCTGTTCGGTGATCGCGTGTTGATGTTCGATGCCGGCGCCGCCCGGCACTATGCCGAACTGGCCGTGAAGGCCCGGCTGGCGGGGAAGGGATTCCCCACGCCCGATGGCTATATTGGTGCGATCGCCGCCTCCCGGGGCTACATTGTCGCCACACGGGACACCGCGCCGTTCGAGGTCGCCGGCCTGACCGTCATCAATCCCTGGAACCACTCTTCAATCCCGTGAACACTTTCGGCAAGGACTCACCCGATCGCACCGACCCCGCCGCCCGCGCCCAGGCCGGCCGGCGTAGCACCCTCGTCAGCGTGGCGGTCAATGTGGTCCTGACCATCGCGCAGGGGTTTATCGGCGTGGTGGCGGGTTCCCAGGCGCTGGTGGCGGACGCCATTCACTCCCTTTCCGATCTGGTTTCGGATTTCCTCGTGTTGTTCGCCGGGCATCACGGCAGCAAGGATCCGGATACCGATCACCCGTACGGGCA
>NZ_JBFREV010000051.1:0-35931 GCF_052114485.1 Cupriavidus sp. KB_39
ACTGCAGGATGGACTGCGCCAATACATTCACTACTACAATCATGACCGCATCAAGCTCAAACTAAAAGGGCTGAGTCCCGTGCAATACAGGACTCAGCCCTTTCCGGCCTAGCCATCAACCGTCCAACTTCTGGGGGTCAGTTCACATCGCTCTGGCTTTTTCATACGCCTCCCGCCAAGACTCAGGCGGCGCGCTCGTGATGGGGTTCGTCCGCCCCAGCCTCTTCCACGGATTCCGTCGCCCGATCCGCCAGTGCYTCGCCGATCATCAGCAGGCTCGGCTGCACGGGGTCCATCCATGCCGCAGCCTCCCCGGCCGCCATCTGGCGTAGCGTGAACTGGTGGCTGCGCTGCTTCGGGGTGGTGGCCGCTTCCACGACCCATGCGGGCGTCGTGGCGGGCTTGCCGTGGGCGATCAGCTGTGCGGCGATGTTGGCCGCCTGGTCGCGCCCCATGTAATAGACGATGGTGTCGGCGCGGACGTCGGCTTCCACGTCCACCGCATCGGCCGCCTTGGCCTGGGTGGCGAAGGCCACGCTGCGGGAGACGCCGCGCTTGGTCAGCGGCTTGCGGATGGCCGAGGCGGCCGCCAGCGCTGCCGTGATGCCCGGCACCACCTCATACTCGATGCCTGCCGCTTCCAGCGCCTGGAGTTCCTCGTCGGCGCGGCCGAACAGCATCGGGTCGCCGCCCTTGAGMCGCACCACGCGCTCGTACTTGGTGGCCAGGTCCACGATCTGGCGATTGATGAACAGCTGTGCGGTGCTGCGCTGCCCGCAGCGCTTGCCCACCTCCACGAGTTGCGCCTGGGGGCACCAGGCCAGCATCTCGGGCGACACCAGCGCGTCGTGCAGCACCACCTGGGCCTCGCCCAGCAGGCGTGCACCACGCACCGTAATGAGGTCGGCCGCACCGGGGCCTGCACCAATCAGGGTCACGCGTCCGGTCCGTTTGTCTTGATGCGGGGTCATCTCGCTCACTGTTCTACTTGCCGTCTGACGATGTCGATGTCGATGTCAGCTATACGCACGGATCATGCCCGCCGCCACCGTGTGGTTGGTCGCTTCGTCGATCAGCACGAACGCGCCCGTCGCCGGATTATCGCCGTAGACATCGCACACGATCGGCTTCTGCAGCGACAACTGCACCGAACCGATGTCGTTCAGGCGGATGTCATGGCGGCCGGTCTCGTGCGACAGCGTGTGCACGTCCAGCACGCGATCCACCGCCGACACGCGCGCGAACACGCTGGCCGTGGTGTGCTTGAGCACGTACTTGCGCGACGGATTCAGCGATTCGTCGTCGAACCAGCACAGGTCGGCCTGCAGCTTCTTGGCCGAGACCGAGGCGGCGTCGGCGGCGACGAACATATCACCGCGTGATACATCGACGTCTTCCGACAGGCGCACCGTCACGGTGTCGCCCGCGTTGGCCGAGTCGGCGGCGCCGTTCGGCGTCAGCACTTCGGCCACCACGGCGTCGCGGTTGGCCGGCAGCACGCGCAGCTTCTGGCCCACGCGCACGGTGCCCGCTTCCACGCGGCCGGCGTAGCCCCGGAAATCGTCCGACTGGGCGCCGTCCTGGCGGATCACCAGCTGCACCGGGAAGCGCAGCGCGGCGTCGCCCTCGGGGGCCGGCTCCTCGACTGGGAGGGCCTCCAGCAGCGGCAGCAGCGGCTCGCCCGAGTACCACGGCATCGCGTCGCTGGCGTGGACGATGTTGTCACCACGAAGCGCCGACACCGGCACATATCGCACATCYTTCAGGCCCAGTTGCGCGGCCAGTTCGGTGTACGCGGTACGGATCTCGTTGAAACGCTGCTCGTCGTACTCGATCAGATCCATCTTGTTGATGGCGACGATCACGTGCTGGATCTCCAGCAGCTTCAGGATGGCCGAGTGGCGCTTGGTCTGGGCCAGCAGTTCGGCACGGCCGCCCTGCACGGTCACGCGCGTGGCGTCCACCAGCACGATGGCGGCGTGCGCCGTGCTGGCGCCGGTCACCATGTTGCGGGTGTACTGCTCGTGCCCCGGCGTGTCGGCGATGATGAACTTGCGGCGCGCCGTGGAGAAGTAGCGGTAGGCCACGTCGATGGTGATGCCCTGCTCGCGCTCGGCTTCCAGGCCATCGGTCAGCAGCGAGAAGTCGATCTGTTCGCCGGCGGTGCGCTTGTTCTTGGCGTTGGCCAGCGCGGTCAGCTGGTCGGACAGCACGGCCTTGCTGTCATACAGCAGGCGGCCGATCAGCGTGCTCTTGCCGTCGTCCACGGAACCCGCGGTGATAAAGCGCAGCAGGCCCTGGTGAGATGCTTGTCTAGTCATGATGTGTGGTCCTTGGCTGCGGCTTAGAAGTAGCCTTCCTTCTTGCGGCGCTCCATCGACGCCTCGCTGGTCTGGTCGTCCATCCGGGTGGCGCCGCGCTCGGTGATCTCGGTCACCGCGGTCTCGGCGATGATGTCCACCGGGTTGGCGGCCGTGCTGGCCACCGGGCAGGTGCAGGAGATGTCGCCCACGGTCCGGAAGCGTACCGACAGCACCTCGCTCACATCGCCGTCCTGCTTGGGCGTGATCGGCGTCACTGGCACCAGCAGGCCGTTCTTGCGCACCACTTCGCGCTCGTGCGCATAGTAGATCGGCGGCAGGGCCAGGTTTTCCCGGGCGATGTACTGCCACACATCCAGCTCGGTCCAGTTCGAGATCGGGAACACGCGCATCTGCTCGCCSGMSGCCATGCGGGCGTTGTACAGGCTCCACAGCTCKGGGCGCTGGGCCTTGGGGTCCCACTGGCCGAACTCGTCGCGGAACGAGAAGATCCGTTCCTTGGCGCGGGCCTTCTCTTCGTCGCGGCGGGCGCCGCCCATCAGCGCGTCGTACTTGTGCGCCTCGATGGTTTCCAGCAGCGTCACGGCCTGCGCCGCGTTGCGCGAGTCGGTTTCCTTGCGCAGGCGCACCGTGCCGCGCTTGATCGAATCCTCGACATGGCCCACCACCAGGCGCGCRCCCAGTTCCGCCACGCGCTGGTCGCGGAAGGCGATCACTTCCGGGTAGTTATGGCCGGTGTCGATGTGCACCAGCGGGAACGGCAGTTCCACCTTGCGGTCGCCCAGGCGGAAGGCCTTCAGCGCCAGGTGCAGCATGACGATCGAATCCTTGCCGCCGGAGAACAGCAGCGCCGGGTTGCGGCACTCGGCCACCACTTCACGGATGATGTAGATCGACTCGGCTTCCAGCCGGTCGAGGTGGTCGTTCTGGACCTGGAGCAGGTGTTCAACCCCTGCTTCTGCGATGTCGTTCATGATGCCCATGTCGTTCTCGGCCTCGATTCAATACTTCAATGCTTGATGTTCTGCTCGTGGAGCCCGCACTCTTTCGAGTCCTTGCTCTCCCACCACCAACGTCCTGCGCGGACGTCTTCGCCAGCCTTCACAGCGCGCGTACACGGCTCGCAGCCGATGCTCGGGTAGCCCTTGGCATGCAGCGCGTTCACCGGCACGTTGTGGCGCACCAGATAGGCCCAGACCTCGGCCTCGGTCCAGTCGGCCAGCGGATTGAATTTGGGGATGTCGCGCGCTTCGTCCAGCTCCTCGAACGGCAGCTCGGCACGCGTGACGGCCTGCTCGCGGCGCTGGCCGGTCATCCAGGCATCGGCGTGGGACAGCGCGCGGTTCAGCGGCTCCACCTTGCGGATGCCGCAGCAGCTCTTGCGCAGGTCCACGCTGTCGTAGAACGCGTTCAGGCCGTGGTTCTTCAGGTAGTTCTCCACTGCTTCCGGGTCCGGCGTGAACTGCTCGATGGCGTAGCCGTAGTGCGTGTGCACCTGATCCAGCACGGCCAGCGTCTCGGCGTGCAGGCGGCCCGTGTTCAGCGTGAACACGCGGATGCCGGCGCGCACGGCGTCACCGCCACGCAGGATGGCATCGGTCAGGACCATATCCTCGGCAGCCAGGCTGGTGGCGAAGCGGGCGCGGAAGAAGCGGCCCGCAATCTCGGCCAGCCGCTCGGCCAGCGCGCGTTCCTTGGCTTCCAGCGCCTCCACCGTGCCCGTGTAGACCGGCTGGGTCCACAGCGCGGGCGGGCGCAGGCCGGACACCGGCGCGCCCAGCTCCACCACAGGGATGTCGGAGATCACTGCGCTCATGCGGCGCCCCGGGCGGTCACTTCCGCACGGTTGCGGCGGAACAGCGGCAGCGGCTCGTCCACCGATGCCTGATAGGCCACCGTGAACTCGGTGAAGCCCTTGATGGCGTCGTCGATGTTCTTGTCGGCGCGCACCGCGAAGGCGTCGAAGCCGCAGCGCTTCATGAAGTTGAGCTGGTCGCGCAGCACGTCGCCGATGGCGCGGAGCTGGCCGTCCCAGTGGTAACGGGTGCGCAGCAGGTAGGCCGACGAGAAACCGCGGCCATCGCGGAACACCGGGAAATCGACGGCGACCAGCGACACGCGGTCGAAGAGCGCCTCGGCATCGCCCGGCTCGTCTTCAGGAGCCAGCCACACGCCGGTGATGGCCTTGTCGCGGCCGGCCAGCAGCGCTGCGTGCGCCTTCCACACCGACAGCGGGAACAGCACGGCGTCCGTGCCCTGCGCGGCGGCGGCCACGCGGGCGTCGTCCAGCGGCTCGGTCTCGGTGGCGCGCAGCACGGTCCAGTCGTCCTCGACGATCACGGGGCGGAGGTCGGCGGCGTCGCGTTGCAGTTGAATAATCTTTGCCATGTTCAGTCTCTCCGGGGTCGTCAGGCTTCGGCGCGCTCTTCGCGCTGCTTGTCGGCGTACACACGTTCCTTGAACGGGGCGATGCCGATGCGGGCGAACGTGTCGATGAAGCGCTCGTCCTCGACGCGGTGCGCGACGAAGGTTTCGATGATGCGGCTCACCACGTCGGGCATTTCCTCGGCGCTGAACGACGGGCCGATGACCTTGCCCAGCGCGGTGTTGTTGCCCTGGGCGCCGCCGAGCGTCACCTGGTACCACTCGGAACCGTCCTTGTCCACGCCCAGCACGCCGATGTTGCCCACGTGGTGGTGACCGCAGGCGTTGATGCAGCCGGAGATGTTCAGCGAGATCTCGCCGAGGTCGTACACGAAGTCGAGGTTGTCGAAGCGCTCCTGGATGCCCAGCGCGATCGGGATCGACTTGGCATTCGCCAGCGAGCAGAAATCGCCGCCCGGGCAGGCGATGATGTCGGTCAGCAGGCCGATGTTGGCCGTCGCCAGGCCGGCCTGCTTCGCTTCCTGCCAGAGGGCGAAAAGGTCATGCTTCTTGACGTCCGGCAGCACCAGGTTCTGCTCGTGCGCCACGCGCAGCTCGCCAAACCCGTAGCGGTCGGCCAGGTCGGCCACGGCTTCCATCTGCTTGTCCGTGGCATCGCCCGGGGGCGAGACGGGGCCCGGCTTGGTGGAGAGCGTCACGGCGGCATAGCCCGGCACCTTGTGGGCGTGCACGCTGCGGCTGACCCAGCGCGCGAACGCCTTGTCCTCGAGCAGGTGCTTCTCATAGCCGGCGTCGGTGTCGGCCAGCTTCTCGTAGGCCGGCGGGGCGAAGTACTGCGCCACGCGGKCGAAYTCGTCCTGCGTGATGGTGCCCGGGCCGTCCTTGCTGTGCTGCCACTCTTCCTCGACCTCGGCGGCGAACTTCTCGGCGCCGATAGCCTTCACGAGGATCTTGATACGGGCCTTGTACTTGTTGTCGCGGCGGCCGTAGCGGTTGTACACGCGAATCGCGGACTCCACGTAGGTCAGCATGTGCTGCCACGGCAGGTCGTCCTTGATGATYGTGCCCAGGATCGGCGTGCGGCCCAGGCCGCCACCGGCCAGGATGCGCAGGCGCGTCTCGCCGGCGGCRTTCCGGTAGGCGTAGATGCCGATGTCGTGCATCTGCACCACGGCGCGGTCGTTGGCGGAGGCCGAGATCGCGATCTTGAACTTGCGCGGCAGGAAGGCGAATTCYGGCTGGAAGGTGCTCCACTGGCGCAGCAGTTCGGCCAGCACGCGCGGGTCCACGGTCTCGTCCGGCGTCACGCCGGCGAAGTGGTCGGTCGTGATGTTGCGCACGCAGTTGCCCGAGGTCTGGATGCCGTGCATCTCCACGCTGGCGAGGTCGGCCAGCACGTCCGGCACGCGCTCGAGGTCCATCCAGTTGTACTGGATGTTCTGGCGCGTGGAGAAGTGGCCGTAGCCACGGTCGTACTCGCGCGCGATATGCGCCAGCATGCGCATCTGCTTCGACGCCAGCAGGCCGTACGGAATGGCCACGCGCAGCATGTAGGCATGGCGCTGCATGTACAGGCCGTTCTGCAGCCGCAGCGGCAGRAATTCCTCTTCGGTCAGTTCGTCGGAGAGGCGGCGGCGCACCTGGTCACGGAACTGGGCAACGCGCTCTTGGACGATGCGCTGGTCGTATTGATCGTACTGATACATGGTGTGGGTCCGTTCAGTATTCGTTGAATGCTTAGGAAACGAGCTTGATGGCGACCAGCGTGAGCGTGGTGGCCAGGGCGGCGCGCACGAGCCGCTCGGGCAGCGCCCGGGACAGTTGCGCGCCCAGCCAGATGCCGGGGATCGAGCCCACCAGCAGCGCCAGCAACAAATTCCAGTCGACGGTGCCGAGCCACACGTGGCCCAGCCCGGCCACCGCCGTGAGCGGCACGGCGTAGGCGATATCGGTGCCAGCCACTTCGGCCGGCTTCATATGGGGGTACAGCAACAGGATCAGCGTGGCGCCAACCGCGCCGGCGCCGATCGACGACACCGTGACGAGCACGCCGATCACGGCGCCCACTACCACGGTCGCCACCACCTGGCGGCGGCCTTCCAGCTGGAAACGCGGGTTGCGTTCGAGCCAGGCCAGCATCTGCTTGCGGAACAGCAGCGACAATACRGTCAGCAGCACCGACACGCCGATCATCAGCCGAATGCCGTGCAGCCAGCGCGCGTCCAGCTCGCCGGCGCTCTTGAGTACGAGGATGGCGACCAGTGCGGCGGGCAGGCTGCCGATGCAGAGGCGGCGCACCACCTGCCATTGCACGTGGCCATGGGCGCGGTGCGCGATGGTGCCGAAGCCCTTGGTGATCGARGCGAACGCGAGGTCGGTACCCACCGCCGTGGCCGGCGAGAAGCCGAACAGCAGGGTCAGCAGCGGCGTCATGAGCGAACCCCCGCCTACCCCGGTCAGGCCGACCAAGATACCTACCAGCAGACCGGAAGCGGTATACGCAAGGGACATTCGGGGGGTTCTCAACAATGCCTTTTCCGTCACTTCCGCGCTTCGCCGGGGTTCAGGCTGGGCGCGGACGCAATACGGGCAGGCCGTTATTTAACAAAGTTCGAAAATCGTAATAAACTGGCCTCATATCTCAAACTAATAAGAAGTTGTTTGTTTATACGCACCGAGTTATATGAACCTGCACCAGTTCCGCTTCGTGCGCGAGGCCGTCCGTCAGAACTACAACCTGACCGAAGCCGCTAAAGCGCTCTATACGTCACAACCTGGCGTCTCCAAGGCCATCATCGAGCTGGAGGAGGAGTTGGGCGTCGATATTTTCACGCGGCACGGCAAGCGCATCCGCAGCCTGACCGAGCCGGGGCGCCGCATCCTGACCTCCGTGGAGAAGATCCTGCAGGAGGTGGAGAGCCTGAAGCGGGTAGGCAAGGACTACGCTGCCCAGGATCAAGGCAACTTCACCATCGCCACCACGCACACCCAGGCGCGCTATGCCCTGCCGCGCGTGATCGGCGAGTTCACCAAGCGCTACCCCAAGGTGCGGCTGTCGATCCAGCAGGGCAACCCCTCGCAGATCGCGGACATGATCCTGCACGACCAGGCCGACATCGGTATCGCCACCGAGGGCATCTCGGGGGACAAGGGCCTGGTGTCGCTGCCCGGCTACCAGTGGTCGCATACGGTCATCACGCCGCCCGACCATCCCTTGCTGGAAAAGAAGCACATCGCGCTCGAGGACATCGCAAGTTATCCATTGATCACTTACGATCCGAATTTCGCGGGCCGCCCCAAGATTGACAAGGCATTCGCCTTGCGCCAGTTGGAGCCGGATATCATCCTCGAGGCCATCGACGCAGACGTGATCAAGACCTATGTCGAGATCGGCCTGGGCATCGGTATCGTGGCCGGTGTGGCGTTCGATGCCGAGCGCGACCGCAACCTGCGCGGCATCCCGGTCGGCCACCTGTTCGGCACCAATGTGACCCATCTGGCCGTCAAACAGGGCGCGTATCTGCGCAGCTTCGTCTATACCTTCATCGAATTGTTCTCGCCCACCCTGAACCGCAAGCTCGTGGAACAGGCGATGTCGGGCGATCACGAGGCCTATGAGCTGTAATCGGCACATTTAAGATTGCCTGCCGATGTGGCGCACGCCTCCCTCTATATAGATATGTCTGACTCCTCCTCCCTCCCCACCATCCACTGGACCGAAGACGGCGCCGAGCGCAGCGCGCTGTGGCGCTCCGAGGCCGGCCTGCCGCCGCCAAAGCGCGTGGTGATTGCCGATGACCAGACGCCCGCCGACACGGCGTTYCGGCTGGCCAGCGAAGGCGTGGCCCTGCTCTGGCGCGGCGACTTCCAGAACGCGCGCCAGCTGCTCCAGGCCATGGCCCGCCGCACCGACCGCAAGCCCAAGCGCGCGCCCAAGCCGCCGGCCAACATGACCGAGGCGTTCCACAAGCACCGGCTGGCGCAGTCGCAACGCGCGCGCACGCTGGGCATGCTGCTGCTGCCGTTCGACGCCGGCCACGTGGTGCCGCTGCGCCGCGCGCCCGAGGTGGCTGAGGCCTGCACGCAGGTCTACGGCCCGGCCACGGCGCCCTATGTGGCCTCGATGCGCGAACTGCTCGGCCTGATCGGCGCCTACGAGTGGCGCAAGAAGGGCGTCGAGATCCCGGTGCTGGGCGAACGGATCCACCCGTGGTACGGCGTGTTCTCGCCGGTGCGGGGCGAATACCTCGACCTCGTCGCCAAGGAAGCGCTGCCCTCGGACAAGCTCGCCTTCGACATCGGCACCGGCACCGGCGTGCTGGCGGCCCTGCTGGCGCAGCGCGGCGTGCGCCGCGTGGTGGCCACGGACCAGGACCCGCGCGCGCTGCAATGCGCCCGCGACAACCTCGGCCGGCTGGGTCTGACCCATCAGGTGGAAGTGGTCGAGGCCGACCTCTTCCCCGCCGGCCGCGCCCCGCTGGTGGTCTGCAACCCGCCCTGGGTGCCCGCGCGACCGAGTTCGCCGGTCGAGCATGCCGTGTTCGATCCCGAGAGCCGCATGCTGCGCGGCTTCCTCGCCGGCCTTGCCGAGCATCTGGAGCCGGCCGGCCAGGGCTGGCTGCTGCTCTCCGACTTCGCCGAGCATCTGGGCCTGCGCACGCGCGAGGAACTGCTGGGCTGGATCGAAGACGCCGGGCTGAAGGTGCTGGGCCGCTCCGACATCCGCCCGCGCCATCCCAAGGCGAGTGATCCGGACGATCCGCTGCACCAGGCCCGCAAGGCCGAGGTGACCTCGCTGTGGCGCCTCGCGGCCTCGCAAAAACTTTGATTATTCAAGTGCATCAAGAACAAGGAGATTGAGACAATTCGTTGCGTCCGTCGTCGCTAGAATCGGCCGCGCCTGATCCTGTCAGGCAGCCATTCCGACAACCACGACGACCGATGCACGCTTCCTGTCTCAAAACCCTTGTCCTGGCGGGCGGTCTGGCCGCCAGCTTCTCCGCAATGGCGCAGGGCACCCTGCGCGACGGCCGCGCCAATGCGCTCTGCCTGTACTCGCACACGCTGGCGGACGACCCCATCGTTCACCCGAAGCGGCCGGGCACGGCGATGCGGCATGACTTCTTCGGCAACACGGCGGCAGACGCCTACACCACGGGCGCCGACCTGCTGGCAAAGTCCGGCACCACCTGCGAGAACGCTGCGGACACCAGCTCGTACTGGGCCCCCTCGCTGAAGCTGCCCGACGGCACGATCGTGCCGCCCACCTACAAGAAGACCTACTACTCGAACGTGGCGGTGCCCAGTTCCAACCGCTACCCGGTCAGTGTCATGCCAACCGGCCTGCAAATGCTGGCCGGCAACCACGCCGGCACGCAGCCCAACCCGCGCATCTCGTTCCTGTGCACCGGCAGCCGCAGGGGCTACACCAACACCATCCCGACTGACTGCGTGCCCGATCCGGTGAAGGGGACGCAACTCAACATCGGCATCAGCTTCCCCACCTGCTGGGACGGCATCAACCTGAATCCGACGCTGCGCTCCCATCACGGCGGCTACAACAACATGGCCTATGCCGACCAGAGCGGCGCCTGCCCGGTCGGCTATCCGGTGCGCGTGCCGCACCTGAGCATCAATCTCGCCTATGCGCTGGGCCAGGTGCGCGATCTCACGCATGCGCAGCTCTCGAAGGACCCGACGCTGAACGCSCATGGCAAGGTRTCCCAGGAGAACTGGGGKCCCCTSTATTCGGGGCATGCCGACTTCTTCAATGGCTGGCAGCCCAAGGCCATGCACTATCTGACCGAACAATGCCTCAACAAGGAACGCGCCTGCGCCCGGGAAATTCCGTACGACTACAACGCGCCCGAGGCTGACGCGATGGTCAGCGGCGGCAATGATGTCCACACGACATTCGGCCGCGACGTGAAACTGGCCACCGAGGCGGCGCAAGGCGCCACGCCGCCGCTGAGCTTCTACATGAAGTTCCAGATCCCTGAAGGCGCGCAGGCCCTGCCCGCCCGCTTCAAGCCCGAGTACCGGATCATGCTCCATGGCGGCAACGTCACCGGCACGGCGGCCGATATCCTGCAGGTCTTCGTCACCGACACGGCGTGGAACGAAGACACCCTGACCATGGCCAACGCGCCAGCGTGCGGCGGCCGGTTCGTCGGACGGCTTCACCTCAACCATGTGCAGCAATCTCGGCAGATCGATGTCAGCGCGGCGGTGGCCAACGCACTCGCGGCTGGCCAAAAGACGATCTCGTTCTGCGTGAAGGCCGTGCGCCCCGGCCATGCGTTCGCCTTCAGCAGCAAGGAAGGGCCCAACAGCCCCCTGCTAATCCTGCGCGCCATCCAACAACTGCCGTTCTGAGCCCCTCGCAGGCCCCTGCGTGGCGCCGCGCGGCATCCTCGGCTATCCTCGCCATGTGTCGCCCAAGCCGGCGGCACATGGCTTTTTTTACGATGGGGATAAGGAACCGCGGATGACCACCCTTGCATTTATTGGCCTTGGCGCGATGGGCGCGCCGATGGTCGGCCACCTGATTGCTGGCGGCCACACGGTACGGGCCTTCGTACGCCGCCCGGAGGCCGCCGACGCGGCCCGCCAGCTCGGCGCGGAACCGTGCTTCACGCCGGCTGACGCCGCACGCGGAGCGGCCGTGGTGTTCACCAACGTCACCTCGTCGGAAGACGTGCGCACGGTGCTGCTCGGCAAGGATGGCGTGATCGAGGGCGCCGCGCCCGGCACGATCTGCGTCGATCACAGCACAATCTCGCCGATCGTCACGCGCGAGATTGCCCAGTCGCTGGCGGCGCGCGGCATCCACGCGCTCGACTGCCCGGTGTCGGGCGGCACGACCGGCGCGCAGGCCGCCACGCTGACCATCATGGTCGGCGGCAAGGCCGAGCACCTGGARACSGTGCGGCCGCTGCTGAACCTGATTGGCAAGTCGATCACGCATATCGGCGACCACGGCGCGGGCCAGGTCGCCAAGCTGTGCAACCAGATCGCCCAGGTGGTGAATATCGAGGGCATCGCCGAGGCCATGCGCTTTGCCGCCGCGCAGGATGTGGACACCGGCAAGGTGTTCCAGGCGATCTCCACGGGCTTTGCGGGCAGCCGCATGCTCGATCTGCTGGGGCCGAAGATGGTGGCGCGCGACTTCGCCGCCGGCATCGAATCGCGGCTGCATGCCAAGGATTTCGGCCTGGCGCAGGACATCGCCGAGCAGATCGGGCTGGACCTGCCCGCGATGCGCGTCACCTCGGCCCAGCTCGACCAGATGATGGCAAACGGCTGGGGACGCGACGACACCTCGTCGCTGCTGCGCCTGCTGGAACACAAGCAGGCGCCGGACTCGGACGCATCCTAAAGCCTGCCCTCCCCTACATCCCGCCGATCATCGCCAGCAGCGCGCGCAGCATCGGGCTGCCGTCGCGCGCCAGGTCGTCCATCGCGTTGAAATGATGGCGGCCCGGCAGCGGGATGTCCTCGCGCGCGTTGTCCGGCCAGGCGGCGCGGATCAGCGCGTTCTGGCGGTGATATTCGCTCGATTCGATCTCGCCCACCGCCGTCAGCAACGGCGCGCGCGTGGCGGGCGGCAGGAAGGCCGGCGAAAGGCGCACGACATCTGACTCGGTCAGACGCAGGTCCACCTGAAGGAAGTCGGCGCGGCGCAGCGGTTCGAGGTCGTACAGGCCGCTGATCGACAGACCGCCCCGGATCAGGCCCACCGGCAGGTCTGCGCCCACCTGCGGCCACAGCGCCGCCATCAGCATGGTCACCAGATGCCCGCCCACCGAATGCCCGGCCGCGAAGATGCGGTCGCGATCATGGCCGAGCGCATCGCCCTGCCGGTACAGCCACGCCACGCTCTGCACCACCTGCCGGACGATGGTTTCCACCGTGACCGCCGGGCACAGCGAATAGTTGATGATCGCCACCGACACGCCGCGCCGGGGCAGCAGGCTGGCCACGAAGCTGTGGTCGCGCTTGTCGAGCGCCCGGAAGTAGCCGCCGTGGACGAACACCAGCAGCGGCGGACGGGTGCCGGCGGGCACGCCCGTGGCGGGGAAATAGTCGAGGCGCTCGTCGTCGGCATGGGGCGACGCCGGGTCGCCATAGGGCAGGTTCTCGAGGTACGACGCCGCGGCAGCCCGCACCAGCGCCGAATCGGCAGCCCAGCGGGCCATGTGCGTGGCGTTGTCCGGCACCCGGGCGCGGTTGTTATAGGCGTGCGCGTAGAACGCGGGGTCCTGGGATGGCAACTCGGCAAGGCTGGCCAGGGACGGCTGGTCTGACATGTCACGGTGCTCCGATGGGGACGCCGCGACGAGGACGGGGGCGAAGCGGGCGGCGCTGCGCGCTATGCTACCGCAAGCCCGGGGCGGTTGTTCGGCGGGGCGATTTCCGGCATAATCCGCGGTTCATCGCCGCGCGATGCCCGTCCGGGTATCGCCGCCCAATGCCCGGGTGGTGAAACAGGTAGACGCAGGGGACTCAAAATCCCCCGCCGCAAGGCGTGTCGGTTCGAGTCCGACCCCGGGCACCATCCCCCGCACCGCGAGTGCATCCCGCACCACTCCCCTTTTTTGGCCCCCTCACGCCAAAATCATGATCACCACCATCCCCCAGATCGTCAGCAGCGTGTTGCCGACCGCGTAGGTCACCGTATAGCCCAGCCCCGGCACCTGGCTCTTGGCCGCTTCGCAGAGCATGCCGAGTGCCGCCGTGGTGGTGCGCGCCCCGGCGCAGACGCCGAGCAGCAGCGCCGGGTGGAAGTGGAACACGTACTTGGCGATGAACATGCCGATGAACAGCGGCACGGCGGTGGCGAAGATGCCCCACAGGAACAGGCTGATGCCGAGTTTCTGGAGCCCGGCGACGAAGCCCGGGCCGGCGGAGATGCCCACCACGGCGATGAACACGTTCAAGCCCACCGAGTTCATGAACCAGACTGTCGGTTCCGGAATGCGGCCGAAGGTCGGGTGGATGGCGCGATACCAGCCGAAGATGATCCCCGCGATCAGCGCGCCGCCGGCGGTGGACAGCGTCAGCGGAATGCCCCCCACGTTCAGCACGATGGCCCCGATCAGCGTGCCCACCGTGATCGCCAGCGACATGAAGGCCACGTCGGTCACCGTGGTCGGCCGGTCCACGTAGCCGAGGGTCTTGGCCGTGGCGTTGATGTCGCGCGTGCGGCCCACCAGCGTGACCACATCGCCGCGATACAGCTTGGTCTTCGGCAGCACCGGGATCACGGTCTCGGTCGGGCCGCGCTTGATCTTCCTCAGGAACACGCCGCGCGCGCCGGGCTCGTGCGCCAGTTCCTCGAGCGTCTTGTCATCCACGGCCTTGTTGGTGATGTAGATGTCCACGCCCTCGGTGGGTGTGTCCAGCAGCTCGCGGTCTTCCACCTCCGCGCCGCGCGGGCCAAGGAATTCGATCAGCTGGTTACGCTTGCCGCCAATCGCCACCACGTCGCCGGCCTGCAGCACCGTGGACGGGTCCGTCTCGATGATCTTGCCGTCGCGCCGGATGCGCTCGATGAACGCCCGGAAGCCCGCCTGCGTGTGGGACTCCACATCGCCCACGGTCTTGCCGATGTAGGGCGCGTCGGGMGCCAGCTTGTAGGCGCGCAGCTCGAAGTTGTGCCACTGCGTGCCGGCGGCATCGTCACTGGCGCCCAGCAGGTGCTCGTACTCCTTGCAGGCGTTCACGAGGTCGATGCCCAGCAGCTTCGGCCCGATCTGCGCCAGGATGATGGCCGAGCCGACCGTGCCGAAGATATACGTCACCGCGTAGGCAATCGGCATGGCGTCCAGCAACTCCTTGGTTTCCTCGGGCGAGCGGCCCAGCCGGTTGATGGCGTCCGTCGCCAGCCCCATCGACGCCGAAATGGTCTGCGAGCCGGCGAACAGCCCCGCCGACGAGCCGAGGTCATAGCCGGCGATCATCGCCGCCCCCACCGACACCACCAGCGACAGCACCGCCAGGATCACCGCGAAAATCGCCTGGGGCACGCCGTCCTTGGCGATGCCCCGCACGAACTGCGGCCCCACGCCGTACCCCACCGCGAACAGGAACATCAGGAAGAAGACCGACTTCACGTTGGCCGAGATCTTGACGCCGAGGATGCCGATCACGATCGCCACCAGCAGCGTCGACGTCACCGCCCCGAGACTGAAGCCCTTGAAGCTCTTGCCGCCCACCCAGTACCCGATGCCCAGCGCCAGGAAGATCGAGATCTCCGGGTAGGCTTTCAGGGTCGTCACGAACCAGTTCATGAAGCACCTCCTTCGGGTTGTTCTTCTGGGTGCGGGCGGCTACTTGCCTGACTTGCCCTTGCCCGACTTGTCAGATTTTTCGGACTTGTCCGATTTATCCGCCTTGCCCACCTTGCCGCCCTGCGCCCGGTATTTCTCCAGGTACTCGTCGCGCAGCTTGCGCACCGAGCGGCCGATCTTCACGTAGTCCTCTTCGTTGAGGTTGGCCAGCGAGACCCGTCCGGACGGATGCTGGGTCCCAAATCCACCACCGGGCAGCAGSACCACGCCGGCCTCCTCGGCCAGCCGGAACAGCAGCTCGTGCGGCTTGATCGAGTCCAGCAGCCACTTCACGAACTCCGGCCCCACCTCGCGGCTCTCGCGCTCCACGTCGAGCAGCGTGTAGTAATCCACCACGTTCTCGTCCACGGCCTCGGCCTTCGCTCCCATGCCGCGGTACAGCGCGGCCTTGCGGCTGCGGATCAGGCGCTTCACGGTGTCCTTGTAGGTGTCCGCGGTGTCCATGAGCGAGAACAGCGAGAACAGCACCATCTGCACCTGCTGCGGCGTGGAAAGCCCCGCCGTATGGTTCAGGGCCACGGTGCGGCTGTCCGCCACGATGCGGTCGATGAACGGCAGCTTGGCCGGCTCGGTGGTGATGGACGAATAACGCTCGTTCAGCGCCTTCTTGTCGGCATCGGGCAGCGCGGCGATCTGCGCATCGAACAAGTTCGATTTATGCGTGGCGATGACCCCCAGCCGCCAGCCCGTGGCGCCGAAGTACTTCGAGTACGAGTACACCAGGATGGTGTTGCGCGGGCACATGGCGAACAGCGAGACGAAGTTGTCGGCGAAGGTGCCGTACACGTCGTCGGTCAGGATGATCAGGTCCGGGCGCTCCTTGACGATGTCCGCCAGGTATTCCAGGCTGGCATCGCTCACCCGCACCGAGGGCGGGTTGCTCGGGTTGACCAGGAAGAACGCCTTGACCTTGGGGTCGCGCAGCTTGTCCAGTTCCTCGTTCGGGTATTGCCAGCCGGCCGCCGGATCGGCGTTGATATTCACCTCGTGGAGGTTGTATTCCTTCAGCTCGGGAATCTCGATGTACGGCGTGAAGATCGGCATGCCCAGCGCGATGGTGTCGCCCGCGCGCAGCAGCCCGTTCACGCGCATCGAGTTGAACAGGTAGGTCATGGCCGCCGTGCCGCCTTCCACGGCGTAGAGGTCGAAGTCGCCCTCGAACGGATGCGCGCCGATCATCTCCCGGCGGATGTACTGCTTGACGATCTTTTCGCTGAGCCGCAGCATCCGGTCCGGCACCGGGTAGTTGCAGGCCATGAAGCCCTCGCACATCTCGTAGAGAAAGTCGCCGCCGTCCAGCCCGAGCTGGTCGCGCACGTACGAGACCGCGCCGGTCAGGAAGGCCACGCCGGGCACGTCATGGTGCTGGCGCGAGAACTGGTCGAAGCGTTCCTCGATGCCGGCCCGGCGCGGGAATCCGCCCACGCCCACGGGCAGGTAGGAGAACGCCCGCTCCGACTCGATCATGGCGAAGTGCCCAAGCTGCAGGAAGCCATGGCGCGGCACGGTGGCCAGGAAATTGGGGTTGCCCCGCCCCGCGTTGAGCATCAGCCGGTTGGACACGCTCCCGGCCAGCTTGATCAGTTCATCCTTGAGTTCGAAGGGCGAAAGGCTCGCCAGCTTCGACGTATCGTGTCGGCTCATGGTGCATGCCTCGCAAGGGGGTAACGATGGTCAAAGCGTCCGCGCCGAGCGCGGACACTGCTTCCTGAACAAGATATTCAACCGGGGCACGCGCCGGTATTGGACCATGGTCCACCATGCGGAGCGCGCATCACCCAAGTGAGGGACGGCCCGGCTACTGCTTCATCTGCGTGCGCCGCCAGTCGCCGTCGCCCTTGCGGCAGTACCAGCCCGTCCATTTCTCGGACTTGCCGGCCTGCCGGAACTCCGACTTCACCTGACGGCAGCGCTGATCCCCCTTTTGRGTGGTCTGGATCGGCGTCATGGTGCCTTCGGCCGCCTTCGCGTCCTTGTCCGCCGCCAGCTGGAACGGCGTGCTGCTGCCGTCGTCGTTCTCGGACAGCGCCTTGCGATAGATCTCGACCAGCGTCTCCGTCTGCGGACGGCTCAGGCGGCCGACGATGGTGTTGTTCAGGAAATGGTCGAAGTACGCCTGGGCCGGCCAGGCCATCGCACAGAGGGCGAGGCCGGCGCAGACGCGGAGGTTGACAACAAGGCGGCGCGACATGGCAGTAGGTGCGATAGGTGCGATAGGTGCGACAGGGCTACTTCGTCGCCGCCTGCACGTTCACGGCCACGGCCTGCGTGTAGACGGCCTTGATGCGGTCGCCCTTCTTCACCTCGGCCAACTGGGCGGGGTCTTCCACCATCAGGTCCATGACATTGCCCTTGGGCCCCTTCACCGTCACGGTGTGCTTGGACGGGCTGACCGCCACCACATCGGCCACCACGGTCACCTCCTGCCCAATCACGCCGCCCGGCTTGGCACCCGGCGCCGAGCGCTCCTCGATGGGCTTGGTTTCCATCGACAGCGGCCCACTCCCCTTCTCCAGCTTCAGCGTCAGCGCCTCGCGGTATTCCACCGCCACCTTGTCGCCGACCTTGAGCTGGTCGAAGTTGCGCGCCTCGGGGCCCACGGCCAGGTCGACGACCTTGCCCGTCTGCGTCTTCAGGGTCACCGTGCGCGTGGGCGCGTCGATTTTCGTGATCGTCGCGTTCACCTTGGCGGTGCCCGTCATCGTGGCCGTCCCCTGTCCACGCGTGACATCCACCTTGGTATCCGGCTGGGCCTGCGCCGCGCCTGCCATGGCAATCATCGCCACCATCACCAGCACTCGTTTTTTCATGTCATCTCTCCGTTGTGGATGCCTGATCCCGGCGCTCCGCTTGCGGGATGCCGGCTGCGCGCAGCGGCCAGCCAGCACCGAGCGCCTTGTAAAGCTGCACGATCTGCCCGAACTCGGTACCGCGCAGGCTCGACTGGTCGATCTGGGCCGAGAACAGCGCGCGCTCCGAGTCGAGCACCTCCAGGTAGCTGGTGTAGCCGCCCTCGTAGCGGTCGCGCGCGAGCGCGGCATAGCGCGCCAGCGCATCGACCTGCGCGGTCTTGGCCGTGAGCTGATCGCGCGTGCGCTGCACGCCCACCAGTGCGTCCGCCACTTCGCGGAACGCGGTCTGGATGGCCTGTTGGTAGCCCTGCAGCGCCTGCCGCTGGCGTGCCTCGGCCTGCCGGACATCGCCCGCAATCCGCCCCGCGCTGAAGATCGGCATCGCCACCGACGCGCCATACGACCACGTCTGCGCCGCGCCCACCCAGAGCCCGGAAAGCGCCGTGCTGGCCGCGCCGAACAGCCCGGTCAGCGTGATGGTCGGGAAGTACTCGGCCCGTGCCGCGCCGATCTCGGCGTTGGCGGCCACCAGTTGCTGCTCGGCCTGCAACAGGTCCGGGCGCTGCTCCAGCAGGTCGGACGGCAGGCCGGATGGAATCGTCGGCGGGCGCAGTTCGCCAATCGGCAGGCCGCGCGGCATGGCGCGCGGGTTCTCGCCGATCAGCACCGACAGCAGGTTCTCCTGCTGCGCCACCAGCTGGTCGTAGAGCGCCACCGAGGTCAGCGCCGACGCATACTCGGACTGCGCCTGCGCCAGTTCCACCTCGGACACCACCCCGCCCTCGAAGCGCTGCCGGAACAGCTCCAACGCCCCGGCGCGGCTGTCGAGCGTGTCGCCGGCCACCAGCCGGCGGTTATCCAGATCGCGCAGCGTGACGTAGCCCGAGGCCACGGCCGCCACCACGCTGATCTCCACGGCCCGGCGCGCCTCGTCGGAGGCTGCCCATTGCGCGCGGGCCGACTCGGTCAGGCGCCGCAGCCGGCCGAACAGGTCGATCTCCCACGAGGCGAACACATCGGCCTGCACCTGGTTGAACGGATTGCCCACCGGCGACAGCGTGCCGCTGCTGTTGCTCAGGCGCTGACGGCTTGCCAACGTCTCCACGCCGACCTGCGGGAACATCAGGCCGCGCGTGGACATCACGCGCCCGTAGTACTCGTCCACACGGGCGGCGGCRATCAGGATGTCGCGATTGCGCTCCAGCGCCTGGGCGATCATCGCGTCGAGCACCGGGTCGCCGAACTGGCCCCACCATTGCGGATCGATGGCGGGCGTGGCGGGCGTGGCGGGCGTGGTGGGCGTGGCGGCCGTAGGCGTGGCCGTRGCCGGCGGGGTCTCCGCGAAGCGATAGGTCTCGGGCACGTCCACGGCGGGCCGTTCGTAGTCCGGCCCCACCGCGCAGCCGCCTGCCATCAGGGCGCCGGCACCAACCAGCGCCTGCCAGTGCACGTGGCTCATGGCGGGTCTCCCCGGCGCACCGGCGCGGCCGGCGCATCGGCGGGCGGCTCCAGCCCCGGCTCGGGCGGATGACCCGAAGGCGGATGGCCCGGCGTCGGCTGGTCCGGCACCTTGCCGGCGGTGCGGCGCTCCAGCGCCCAGAAGAACATCGGGATGAAGAACACCGCGATCACCGTGGCGCCGAGCATGCCGCCGATCACCCCCGTGCCGAGCGACTGCCGGCTCGCCGCGGAAGCTCCGCTGGCGATGGCCAACGGAATGCAGCCCAGGATGAAGGCCAGCGAGGTCATGATGATCGGCCGCAGCCGCAGCTTGGACGCCTTGACCGCCGCGTCGTAGGCGTTCAGCCCCTCCTTGATGCGCATCTCCACCGCGAACTCGAAGATCAGGATGGCGTTCTTGGCCGCCARCGCGATCAGCACCGTCAGGCCGATCTGGAAGTACACGTCGTTCTGCATGCCGCGTATCAGGATGGCGACCAGCGCGCCGAACAGCGCGAACGGCACCGCCAGCAGCACGCCGATCGGCAGCGACCATTTCTCGTACTGGGCGGCCAGGATCAGGAACACCATCAGCAGCGCGAAGGCGAACACCATGGCGGCGGTCGAGCCGGCCTTCTTCTCCTCATACGCCTGCCCGCTCCACGCAAAGCTGTAGCCCTCGCCCAGCACCTCGGCGGCCACTTCCTCCATGGCGGTCAGCGCCTGCCCGGAGCTGTAGCCSGGCGCGGCGTCCCCGGTGATCTTGGCGGCCGGGAAGTTGTTGAAGCGCGTGACGAGGTCCGCGCCGGCCACGTAGCGCGAGGTGGTCACGGCCTTGATCGGCACCATGTCGCCATGGGTGTTGCGCACATAGACCTTGTCGAGGTCTTCCGGGCGCGAACGGAACTGCGGCTCGGCCTGCAGGATGACCTGGAACAGCCGGCTGTTCTTCGGGAACTGGCTCACGTAGAGCGAGCCGAACATGGTCTGCAGGGCCGAGTAGACCTGATCGACCGGCACGCCCTGGGTCTCGGCGCGCTCGCGGTCCAGGTCCACCAGCAACTGGCGCGAGCGCGTGTTGATCGTCGTGCTCACGCTGCGCAGCTCGGGCCGCTGGCGCGCCTTGGCGATGAAGGCCCGCGCGCGCGCCTCCAGCTGYTGGTAGGTGCCGTCGCCGGTGCTTTGCAGCCAGAACTCGAAACCGCCCGTGGTGCCAAGTCCCGGGATGGACGGCGGATTGACCGGGATCACCAGCCCCTCGCGCCAGGTGGAGAACTCGCGGTTGGCCTTGGTGATGAGGTCCTCGGCGCTCTCGCCCTTGCCGCGATCGTGGAAGCTCTTCAGCGTGATGAACAGCGTGCCGGCGTTGGACTTGTTCTGSGAGTCGATCAGGCTGTAGCCGTCCGGCGTGGCCACCGACTTCACGCCCGGCTGCGCCGCGAACCATTGCTCGGCGCGCTTGGACAAGTCGCCGGTACGGTCCAGGCTCGCCGCGTCCGGCAGCACCACCGCGCCGAACAGGTAGCCCTGGTCCTCCACGGGCAGGAACGACGACGGAATGCGCATGAACAGCAGCACGCTCGCCACGATCAGCGCCAGCACCAGCGCCACGGAGATGAACACGCGGCGGATCACCAGCTGGATGCTGCTGCCGTAGCCTTCCACCATGCGGTCGAAGCTGCGGTTGAACCACTGGAAGAATCGGTTCTTCTTGTGCGTGCCGGGCTTGAGGAGGATGGCCGCCAGCGCGGGCGACAGCGTCAGCGCCACAATGCCAGACAGGAACACCGACACCGCCAGCGTGATGGCGAACTGCTTGTACAGCTGCCCGGTGATGCCGGAGAGGAAGGCCACCGGGATGAACACGGCCAGCAGCACCAGCACGATGGCCACCACCGGCCCGCCCACCTCGTCCATGGCGTGCTTGGCGGCGATCTTGGGCGGCATGTTGAACTCGACCATATTCCGCTCGACGTTCTCGATCACCACGATGGCGTCATCCACCACGATGCCGATGGCCAGCACCATCCCGAACAACGTCAGCATGTTCACCGAAAAGCCGAACGCCGACATCGCCATGAAGGTGCCGATGATCGACACCGGCACGGCCAGGATCGGCACCAGCGTGGCGCGGAAACTCTGCAGGAACAGGTAGACCACCAAAATCACCAGGATCACGGCGTCGCGCAGCGTATGCACCACCTCGTTGATCGACTCCTGCACGAACTCCGTGGTGTCCAGCGCCACCTCGTACTCCAGCCCGGGCGGGAACGACTTCTTCATGGTCTCCAGCGTGGTGCGCACCTGCTTGGCCACGTCCAGCGCGTTGGCGCCCGGCTGCTGGTAGACGGCCATCAGCGTGGCGGTCTTGCCCTTGAAGCGGCTGCGCAGCGAGTAGTCCTTCGARCCCAGCTCGGCCCGGCCGATGTCCTTCAGCCGCACGATGGCCGCATCGCCCGAGGCAGCACGGAGGATGATGTTGTCGAACTCGGCCGGCTCGGTCATGCGGCCCTTGGTGGCCACCGGGAAAGTCTGCTTGACTGGCCCGTCGGTCGGCGAGGAGCCGATGCGCCCGGCCGAGAACTGCTCGTTCTGCGCCGCCACCGCGTTCTTCACGTCCTCCACGGTGATGCCGAGCCGCGCCATGCGGTCCGGCCGCAGCCAGACGCGCATCGCGTAGTCCGGCGTGCCGAAGATCGCGGCCTGATTGGCGCCGGGAATCCGCTTCAGCGCGTCAAGGATGTAGATGTTGGTGTAGTTGTCGACGAAGGTCTGCGGATAGCTGTTGTCCGGCGAGTAGACYGCGATCACCATCATGAACGCCGACGACCGCTTCTGGACCGAGACCCCCTGCTTGGTCACCGCATCCGGCAGCGTRGGCAGCGCCAGGTTCACGCGGTTCTGCACGTCCACCTGGGCCAGCGACGGGTCGGTGCCGATCTCGAAGTACACCGTCAGCGTCATGTTGCCGGTGGASGAGCTGGTGGACGACATATAGAGCATGTTGTCCGCGCCGTTCACCTGCTGCTCGATCGGCGCGGCCACGTTCTGCGCCACCACCTCGGAACTCGCCCCGGGGTATGTGGTGGTCACAGTGATGCTCGGCGGCGTGATGTCCGGGAACTGCGCCACCGGCAGGTTGAACATCGCCACCAGCCCGCCCACCACGATGATGATGGACAGCACCGATGCAAAGATCGGCCGGTCGATGAAGAAGTGCGACAGCGTCATGGCGCGGCCTTCTCACCGGGCGCGGGCTGGGCCGCCGATTTCTGGTCAGCCGATTTCTGTGCGCCCTGGGCTGCCGGCGCGGAGGCCGGCTTCGCCCCTACCGGTGTGGGCCGCACCGGCGCGCCGGGCGCGAGCCGCACCGTGCCGTCCACGATCACCACGTCGCCTTCGCGCAGGCCGGAGCGCACCACCCAGTTGCCCTCGGTCCATTCGGCCACCTCGATGGCGCGCGACTGCGCCTTGTTGTCCTTGTCCACGGTCCAGACCGATTCGCCGCGCTGGCCCTGGATCACCGCCTCCTGCGGCACGGTGATGGCGCGCGTGCGCTGGGCGCCGATCACCCGCACCCGCACGAACTGGCCCGGCCGTAGCTGGCCATCGCGGTTGGCCACCTCGGCCCGCACGAGGTAGGTGCCGGTCTCGGCACTGAAGGAGGCGTCCTGGAAGGCGATGCGGCCCCGGCTCGGATAGACGCTGCCGTCGGCCATGATCACTTCCACCTCCAGCGCGCCGCGCTCAGGCATGCGCAGCGCGCCCGATGCCGTCTGGGAGCGTGTTTGCAGCACTTCGTTCTCGGAGAGGCTGAAGTTGACCCACATCGGGTCCAGTTTGGCCACGTAGGTCAGCAGGCTGTTGGTGGGGTCGATATAGGAGCCCACCTGCTTCTTGGCGAAGCTGGACAGCCCGTTCACGGGCGAGGTGATGGTGGTATAGCCGAGGTTCAGCTTCGCGTTGACGACGTTGGCCTTGGCCTGCTCGACAGCCGCCGCCGCGGCCTGTTCCTGGCCGGTGGAGTCGTCGAGGTCCTTCTGGCTCAAGGCGTTCTTGGCGGCCAGCGGCCGTACGCGGTTCAGGTTGGCGCGCGCCGTGGTCAGCCGCGCCTGCTGTTGCGCCAGCTCCGCGTTGGCGGCGGACAGCGCGGCCTGGAATGGCTTCTGGTCCATRCGGAACAGCACGTCGCCGGCCTTGACCAGCGAGCCCTCCGTGTAGGTGCGCTGCTCCAGGAAGCCGTTCACGCGGGCCCGGATCTCCACCTGCTGGGAACTCTGCGTCTCGCCCACGAACTCGAAGTTCAGCGGCACGTCACGCAACGACACGGTGATAACGCCGACGTCGGTCACCGGCGGCGCCGCGGCCTTGCGCTCCTCCTTCCCGCAGCCCGCGCCCAGCACCAGCACCAGCGCCGCCAGCAGCGTCACTCCCCCTCGGCCGATCCTGCTGCGCATTGCGGTCTCCCATCCACACATGCCACGCCCACGCCATGCAAAGGGCGCTTCTCGACCTAGCTTGTGCCGCGCCGCAATCCATGGCAATTGGACCAAGGGCCACCCCGCGTCAGGACCGGGGGGGCGGGATCAGGGCGAGCAGCTGGGACGCGTTGAACGGCTTGCGCAGATAGCCCAGCGCGCCGTTGGCCAGCGCGCGGGTGCGCGCCTCGGGCACGTCATAGGCGGTGATGAACAGCACGGGCAGGCCGATGGGCATCAGCCGCTGYTGCACTTCCAGGCCGTCAATATCGGACATGCAGACATCGAGGATCACGCAGTCGGGGCGGTAGCCGGGGTCGGCGTGGAGGCGGTCCAGCAGCGCCAGGCCGCTGGCGTAGGTATCCACGACGACGCCGGCGGCGCGCAGCAGCCGCGCAATCGCGCGGGCTACGGCGTCGTCGTCATCGACGATGACGACAAAGGTCTCGGTAGGCCCCATAGATTGACCACAGGTTGACCATCGGCAGGATCGGCAATCGCGCAAGCATCGCTGATGCTCGTAGCCTACGAGATGCCCCGCCCCCGCGATATTGGGCCATGGTCCCGCCCAGGCGGCGCGCCATGCCGGGGTGTGCACCCCGGCCCTTCACCCGTCTGCGTGGGGAGCGCTCAGGCCCCGGCGCCCGCACCCGCGCGGTGGGGTGTCCGTGCGGCGGCCACGGCGGGCAGGCCGAGCTTGTCGGCCATGCGCACCAGYTCGGCCAGCGARCCGACCTCCAGCTTGCGCATGACGCTGGCGCGATGGGCCTTGATGGTCTTCTCCACCGTGCCCAGTTCGCTGGCCACCTGCTTGTTCAGGCGGCCGGTGACCACCCATGCCATCACCTCGCGCTCGCGCGGGGTCAGGCGGTCGAGCCGCTCGCGCAGGTCGGCCATTTCCTCGTGTTCCATGTGCCGCGCCACGGCGCAGCGGCAGGCCCGTTCGAGCGACGCCAGCAGCGCGTCTTCCTGCACCGGCTTGAGCAGGAAGTCCGTGGCGCCGGCCAGCATGGCCAGGATCGTGGAGGGGACATCGGCATGGCCCGTGACGAAGATCACCGGCAGCTCGCCGTCGAGCCGGCGCTGGAGCGTGATGCCGTCCATGCCCGGCATCTGGAGGTCCAGCATCACGCAGGCCGGACCGGGGTCCGCCGCGCGCGCATCGAGGAAGGCCCAGGCATCGTTGAAGCCCACCGCCTGGTAGCCGTGCGCCTTGACCAGCCGCACCAGCGCGCGCACGACACCGGGGTCATCGTCGACGATATACACCGTCGGAACGTGTTCGCTCATGGCGCTATCCTTTGAAAGACGATTCGGCCATGGCAAGCCCGCGCGGCATGCGGACGCCGCGTCGTGTGGGCATGCCTTCCTGGGGCAGCGAAAACTGGAATGTCATGCCACGGTCCGCGTTGTTCCACGCGTCCAGCGTGCCGCCGTGGCGCGCGGCGATGGCACGGCTGATCGACAGCCCGAGCCCCATGCCCTGCGGCTTCGAGGTGACGAACGGTTCGAAGATGTGCTCGAGGTCGCCGGGGTCCACGCCGGCGCCGCTGTCGCGCACCGCGATCTGCACCATCCCCTCCGCCACGTGCGCCATCACCGTGACCTCGCGCGGGGTGCCACTGCCGGGCACGCCCCGGTCCACGGCATCGCAGGCGTTGAGCAGCACGTTGAGCAGCAGTTGCTGGATCTGCACCGCATCGCCATTGACGCGCGGCAGCGGCGACGCCACCTGCCGGGTCAGCACGATGCCGCGCCCGAGCGCGTTGCCACGCACCAGCGCCAGGGCCTCGTCGATGGCGGCGCCGATGTCCAGCGGCCCCAGCACGCGGGACTCGCCCTTGATCAGCGCGCGGATCTGCCGCACCGTGGCGCTGGCTCGGCACGCTTCGTCGTTCACGTCCTTGAGAATCTCGCGCACCTCGTCCATGTCGATGACATCGGACTCCAGGTACTGGCGCGCGGCCTGGGCATTGCTGACGATGGCGGTCAGCGGCTGGTCGAGTTCATGGGCCAGCGAGCCGGCCAGCTCGCCCATGCTGGAGAGCCGGGACGARCGCATCAGCGAGGCATAGTCGGCATCGGCGCCGTTCTCGCCGCGCCGCCGCAGCCGCCCGGTGCGCGGCGCCGGCGCGCGCGGCGGGGCGCGCTTGTGCGGCAATGCGCGCCACAGCGCGTCCGCCACTGCGCAGCCGGCGGCCACGCTGGCCACTGCCAACAGCCACGTCGTCCCATGTGGAATCCGGGGGGATCGGCTCATGCGGTCTCTCCGCGGCCCGACTAGATGTCGAGCTTGCTGATCTTGGTGCCTTCCAGCGAGAGGTTCGCCATCAGGCCGGCATTCGTCACCACGAAGGCGACGATCGGCGCGCGCGCCGTGTTGGTGTCGATCAGCCCGTTGGCGCCGACCTGCGCCACCGCGACGGAGCCGTCCACCCCGGCCGTCCAGCCCTTGCTTTGCTGGAACTTCTGCAAGGCTTCCGGCGTCATGAACATCATCACCATCATCTTGGACTGCGCGCCGGCAATCAGCCCGAAGGCCGCGGTGGAGGTGCGGTAGTAGCCCGCCGGCTGGCCGGCAGTGCGGAGCACGCCCTCCCCGTACTCGCCGCCGATACCCAGCCCGGCGGCGATGATCTTGGGAAAGACGAGAATCCCGGTGGCCTTGCTGGCCAGGGCCTGCGAGCCGTTGACCGAGCTATAGAGCCGGTTCAGCGCGCCGTCCGCGCCCGCGTCGATTTCCTTGCGTTTGCTGGCGTTATCCGAGGCGGAACCGGAAGAGGTGGTACAGGCGGCGTTGAGACTGGCCAGTGCGGCCACGCCGAGCAGGGTCGTGAACGAACGACGATTCATGGCAGTTACCCCCTGGAGCTTGTGCGTCCATGTTTTGCTGACTGCGCGATCTGCGCGTACTGCGCCCGGATATACGTTGCGCTGCACCCCGGATAAGGCCAGGAATCGTCAAGAAAGACGACAAAGCGAATTCGCCAGATTCGTGATCTATGTATGGTCGGCTTTCACATTAGTGGGCGGCCTGCGCAATTGCAATCTCTTCCTGCACACGGACGCCGCCCTGCGGGGGCGGCGCCGGAGGCTCAGGGGGCCGTCTTGGCCCATCCCGGGCCAGGATCGAAGCGGGTCATGGCCTGCGCGCGCGCCGCGCTGTTGGGACCGAGGTCGGCTTCGTACACCTGGCCCTCGTGGTTGACCATGAAGCTCTTGACGCCGGTATCGCCGTATCGCACGGGCCACGCCACGATGGCAAAGCCGCCGAACAGCCGGCCGTTGACCACGTAGTCGTAGGCACCGCCGGGCGCCGCCGGTCCTTGTGCCGTCAACAATTTATAGCGATAGCCGTAGTAGCCGTCCTGCGTGGTATTGCCCTTGCCGACAGCCAGGAAGGCGGGGCCGAGCGGGCTCGGCGGCTCGCCGCCGCCCGTGGGCCAGTACAGGCCGTCGCGCTTGCCGGGCGAGCTGGACAGCTTGCCGGCATAGACCAGCACGCCGTCGCCGTCATGATCGACGCTGGCGTATTCGCGCTGGGCGTCGCAGACCGCCAGCATGGTCTGGATGACAGCCAGCTCATTGCGCCCGATACGCCGCACGCGCATCTCGTCCACGCCCTCGGGCACGTTGAAGTACCACCCCTGCGCCGACTTCACCAGCGGCACCGGCAAGGTCCAGCCATCGTCGCCCACCGCCACAAGGGCGCGGTCGGCACCCTCGGGAAGTATCTTGTGCGACACACTCCAGGCACTCAGGAAGCGGTAGCGCGCGTCCGCGCCAACGGGCGGGATCAGGCGCCGGTAGTCGCTACCGAGCAGGGTGCCCAGCGCGGCGTCGTCGCTGGTCGCCACGGCGTCGCCAAATGCCAGCATGGCGGCTTCGGGCGATGGGAAATGCCGCTGGCTGGCGGCCCACGCCGGGCCCGGCCATGGCCATGTCAAGGCCATCACGATGGCTGTCGTGGCCGCCATCCAGCGGGCCCTTCCGGCAAGCCGCCCCAGGCGGTGCGTTGATCGCGCGGTCATCGTCTCCCCTTTTCAGCGCCTGCCGCCGCCACCACCACGGCCACCCCCACCGCCGCCACGGCCACCGCCGCCGCCGAAGCCGCCGCCTCCCCCGCCGCCACGGCTGCCCGCGTGACTACCGCCACCGCCGCCGGTTCCACGGCTGCTGGCGTGCCCGCCGCCAAAGTTCGATTGCTGCGAGCTGGCGCGGCCACGGTCCATGTCGCGCTGCGCACTTTGCCCGCCGCCTACGCCCTGGAAGGCATTGTCCCGGCCTGCCCCGCTGCCCGAGCCCATGTCGCCCCGGCCACGGTCCGTGCTGAGGCTGCGGTCGCTGGCTTGCCGATTGCTGGCCTGCGCGCGGTCGCCCCGGTCGCCCCCTTGCCGGTCGCCCCGGTTTGCTGACCGATCAGAAGCTGTTGCCCGATCGCCGCCGACGCCATCGCGTCCGCCGTCACGGCCACCATCGCGCCCACCCTCACGTCCGCCCTCACGTCCGCCCTCACGGCCACCATCACGTCCACCCTCGCGCCCACCCTCCCTGCCGCGATAGTCGCTGCGGCGGTCCGCCCCGCCCGAGTTCTTGCCGTACTTCTCGCGCGAAGCGTTGTCCCGGTACGACACGCCCTGCCGGTGACTGGAATCGTGCTGCCACTTGCCGCCGCCCTGCACCTTGGTGCGGTCGAAATTGCGGTCGATATTGGTGGCCCGGTTGACRTCGATATTCACATCGCCGCCGCCCCAGTTGCAGCCGCCGAAGATCGCGCCCGCCGCTGCCAGCCCCACGCCCCAGGCGAAGCCGGTGGCCAGCGCCGCCCCCGGGTAGTAGGCCGGATACGGGGGCCAGTAGTACGGCGGATAGCTCGGATAGCCCCATGAGCCGTAGACCACGGTGGGGTTGTAGGCCGGTACATAGATCACCTGGGGATTGGCCGGCTCGACGCGGATGATGGTCTCGGCGACCGGTGGCGGCTGGCCCTGCACCGGCGCGGGCCCTGGCTCCACCGACACCTTCTGCTGCTCGTTGGTCTTGAGGTTGCCCGAGTCCCGGGCGCGGGCGCGCAGGCGCTGCACCGCCGCCAGCACATCGCGCTCCTGGGCCAGGAACGCGTCGCCGAGCTTCTGCGTCCAGTCCAGCTTGTCGCTCATCGGCTCCAGCACCTGCGGGAAGGCCACCAGAGACTTCACGCTGACATCCCAGGGCTGGTTCTCCACGGCCTTGACCGCRGCGTCGCCCTTCACATTGGGATTGGCCTTGACCCAGCGCGCCGCATACACGATCTCGAGCGGATACGTGGACGCCATGAGCACCTGGGAGAGCACGGAATCGGGATAGAGCGCGATCGGCGCCACGAGGGACTCGAGTTCCTCGGGCTTGAAGGTCGGCGCCGCAGGCGCGGTGGATGCCGGCGGCGCGGCGGGTGCAGGGGTCTGCGCCGCCGGGACACCGGGTGCGGTGAACATGGCAAGCCACGCCACGGCGACCAGAACGCGCGCGCAGGACATCAGTCGCTCGAGCCAACGAGCCATGGCTGCCTCCTCTCTCCGGGAAGCGGTTTGCAATCTCCGCGATGCCGGACTATGTTCGTAGCACCTCTTGCGTAGCCGTAACGCTTGCTTTTCCCGGGGCAAGCATTCCCATTCTCGACGCCGTCGGCGCCAATTTGTATTGGCCTTTGGACTTGGCCAGCGCGGGCGGCCTGCCCTTCCCCGGGAGACATGCATGACCGCTGCCGCACGCGTGCTGGCCCGGGTGGCGATGGTCACGATGGTGGCAGCCGCGCTGCTGTCCGGCTGCGCCAGCCTGCCCCCGGCGGACGGTGAACCGAGCCACGCGATGACAGACACCGCGCAAACCACGCTCGGCCGCCTCGCCGCGCAGCGTCGCCCTGACCCGCCAGACCAGAGCGCCTTCCACCTGCTGGCGGACAACGTCGACGCGCTGATCGCCCGCGTGCTGCTGACGGAAAAGGCCGAGCGCTCGCTCGACCTCCAGTACTACATCTGGCACGACGACGCCACCGGCCGATCCCTGGCCCATGCCGTGCTGCGCGCGGCGGACCGGGGCGTGCGCGTGCGCGTGCTGCTGGACGACATCGGCGTGGGCGCCGACGACAACCTGCTGCTGGCCGTGGACGCCCATCCAGCCATCGAGGTGCGCATCTTCAACCCGGTGGCCAGCCGCGCCTTCCGGCGTGCGGGCGCGCTGCTGGACTTCTCGCGCGTGAACCGGCGCATGCACAACAAGGCGCTGATCGCCGATAACCAGGCCGCCATCGTCGGCGGGCGCAATATCGGCGACGAGTACTTCGGCGCATCGCCCGCCGTCAGCTTTGGCGATCTGGACGTGCTGACGCACGGCCCCATCGTGCGCGAGGTCTCCGGCGCGTTCGACGCCTACTGGAACAGCGAGGCGGCCTATCCGGTGGGCACGCTGACCGGCCGCAGCGCCGACCCGGAAGCCGTGGCCGCGCTACGCGAGCGGCTGGATGCGCTGGCGGCGGCCCAACAGGACCACCCCTACGCCGTGCACGCGCGCGAGCGGCTCCGGCAGGTACTCGCCGAGCCGCCCGCCGTCGCCGCATGGGGCCGCGCCGCGCTGCTCTACGACGATCCCGGCAAGATCACGCGCGCYGCCGASGACACGGCSGGACATCTGGTGCCCCARYTSCGCGCGCTGGACGTGCAGCCGCAGCGCACGCTGCTGATCGTCTCGCCCTACTTCGTGCCGGCCGAGGCGGGCGTGGCGTGGTTGCGCGGGCTGCGCGAGCGCGGCGTGGCCGTGACGGTGCTGACCAACTCGCTCGCCGCCACCGACGTGGCCGCCGTGCACGCCGGCTACAAGCGCTACCGCGAGACGCTGCTGCGCATGGGCGTGGTGCTGTACGAGGTCAAGCCGATGCACGACCCCGAAGCCGCGGCGGGAACATCGGGAAAATCGACCAAATCGGGCAATACCAAGCTGTCGGCGTTCGGCAGCTCGCGCGCGTCGCTGCATGCCAAGACCTTCGTGGCMGACGACAGCGCCGTCTTTATCGGCTCGATGAACCTGGACCCGCGCTCGGTGCAGCTCAACACGGAGCTGGGCGTGGTCTGCGTGAGCCCGGCGCTGGCCGCGCAGGTGGCCGGCGCGATCCTGCCGAATCTGGGGCGCATTGCGTGGCGGCTCGCGGAGGAGGACGACCCCGAACGGGGCCGCCAACTGATCTGGATCGACGAGGCGAACCCGGACGCCGCCCCGCTGACCACGGAGCCCGAGTCCTCCGTGCTGCGGCGCGTCGGCGTGTGGTTCATGGGGCTGTTTCCCATCGAATCGCAGTTGTGAAGTGACTGCCGCGCCCGTCCTGCAGGGCAGGTTCGCGTTTTCCCGATCTGTCCCGAAATGAAAAAGGATTGTCCCCGACAGTCAAATCGGCAGCGCCCGTTCCGCCAATACTCCGACCCGGTTGCACATAACTCGAACCGAGACACGGAGACAACATGAAGGCCAGGAATATTGCCGCAGCGGCGCTGATGACCACTGCGGGAACGGGTGCAGTACAAGCACAATCGGCGGTCACGCTATATGGCGTGGCCGACGTGAACGTCGAATACGCGAATCACGTGGGCGCGGTGCCGGTCGCCACGAACCAGTTCAACCGCGGGCAGGGTCACGACGTGGTACGCATGAACTCGGGCGGCCTCGCCGGCTCCCGTTGGGGTATTCGCGGCACCGAGGACCTCGGTGGCGGCGCGAAGGCCATGTTCGTGCTGGAGTCGGGCTTCAGCCTGGACTCGGGCACGCTGCAGCAGTCGGGCCGGATGTTCGGACGTCAGGCGTTTGTCGGCCTGCAGCGCACGGGACTCGGGCAGATCACCTTCGGGCGCCAGTACACGTCGATGTTCGAGGCGCTCGCCAACTTCTCGCCCACCGCCTACGCCACCCAGTACGAGCCGGTGGTGCTGCAGTCGGGCGCCAACTTCCGCGAAGACAACACCATCAAGTACACGGGCCAGTTCGGCCCGGTCACGGCGCTGGCGCACTGGTCCTTCGGCACCGGCCTGGCGCTGCCGGCCACGGTGGGTGTGGCCACGCCGATCGGCGGCAACGGCGAAGTGCCGGGCTCGTTCCGGCGCGACACCGCCTACGGCGCGGCCGTGGCCTACGCGGCCGGCCCGTTCGGGGTCACCGTCGGCTATGACCAGTGGAACCCGACCATCGGCACCAGCAGCGGCACGCTGCGCAAGGCGGCCATCGGCGGCAGCTACGGCTTTGGCGATGCCAAGATCATGGCCGGCTACCGCTGGGGCCAGAACAAGAACGCGGGCGGCACGGTGATCCAGCGCGACGACCTGTACTGGATCGGCGCGCTCTACCAACTCACGCCGGCCGTCGGCCTGACGCTCGAGTATCACTACGACGATCTCAAGAGCCTGGCCGGCGCGACGCAGCTCGCCAACCCGTGGCAGATCGGCTTCGTGGCCAACTACGCGTTCTCCAAGCGCACGGACGTGTACCTGACCACCGCCTACGCCAAGAATGCCGGCCTGATGCTCGAATCGCTGGCCACGGTCTACGCCAACAGCCTCTCGCTCGGCAACAGCTACGCGCTGGGCAATGGCGAACGGTCGATGATCGGCGCCGCCGTGGGCATCCGCCACCGCTTCTGAGCCCCGTGCTCAAACCGCCGCCAGCCCCTCAGCCGGCGGTGGTCGTTTTTGCCTCCGCCTTGCCCATGCGCCTGGCCGTGACGCTACAGCCGAAGCGGCCGCAGAACCAGCGCGAAAAAGCACTGAGCGATGAAAACCCAAGCAGCGTGGCCACTTCCGAGAGTGGCCGCGTGGCGTTGTCGATGTAGCGCAGCACGAGGTCCGCGCGCGCCGCATCGAGCACATCGGAATACGTCGTCTTTTCCTGCGCCAGCCGCCGGTGCACGGTGCGCCGATCCACGCTGAGGTGCTGGGCCACGCGGTCCACCGTGCACAGGCCGGTGGGCAGCAGCGCGTAGATCAGCTTGCGCACCTGGTCCTGCATCGTCGCGGACGACTGCGCCAGCAGCGTGCCGAGGTACTGCTTCACCTGCCGCGCCATCACCGGGTCGTAGGATGGCAGCGGCGCCTCCAGGTCCGCCGCCTGGCAGACGATGCCATCGAAATCCTGCCCGTAGTCCGCCGGCATGCCGAACAGCTGCAGCGACGTGGCCGTGCTGGCCGGCGCCGCGTGCGTGAAACTGATGCTGCGCGGCCGCCACCCGGTGCCCAGGAACAGCCGCAGCATGCGGAACATCACCCCCACTGCGAGATCGGAGGCCTGGCGCATCGTGCCGGGCCGCTCGCTCAGAATCTGCAGCCGGATCACTACCAGCGGCCCCGCCTCTTCCACCCACATCCCCAGCGCCTCGTTCTGCAGGTCCATGTAGCGAACCATCGACACCAGCGCCTCGCGCAGCGTGGGTGCCTCGCGCACCACGAAGGCCAGCGGGCCCAGGTTCGAGAACTCGCGCAGCGCCGCCATGCGCAGGCCAAAGTCGTCCACGCCGGCCGCTTGCGCCGAGGCATCGAGCAGCCCGCCGACCAGTTCGGCCCGGATGCGCAAGTCGGGATCCAGCAACGCGGAACGGGCGATGCGCGCCGCGCGCAACTGCTGGTAGGGGTCGAGCCCGACGGCCCGCGCCACATCCACGTAATGGGTCAGGCTGGCGCCGCGCAACGTATAGGACATAGGCACATAGAAGGATGGATGCGTGCTTTCCCGGGGTGTCCCCACAGGTTAATTCAATGTCCCGTCATGTCAAACCGCGTATACCCGCTGGCCGATACTTCGGACACCGGCGCCCCGCGTGCCGTCCGCACATTCCCACCGCACCCAGCGAGGAGACAACATGCAATTTCTTGACGATTCCCTTCACCCCGAGACCATGGACAAAGTGGTCATCACCGTGGCGCCGTACGGCCCCGAGTGGATGCCCGAAGACTTCCCGGAAGACATCCCCGTCACCATGGAAGCCCAGATCCAGAAAGCCGTGGATTGCTACGAAGCCGGCGCCACCGTGCTGCACCTGCACGTGCGCGAACTCGACGGCAAGGGCTCCAAGCGTCTGTCCAAGTTCAACGAGCTGATCGCCGGCGTGCGCAAGGCCGTGCCGGACATGATCATCCAGGTGGGCGGGTCGATCTCGTTCGCACCGGAAGACGAAGGCGAATCCGCCAAATGGCTCTCGGACGACACGCGCCACATGCTGGCCGAACTCACGCCGAAGCCCGACCAGGTGACCGTGGCCATCAACACCACGCAGATGAACATCATGGAGCTGCTGTACCCCGAGTACGTCGCGGGCACCTCGCTCGAGAACCCGGCGTACCAGGCGGCCTACAGCGAGATGACCGTGCCGGCCGGCCCGGCCTGGGTGGCCGAGCACCTGCGCCGCCTGCAACGCGCCGGCGTGCAGCCGCACTTCCAGCTSACYGGCATGCAYGCGCTGGAGACGCTCGAGCGCCTGGTGCGCGCCGGGGTCTACCTGGGTCCGCTGAACCTGACCTGGATCGGCATCGGCGGCGGCTTCGACGGCCCCAACCCGTTCAACTTCTTCAACTTCATCCACCGCGCGCCGGATGGCTGCACGCTGACGGCCGAGTCGCTGCTCAAGAACGTGCTGCCGTTCAACATGATGGCGATGGCGATGGGCCTGCACCCGCGCTGCGGCATCGAGGACACCATCATCGACCAGCACGGCAATCGCATGAGTTCGGTGCAGCAGATCCAGCAGTGCGTGCGCGTGGCCAAGGAACTGGGCCGCGAGATCGCCACCGGCAAGGAAGCCCGCGCGATCTACCGCATCGGCACCTGGTACGACAGCGCCGAAGAGACGCTGCGCGCGCACGGCATGGCCCCGAACCGCCGGGCCGGCGAGCGCAACCTGCCGCGCCGTCCCGCCTGATACTGGCTGACGCACGACATGGACGCACTGACCGATCCCTGCATCAAYATCTGCCGCATGGACCTGTCCGGCCAGTTCTGCCAGGGGTGTCGCCGTACCCCCCTGGAGATCGGCCGCTGGCCCCGCATGACGCTGCTGGAGCGCGCCGCCACGCTGGCGGCCATCGCCCAGCGCCGCAATCCCGGCAGTTCCAGCAGTTCCGGCAGTTCCGGCAATACCTGCAGCCCCTGCAACCCCTGCAATACGGGAACAAGACACGCCGCCTGAGCGTGCCTGCCCTACTATTCCAATACATCGAACGGAGACAAGCATGGCCCAACGCCTTGCCCACCTGATACCGCGGCGCACCGCCGTGGCTGTCCTGMTCGCGCTGGCCATGCCGGCCGCGTTTGCGTGGACCAACAAG
Source organism: Cupriavidus sp. KB_39 (assembly GCF_052114485.1). Taxonomy (NCBI): domain Bacteria; kingdom Pseudomonadati; phylum Pseudomonadota; class Betaproteobacteria; order Burkholderiales; family Burkholderiaceae; genus Cupriavidus; species Cupriavidus sp. KB_39. The sequence goes on from NZ_JBFREV010000051.1 coordinate 35,162, forward strand.
CCGGTACGCATGCTCGTGCCGGCCCCCGCTGGCGGCACCATGGACGTGGTCGCCCGCCTGCTGGCGGAGCAGCTTTCCGCCGATCTCGGCCAGCCGGTCGTGGTCGACAACAAGCCCGGCGCGGGCGGCGGCATCGCCATCCACACGCTGATCGCCGCACCGGCCGATGGCCAGACCATCATGGTCACGGCCAGCAACGTGCTGACCGAGATCCCGCACGTGCTGAAAAGCAACTTCGATCCGCTCAAGGACATCCGCCCCGTGGCCGCCATCGCGCGTTCGCGGTTGCTGATGGTCGGCGCGCCGCAACTGCCGGCCAAGGACTTCAAGAGCCTGGTCAGCTACGCCAAGGCGCATCCGGGCAAGCTCGGCTTTGCTTCGTACAGCGCCGGCACGGCCTCTCACTACGCGGGGATGATCGTCAACCAGAAGACCGGCATCGACCTCCAGCACGTGCCGTTCGCGGGTTCCGGCCCGGCCCTGACGCAAGTCATGGGCGGCCAGATCGCCGTGATGTACGACGGCATGGTCACCTCGCTGCCGCTGATCAAGGCCGGCAAGCTCCAGCCCTACGCGCTGGCCGCCAAGACGCGCTCGCCACTGCTGCCTGACGTGCCGACCTTCGCCGAACTCGGCTATCCGGACGTCGACTTCAGCAACTGGATCGGCGTGGTGGCCTCGGGCCAGATGCCGGAAGACCTGGCGCGCAAGATCCAGACCGCCGTCGACAAGGCCGCGCAGACCCCCAAGGTCCGCGCCCGCATGGAAGC